>NZ_JBFUJO010000039.1:0-29638 GCF_056401355.1 Polaromonas sp. P4_F4 | reverse complement strand
CTGCTCGACCAGGGCCAGGCCGGCGACAACGTCGGTATTTTGCTGCGCGGCACCAAGCGCGAAGACGTGCAGCGCGGCCAGGTGCTGTGCAAGCCCGGCTCGATCAAGCCACACACGCACTTCACCGGCGAGATCTACGTGCTGAGCAAGGACGAAGGCGGCCGCCACACGCCCTTCTTCAACAACTACCGTCCCCAGTTCTACTTCCGCACGACGGACGTGACGGGCGCGATCGAGTTGCCAGAAGGCAAGGAAATGGTCATGCCAGGCGACAACGTGTCGATCACCGTCAAGCTGATCAACCCGATCGCCATGGAAGAAGGCCTGCGCTTTGCCATCCGCGAAGGCGGCAAGACCGTTGGCGCCGGCGTTGTGGCCAAGATCATTGCCTGAGTTTTTGAAGGTTTGATGGAGGGGTATAGCTCAATTGGCAGAGCGTCGGTCTCCAAAACCGAAGGTTGTAGGTTCGATTCCTACTGCCCCTGCCACCCGGCTGATGCGTAGAGATGTGAAGCTGCAGGTGGTTTGAAAAGATAGCAAACAAGGCCCGCCAGGAGTCAAAAACTCCCGGTGGGCTTAAGCGTCTGCAAAGACGCATGAAGATTGAACAGGAAATCCGGCAACCATGGCCTCTTCTCAAGTTGAAACCGTTAGCACCACCGCCGACAAAGCCAAGCTGGGCTTGGCCGTCGCCCTGGTGCTGGCGTCGCTGGCGGGTTTTTACCTGTTGAGCAAGCAGGGTCAGGTCGCCCAGTGGGGTGCTCTGGTCGCGGGTCTGGTTGCGGCTGTAGTGGTGTTTCTGACCTCTGAGCCCGGCAAGCAGTTTGTGGCCTTTGGGCGTGATTCCTGGCGCGAAGTCAAAAAAGTCGTCTGGCCGGCCCGCAAGGAGGCTATTCAGATGACGGCCTACGTGTTTGGCTTCGTGGTGGTGATGGCGTTGTTTTTGTGGTTGACCGACAAAACGCTCGAATGGGTGTTTTACGACCTGATCCTGGGATGGAAAAGATGATGAGCGATATGAACGGCACGGTAGTCAGCGAAGTGGCGGCGGGTACGTCCCTCACGCCGACCCCCGGCATGCAGTGGTATGTCGTGCATGCCTATTCCGGTATGGAAAAGGCGGTCGAGCGCAACATTCTGGAGCGTATCAATCGCGCCGGCATGCAGGCCAAGTTCGGCCGTTTCCTGGTGCCCACTGAAGAAGTGGTCGAGATCAAGAACGGCCAGAAGAAAACAACAGAGCGCCGCTTCTTTCCGGGCTATGTGCTGGTCGAAATGGTCATGGATGACGAAACCTGGCACCTGGTGAAGCACACCAACAAGGTCACCGGTTTTGTCGGCGGCGCCAAGAACCGCCCGGCCCCGATTTCCGAGGAAGACGTCCAGAAGATCGTCAGCCAGATGCAGGTCGGCACCGAGAAGCCGCGCCACAAGGTTGAATTTGAAACGGGCGAATATGTCCGCGTCAAGGATGGCCCGTTCACCGACTTCAATGGCACGGTGGAAGAAGTCAACTACGACAAGAACAAGGTGCGTGTGTCGGTCACGATTTTCGGTCGTGCCACACCGGTTGAGCTGGAATTCAGCCAGATCGAAAAGACGTAACTTTCGGTCGGCGTCTAGAAATCCTGCGCTTTGCAACTCGGCGCGGAGGGTTCTTCGGAACCTTGATTGAGTTGTGTAACCCCCGGGGAGCCTGGGCCTGTTTTTAACAGTGTCCGGGCGTTATGACCCGCAAGGAGAAAAGTATGGCGAAAAAAATCGTCGGCTTCGTCAAGCTGCAAGTACCAGCTGGCAAGGCCAATCCGTCCCCCCCGATTGGCCCGGCACTGGGTCAGCGCGGCTTGAACATCATGGAATTCTGCAAGGCATTCAATGCCCAGACCCAGGGTGTTGAGCCGGGCCTGCCATTGCCCGTGGTGATCACCGCGTATGCAGACAAGAGCTTCACCTTCATCATCAAGACGCCTCCGGCTGTCACGCTGATCAAGAAAGCCATCAAGCTCGACAAGGGCTCTGCCACACCGCACACCGCGAAAGTTGGCAAGATCACCCGCGCCCAGCTGGAAGAAATTGCCAAGACCAAGATGAAAGACATGACGGCCGCCGATCTCGACGCCGCCGTCCGTACTATTGCCGGTTCCGCCCGCTCCATGGGTGTGACGGTGGAGGGTGTTGTATGAGCAAGCTGACCAAACGCCAGAAAACCATCGGCGACAAGATTGACAGCAACAAGCTGTACGCCCTGTCCGACGCCATCGGTCTCGTGAAAGAGTTCGCCGTCGCCAAGTTCGATGAGTCCATCGACGTGGCTGTGCAGCTCGGCATTGATGCCAAGAAATCCGACCAGGTCGTTCGCGGCGCTGTCGTGCTGCCCAATGGCACCGGCAAAACCAAGCGCGTTGCCGTGTTCGCCCAAGGCGCCAAGGCTGAAGAAGCCAAGGCCGCCGGCGCCGACATCGTCGGCATGGATGATCTGGCTGCCGAAATCAAGGCCGGCAAGATGGATTTCGACGTGGTGATTGCCTCCCCCGACGCGATGCGCATCGTGGGTACGCTGGGCCAGATCCTGGGCCCGCGCGGCCTGATGCCCAACCCCAAGGTTGGCACCGTGACGCCGGATGTGGCGACCGCCGTGAAAAACGCGAAAGCCGGCCAGGTCCAGTTTCGTGTCGACAAGGCCGGTATCGTGCACGGCACCATTGGCCGCCGTTCATTTGATACCGCCAAGCTGCAAGGCAACCTGGCTGCATTGATCGATGCGCTGCAGAAGGCCAAGCCTGCTTCGAGCAAAGGCGTGTATTTGAAGAAAGTCGCGGTTTCGTCAACGATGGGTGTGGGCGTTCGCGTCGACACGCAAACCATCGCGGCGTAATCGCAAAAATTTGAGCGGCCCGCAAGGGCGGTTCAATGTGGTGGGCTGCCGGCGTCTTCGGGCTCCGGCAGGTCATCCAAGACCGTTGGTGTGTCAGCTGTAAGGCCGGCACTTAATCGAAAGACAGCCAACGCAGATGGCGGTCCCGCTGCAGATGGTTTGAAAAGAATCTGAAACAGTTGGTCGCTGAATATGAGCGTGCTGAACGGCCGACAGCGCAAGCTGGAAACCCGGAAGCACATTTTTAAGGAGTAGACCTTGAGTCTCAACCGCAGTGAGAAACAAGCCGTCATTGATGAAGTGACTGGCCTCGCCGCTAAAGCTCAAACGCTCGTGATGGCGGAATACCGTGGCATCACGGTCGCTGACATGACCAAGCTGCGCAGCCAAGCCCGCGACAAAGGCGTGAACCTGAGTGTTCTGAAGAACACCCTGGCTCGCCGTGCCGTGGCAGGTAGCGCATTTGAAGTCGTGTCCGACCAGATGACCGGACCGCTGATCTACGGCTTTTCCACAGATGCTGTAGCTGCTGCGAAAGTAGTGGCTGACTTCGCGAAAACCAACGACAAGCTGGTGATTCGCGGTGGTGCATTTGCTGGCAAATCCCTGGACGTGAACGGCGTGAAGCAACTGGCCAACATTCCTTCCAAGGAAGTGTTGCTGGCTCAGTTGTGTGGCTTGCTGATGTCGCCCATCTCGCGTACGGCCGTTGTGCTGGGCGCGCTGGCGGCGAAAAAGGGTGGCGGCGAAGCCGAAACCCCAGCGCCAGCAGAAGCTGTAGCAGCGTAATTTGTACCCAACTTTTTTAGGAAATCAAAATGGCATTCGATAAAGACGCATTTTTGACCGCGCTGGATAGCATGACGGTCCTCGAACTCAACGACCTGGTGAAAGCCATCGAAGAGAAATTTGGTGTGAGCGCTGCCGCCATGGCCGCTCCCGCTGCTGCTGGTGGTGGCGGTGCCGCTGCTGCTGCTGAAGAGAAGACCGAGTTCAACGTCGTGCTGCTCGAAGCTGGCGCCAACAAGGTGTCCGTGATTAAAGCGGTTCGCGAAATCACCGGTCTGGGCCTGAAAGAAGCCAAGGACCTGGTGGACGGCGCTCCGAAGAACGTCAAGGAAGCCGCACCCAAGGCCGACGCAGACGCCGCCAAGAAGAAGCTCGAAGACGCTGGCGCGAAAGTCGAACTCAAGTAATTGCTTGTGTTTGCAAAGGCTGGAAGACCGCATCGGGCTTCCAGCCTTTCGTGTTTCCAGGAGTACGCCGCAAGGCCAGCAAAAAAGCTGTTTTTGCGGTGCTCCCGGTGCACTGAAACAGGCTGAAGCCTTTTTCGGTGCGACCGTAGAGGCACTGGAAAAGAGATTGACCCAGTCTTTTTTCCAGTGTTTTCTGAACCCCGACTGCAGAAAACGCCTTGGTCCGGGTGACGTGCAATGCGTCACCGTCCGCCATGGTTGGTAGTGGCCAACCACCAAGCCTGCCTGAATACGTGGTGTATTCGGGCACGAGAGTCGCCAGAGCCCATCAAAGCGGAGAACTCATGGCCTATTCCTATACCGAACGCAAACGCATCCGCAAAAGCTTCGGCAACCGCGAGAGCGTGTTGACTGTTCCCTATTTGCTGCAAATGCAGAAAGACGCGTACACAGCGTTCCTGCAAGCCGATCGTGCGCCCCAGAAGCGCACCGTAGAAGGTCTGCAGGCAGCGTTTGAAAATGCATTCCCCATCGTCTCGCATAACGGTTTTGTCGAGATGAAGTTCATCGAGTACAACCTGGCCAAGCCCGCCTTCGACGTGCGCGAATGCCAGACCCGTGGATTGACCTTTGCCTCGGCCGTCCGCGCCAAAGTCCAGCTGATCATCTATGACCGCGAGTCATCCACATCGCAGTCCAAGGTCGTCAAGGAAGTCAAGGAGCAGGAGGTCTACATGGGCGAAGTTCCGCTCATGACCGACAAGGGTTCTTTCGTCATCAACGGGACCGAACGCGTGATCGTGTCCCAGCTGCACCGTTCCCCCGGCGTGTTCTTCGAGCACGACAAGGGCAAGACCCACAGCTCGGGCAAGCTGCTGTTTTCGGCCCGCATCATTCCTTACCGCGGCTCCTGGCTCGACTTCGAGTTCGACCCGAAAGACGTGCTGTATTTCCGTGTCGACCGCCGCCGCAAGATGCCGGTCACGATCCTGCTCAAGGCCATCGGCCTGAATCCGGAGTCCATCCTCGCGAACTTCTTCGTGTTCGACAACTTCCGCCTGATGGACAGCGGCGCGCAGATGGAGTTTGTCGCCGAGCGCATGCGCGGCGAAGTGGCCCGTTTCGACATCACCGACAAGAGCGGCAAGGTCGTTGTCGCCAAAGACAAGCGCATTACGGTTCGCCATACCCGCGAGCTGGAGCAAAGCGGCACCACCACCATCAGCGTACCTGAAGACTTCCTGGTGGGCCGTGTGGTCGCCAAGAACATCGTCGACGCCGAAACCGGCGAAATCATCGCCAAGGCCAACGACGAGCTGACCGAAGCGCTGCTGAAAAAACTGCGCCTGGCCGGCGTGCAGGACCTGCAGGTGCTGTACACCAACGAACTCGACCAGGGCGCCTACATTTCGCAAACCCTGCGCGCCGATGAAACGGCTGACGAGTTTGCGGCCCGCGTGGCGATCTACCGCATGATGCGTCCCGGCGAGCCGCCGACGGAAGACGCCGTGCAGGCCCTGTTCCAGCGCCTGTTCTACAACCCGGACACCTACGACCTGTCCAAGGTCGGCCGCATGAAGTTCAATGCCCGCGTGGGCCGTGACGACTCCACCGGCCCCATGGTCATGACCAACGAGGACATCCTCGCGGTCGTCAAGATCCTGGTGGACCTGCGCAACGGCAACGGCGAAGTCGATGACATTGACCACCTCGGCAACCGCCGTGTGCGCTGTGTCGGCGAACTCGCGGAAAACCAGTATCGCACCGGCCTGGCACGTATCGAAAAAGCCGTGAAAGAGCGTCTGGGCCAGGCGGAGCAAGAGCCGCTGATGCCGCATGACCTGATCAACAGCAAGCCGATTTCCGCCGCGCTGAAGGAATTCTTCGGTGCGTCCCAGCTGTCGCAGTTCATGGACCAGACCAATCCGCTGTCCGAGATCACCCACAAGCGCCGTGTTTCGGCCCTTGGCCCCGGTGGTTTGACGCGCGAGCGTGCCGGCTTCGAAGTGCGTGACGTGCACGTGACCCACTATGGCCGCGTCTGCCCGATTGAGACGCCTGAAGGTCCGAACATCGGCCTGATCAACTCGCTGGCCCTGTATGCCCGCCTCAACGAATACGGTTTCATCGAAACACCGTACCGCCGTGTGGTGGACAGCAAGATCACCGACCAGATCGACTACCTGTCGGCCATTGAAGAAGGCAAGTACGTGATTGCCCAGGCCAATGCCCTGCTCGATGAGTCCGGCACACTGACCGGCGACCTGGTGTCGGCTCGCGAGAACGGCGAATCCGTGCTGGTCGGCGCAGAGCGCATCCAGTACATGGACGTGTCGCCCGCGCAGATCGTCTCGGTGGCTGCCTCGCTCGTGCCCTTCCTCGAGCACGATGACGCCAACCGCGCGCTGATGGGCGCCAACATGCAGCGTCAGGCCGTGCCTGTGCTGCGCCCTGAGAAGGCCTTTGTCGGCACCGGCATTGAGCGCGTGTCTGCAGTGGACTCCGGCACCGTGGTGACGGCCAACCGCGGCGGTGTGGTCGATTACGTCGATGCCACCCGCATCGTGGTGCGTGTCAATGATGCGGAAGCCCTCGCTGGCGAAGTCGGTGTGGACATCTACAACCTGATCAAGTACCAGCGTTCCAACCAGAACACCAACATCCATCAGCGCCCGATCGTCAAGATCGGCGACAAGCTGGCCAAGGGCGACGTGATCGCCGACGGTGCCTCGACGGACATCGGCGAACTGGCCCTGGGCCAGAACATGCTGGTGGCGTTCATGCCCTGGAACGGCTACAACTTCGAGGATTCGATCCTGATTTCCGAGCGCGTGGTGGCCGAAGACCGCTACACCTCGATTCACATCGAAGAACTCGTGGTGATGGCGCGTGACACCAAGCTGGGCTCTGAAGAGATCACCCGCGACATCCCGAACCTGTCCGAGCAGCAGCTTAACCGCCTCGACGAATCCGGCATTATTTATGTCGGCGCTGAAGTCCAGCCGGGCGACACGCTGGTGGGCAAGGTCACGCCAAAAGGCGAGACCACGCTGACGCCGGAAGAAAAACTGCTGCGCGCCATCTTCGGCGAAAAAGCCAGCGACGTGAAAGACACTTCGCTGCGCGTGAGCCAGGGCTCGCAGGGTACCGTGATCGACGTGCAGGTCTTCACCCGCGAAGGCATTGTGCGCGACAAGCGTGCCCAGCAGATCATTGACGACGAGCTCAAGCGTTTCCGTCTGGACCTGAACGACCAGCTGCGCATTGTGGAAGCCGACGCGTTCGACCGCATCGAAAAGCTGCTCAATGGCAAGGTCGCCAATGGCGGCCCGAAAAAGCTGGCCAAAGGCACCAAGATCGACAAGGCCTACCTGGCCGACGTCGAGAAGTACCACTGGTTCGACATCCGCCCGGCGGACGACGAAGTGGCTTCGCAGCTGGAAAGCATCAAGAACGCCATGGAGCAGACGCGCCACAGCTTCGACCTGGCTTTCGAAGAGAAGCGCAAGAAGCTCACGCAGGGCGACGAACTGCCGGCCGGCGTGCTCAAGATGGTCAAGGTCTACCTGGCCGTCAAGCGCCGCCTGCAGCCCGGCGACAAGATGGCCGGCCGCCACGGCAACAAGGGCGTGGTGTCCAAGATCGTTCCGGTCGAAGACATGCCCTACATGGCCGACGGCACGCCGTGCGACATCGTGCTCAACCCGCTGGGCGTGCCTTCGCGCATGAACGTCGGTCAGGTGCTCGAGGTGCATCTGGGCTGGGCCGCCAAGGGTCTGGGCCAGCGCATTGGCGACATGCTGCAAGCCGAAGCCAAGGTGGCCGAGCTGCGCAAGTTCATGGACACCCTGTACAACAAGTCGGGCCGCATCGAGGACCTGGCCAATCTGTCGGATACCGATGTGCTCGAGATGGCGAGCAACCTGGCAACGGGTGTTCCCTTTGCAACGCCGGTGTTTGATGGTGCCTCGGAAGAGGACATCATGACCATGCTGAAGCTGGCCTATCCGGACGACATCGCCAAGGCCAAGGGCCTGACGGCGACGCGTACCCAGGCTCAGTTGTATGACGGGCGCACGGGCGACCAGTTCGAGCGCACGACGACGGTCGGCTACATGCACGTGCTGAAACTTCACCACCTGGTGGACGACAAGATGCACGCACGTTCAACCGGACCGTACTCCCTGGTTACCCAGCAGCCGCTGGGCGGCAAGGCGCAGTTTGGTGGCCAGCGTTTCGGCGAGATGGAGGTCTGGGCGCTGGAAGCCTATGGCGCTTCCTACACGCTGCAGGAAATGCTCACCGTCAAGTCCGACGACGTGCAGGGCCGTACCAAGGTGTACGAGAGCATCGTCAAGGGCGAGCACGCGATCACGGCAGGCATGCCCGAGTCGTTCAACGTGCTGGTCAAGGAGATTCGTTCGCTCGGTATCGACATCGAGCTGGAACGCAGCTAATTACAGGAAAGAAAAGGATTTAACTCATGAAATCATTACTCGACCTGTTCAAGCAATTCACGCCGGATGAGCATTTCGATGCCATCAAGATCGGCATGGCCTCGCCCGAAAAGATCCGTTCGTGGTCTTTCGGCGAAGTCAAGAAGCCTGAAACCATCAACTACCGCACCTTCAAGCCAGAGCGCGACGGTCTTTTTTGCGCCAAGATCTTTGGCCCCATCAAGGACTACGAATGCCTGTGCGGCAAGTACAAGCGCCTCAAGCACCGCGGTGTCATCTGCGAGAAGTGCGGCGTTGAAGTCACGCAGACCAAGGTTCGCCGCGAACGCATGGGTCACATCGACCTGGCCGCTCCCTGCGCGCACATCTGGTTCCTGAAGTCGCTGCCGTCGCGTCTGGGCCTGGTGCTCGACATGACGCTGCGCGACATCGAACGCGTGCTGTACTTTGAAGCCTACGTGGTGACCGACCCCGGCATGACCCCGCTGAAGAAATTCAGCATCATGTCGGAAGACGACTACGACGCCAAGCGCAAGGAATACGGCGATGAATACGTCGCCAAGATGGGCGCCGAAGGCATCAAGGACCTGCTCGAAGGCCTGGATCTCGACATCGAGATCGACAAGCTGCGCAACGACCTGACCGGTTCCGAAATCAAAATCAAGAAAAACGCAAAGCGTTTGAAATTGATGGAAGCGTTCAAGAAGTCCGGCATCAAGCCCGAGTGGATGGTGCTGGACGTGCTGCCTGTGCTGCCGCCAGACCTGCGTCCGCTGGTGCCGCTGGACGGCGGCCGCTTTGCGACCTCCGACCTGAACGACCTGTACCGCCGCGTCATCAACCGCAACAGCCGTCTGCGCCGTCTGCTGGAGCTCAAGGCTCCCGAGATCATTGCCCGCAATGAAAAGCGCATGCTGCAGGAAGCGGTCGACTCGCTGCTGGACAACGGCCGCCGTGGCAAGGCCATGACGGGCGCCAACAAGCGCGCGCTGAAGTCGCTGGCCGACATGATCAAGGGCAAGTCGGGCCGTTTCCGCCAGAACTTGCTGGGCAAGCGCGTCGACTACTCCGGCCGTTCCGTGATCACCGTGGGCCCGACGCTCAAGCTGCACCAGTGCGGCTTGCCCAAGCTGATGGCACTCGAGCTGTTCAAGCCGTTCATCTTCTCGCGCCTCGAAGCCATGGGCATCGCGACCACCATCAAGGCGGCCAAGAAGGAAGTCGAATCCGGCACGCCGGTGGTGTGGGACATCCTGGAAGAGGTCATCAAGGAGCACCCCGTGATGCTGAACCGTGCGCCTACGCTGCACCGTCTCGGTATCCAGGCCTTTGAACCCATCCTGATCGAAGGCAAGGCCATCCAGCTGCACCCGCTCGTCTGCTCGGCTTTCAACGCCGACTTCGACGGTGACCAGATGGCCGTTCACGTGCCGCTGTCGGTGGAAGCGCAGATGGAAGCCCGCACGCTGATGCTGGCCTCGAACAACATCCTGTTCCCTGCCAACGGCGAGCCTTCCATCGTTCCGTCGCAGGACGTGGTGCTGGGCCTGTACTACACGACGCGTGACCGTACCAACGGCAAGGGCGAAGGCCTGGTGTTCTCGGACACCGGCGAAGTCCGCCGCGCGTTTGACGCGGGCGAGCTCGACCTGAACGCCCGCATCAGTGTGCGCCTGACCGAATGGACCAAGAACAAGGAAACCGGCGAGTTCATCCCGTCGACCAAGCTGTGGGAAACCACCGGCGGCCGTGCGCTGCTGTCTGAAATCCTGCCCAAGGGCCTGCCTTTCTCCAACATCAACAAGGCGTTGAAGAAAAAGGAAATCTCCAAGCTGATCAACGTGTCTTTCCGCAAGTGCGGCCTGAAAGAGACGGTGGTGTTTGCCGACAAGCTGCTGCAGTCGGGCTTTCGCCTGGCTACCAAGGCCGGCATTTCCATCTGTATCGACGACATGCTGGTGCCCAAAGAAAAGCACGACATCATTTCGCGTGCCCAGAAGGAAGTCAAAGAGATCGAGCAGCAGTATGTCTCGGGTCTGGTGACGTCCGGCGAGCGCTACAACAAGGTGGTCGACATCTGGGGCAAATCCGGCGACGAAGTCTCCAAGGTCATGATGGCCCAGCTCTCGAAAGAGAAGGTCATCGACCGCAATGGCAAGGAAGTCGAGCAGGAATCCTTCAACTCCATCTACATGATGGCCGACTCCGGCGCCCGCGGTTCTGCCGCGCAGATTCGCCAGGTGGCCGGTATGCGGGGTCTGATGGCCAAGCCTGACGGCTCCATCATCGAGACGCCGATTACCGCGAACTTCCGCGAAGGCCTGAACGTGCTGGAGTACTTCATCTCCACCCACGGTGCCCGTAAGGGTCTGGCTGACACCGCGCTGAAAACGGCCAACTCCGGTTACCTGACGCGCCGCCTGTGCGACGTGGTGCAGGATCTGGTGGTGACCGAAGATGACTGCGGCACGCAAGAGGGCTCGCTGATGCGCGCCATCGTCGAGGGTGGTGAGGTGATCGAATCGCTGCGCGAGCGTATCCTCGGCCGCACCGCGGTGGAAGATGTGCTGCACCCCGAGAACCGCTCGGTCCTGGCTAAAGCCGGTGCCATGCTGGACGAAGACCTGATCGACGAACTCGAAGCGGCCGGCGTCGACGAAGTGAAAGTACGCACGGCCCTGACCTGCGAAACCCGCTTCGGTCTGTGCGCCAAGTGCTACGGCCGCGATCTGGGCCGCGGTGGCCTGATTAACATCGGTGAGGCGGTCGGTATCATCGCCGCCCAGTCGATTGGTGAGCCCGGCACGCAGCTGACGATGCGGACCTTCCACATCGGTGGTGCGGCATCGCGTGCGGCGATTGCCTCCAGCGTCGAAGCCAAGTCCAACGGCGTGATCGGTTTCAATGCCCCGATGCGTTATGTGACCAACGGCAAGGGTGAACTGGTGGTGATTGCCCGTTCCGGCGAAATTGTCATTCATGACGAGCATGGCCGCGAGCGTGAGCGTCACAAGGTGCCGTACGGTGCCACGCTGACGGTCAAGGCCGACCAGACCATCAAGGCTGGCGCCATCCTGGCCAACTGGGATCCGCTGACGCGCCCCATCATTACCGAATTCGCCGGCAAGGTGCTGTTCGAGAATGTGGAAGAAGGCGTCACGGTGGCCAAGCAGGTTGACGATGTGACGGGTCTGTCGACCCTGGTGGTGATCGATCCGAAGCGCCGCGGCGCGACCAAGGTGATCCGTCCGCAGGTCAAGCTGATTGATGCCACGGGCAATGAAGTCAAGATCCCCGGCACCGACCACTCGGTGACGATCGGCTTCCAGGTCGGTGCGCTGGTTCAGGTGCGCGACGGCCAGGACGTGGGCCCCGGCGAAGTGCTGGCCCGTATCCCGATCGAAGGCCAGAAGACCCGCGACATTACCGGCGGTCTGCCGCGCGTGGCCGAGCTGTTCGAAGCCCGTACGCCGAAAGACAAGGGTACGCTGGCCGAGATGACCGGTACCGTGTCGTTTGGTAAAGAGACCAAAGGCAAGGTTCGCCTGCAGATCACCGATCCGGACGGCAAAGTCTGGGAAGACCTCGTGCCCAAGGAGAAGAACATTCTCGTGCACGAAGGCCAGGTGGTGAACAAGGGTGAGTCGATTGTCGACGGCCCGGCCGACCCGCAAGACATCCTGCGTTTGCTGGGCATGGAAGAGCTGGCCCGCTACATCGTCGATGAAGTGCAGGACGTTTACCGCCTGCAGGGCGTGAAGATCAACGACAAGCACATTGAAGTGATTGTTCGTCAGATGCTGCGCCGTGTGGTCGTCGAAAATGTGGGCGACTCCAGCTACATCTCCGGTGAGCAGGTTGAACGCTCGGCCATGCTGGATGCCAACGACGCCTTGCGCGCCGAGGGCAAGATCCCTGCAACCTTCAGCAACCTGCTGCTCGGTATCACCAAGGCCTCGCTGTCGACCGATTCGTTCATTTCCGCGGCTTCCTTCCAGGAAACCACCCGCGTGCTCACCGAGGCTGCCATCATGGGCAAGCGCGACGAGTTGCGCGGCCTGAAAGAAAACGTGATCGTCGGCCGCCTGATTCCTGCGGGTACCGGCATGGCCTACCACGAGGCACGCAAAGCCAAGGACCTGATGGACGACGCCGAGCGCCGTGCCATCGCCGAGGCGGAAGCGGCCGAGCTCGAAGCCGTGACGGCCACGGCACCTGCCGATGCCGGCGGCGACAGTGCTGCGACCGAGTAAGCTGTACAGCACCTGATGCCCTGACGGGCGTCAAGCCTCCCACCTCGCAAGGGGTGGGAGGCTTTTTTTTTTGGCCGCTTCGGCCTGCGCCGCTTTCCCTGAAGATGCGGAATCAGGGTGGCGAACGGCCCTGTCACAAACCCGCGCGAAAAGGGCTTTTGCCGATATGCTGCGTGGATGATTGCCTATAAAAACAATACGGAAAGTCGTGTCGACGGGGGATGCCTTGTCGATCCGGCCGAAAAGCAGTTAACCTCGCGGCACGCGTTGGCGTGGCCTCCGGGTTTGCCTGCCTGTCACTCTGCTTCAAGGAAGATCCATGTCCCTCAGTAACCTGGTTTCGATCGCCGTGCTCGCCCTGCTGGTGTGCTGGGCGGTGGGCGCCTACAACCGCCTGGTGCGCCTGAAAAACCTCATCGCCAACGCCTTCGGCCAGATCGATGTGCAGCTCAAGCGGCGCTATGACCTGATTCCCAATCTGGTGGAGGCCGCCAAGAAATACCTGCAGCACGAGCAGAGTACGCTGGAGGCGGTGATGGCCGCGCGCAACCAGGCGCGTACCGCCAGCGATGCGGTGCGAAGCCGCCCGGCCAATGCCGCCGCCGTGACCACGCTGGCCGCCGCCGAGCAGGCCCTGGACAGCAGCCTCGGGCAGCTGTTCGCGGTGGCCGAGGCCTATCCCGAGCTGAAAGCCGACCAGACCATCCGCGACCTGAGCGAAGAACTCACCAGTACCGAGAACAAGGTCGGCTTTGCGCGGCAGGCCTATAACGATGCGGTGCTGGACTACAACAACGCACAGGGGCAATTCCCGGCCGTGCTGATCGCCCGCGTGTTTGGGTTTGCGCCTTCGGCCATGCTGCGCGCCACAGAGAGCGCGGCCGAGCGCCAGGCCGTCCGCATCCAGATGTAGTCATGGCCCCCACGCTTGTCGCTTGGTGTAATGCGCGAGGCCTTGCAGGCCGCGGCTCGCGGGACGCTTCGCCTCTGTCGCCCGTCCAAGCCTGCGCAGCCAGGCTTGGAGCCGCGGGCTCCAGCCCCTCGGGGGCCGCTGCGCCTGCGGTCTGGCAAAGCCAGTCCCGCGGCCCCTGCTGGGTTGGAGAGCGCCCATGGCCGCTCACTGCGTGTAGCTCCCGTGGCCCTGGCTGGTTTGGAGCCTCCGTAGGTCTCCCCGGTCGCCTTGAGGTATCGAAGGGTGAGGTGACCCGTGGGAATATGAATGCGTTTCTTTGAACGGCAGGAAGCGGCCCGCGCGCAGACCGTCCGGTTGCTGCTGCTCTTTGGCCTGACGGTGCTGGCGCTGGTGCTGGCTGTCAATGCCGCGCTGGCCCTGAGCTGGCGCATGGCGACTCTGGGACTTGGCGGCTACCCCGCCTATTTCTTTGCGGTCAACACCGGCATGACCCTGCTGTTCGTGCTGGGCGGCTGGTGGCTGGAGACCTCGGCCTTGCAGGGCGGCGGTGAAAAGCTGGCACGCCGTGCCGGTGCGCGCGAGGCCTGGCCGTCCAGCCGCGCGGCTGAACAGAAGCTGTGCAATATCGTCAGCGAACTGGCCATCGCCGCCAGCATGAAGCCGCCGGTGCCCATGGTGCTGGACCGGGAAGAGGGCATCAACGCCTTTGCCACCGGCTGGGACGAGGATGACGCGGTCGTGGCTGTCACGCGCGGCGCCCTCGACAAGCTGACGCGTGACGAACTGCAGGGCCTGGTGGCCCACGAATTCAGCCATCTGCGCGAGGGTGATACCCGCCTGAACATGCGGCTGGGCGGCATGGTCTTCGGGCTGGAGATGATTTTCAATCTGGGCCGCAGCATGTGCGAGACCGATGAGGACGGCCATCGCTCCTTCATGGCCTTGCCAGGCTTCGCGATCATGGCCACCGGTTCGCTGGGCTGGCTGGCGGGCCGGGTGTTGAAGGCCGCAGTCTCGCGCCAGCGCGAGTATTTGGCGGACGCCCGGGCCGTGCAGTTCACACGCAGCAAGGACGGCCTGGGCGGCGTGCTGCGCAAGGTGGCGGGCGAGGAGGCGCAGGGCCTGGGCATGCGGCGCAGCCTGCACCCGGCGGTACAGCACATGCTCCTGGTCAACGCGAACCCGCATGCCCGCTGGTTTGCCAGCCACCCGCCCCTGTCCGAGCGCATTCGCCGCATCTATGGCCGGCCCATGGCCGCACTGCCGGCGCAGCGTGACGATGAAGTGGCCACGCGGCCGGACGCCATCTTTTAAATCCGGCCAAAGCGCCCGCGATGATTGGTGCACGCGAATCTGGCGCATGATTCGAATGCCGGAGCGCGCAGGCCTTTTGACTTTCGACGTACTGGATACTCCCTATAGGGTGCGCCGGGCCGCGCGTTAAATTGTCAGCTGGTCGCAACGTCAGGAGAAGCCATGAAAAATAAAACCGCCACAAGCCTCACGATGTCTCTGCTGTGCCTTGCGTTCTGCCTGCCGGGAAGCGCGTGGGCGCAGGCTGCCGGTCCCCAGGAGGCGCTGTACGCCGCGAGCCTGGCCGCGACCTGTGCCAACTGCCACGGCACCAACGGCAAGGTGGTCGAAGGCTCCAGCGTGACGTCGCTGGCAGGGCTCGACAAGAATTACATCAGCACCCAGCTGAAGGCCTTCAAGGCGGGCACCCGCCCGGCCACCGTGATGCACCAGATCAGCAAAGGCTTTAGCGATGCGCAGATCGAGTCGCTGGCGGCCTACTTCGCCGCCCGGAAGAAATAAGCCAGCCAGGACCGAACATCATGAATACCTCTCATTTCAAACGCCGTTCCTTCCTGCAATCAACGGCCGCAGTGGGGCTGCTGGGCCTGGCCGGCTGCGCCAGCACCTCCGGCACTCCTTCCAAAGCCCGGGTGGTGGTGATTGGCGGCGGCTACGGCGGGGCCACGGCCGCCAAGTATGTGCGTCTGCTGTCGGCCAACAAGATTGATGTGGTGCTGATCGAGCCGCAGGACGTCTTCATCTCCTGCCCCATCTCCAACCTGGTGCTCAGCGGTGGCAAGCAGCTCGGCGACCTCACAACACCCTACACGGGCCTGTCCAGAAACCACGGCATCACCGTCGTCAAGGATTACGCCAGCGCCATCGATACCGCCCGCAAGACCGTCACGCTTGGGAGCGGCACCACCATCGCCTACGACAAGCTGGTCGTCTCGCCCGGTGTGGAGCTGTTGTTGGGCAGCGTGGAAGGCCTGAGGGAAGCCAATGCCGCCGGCCAGATTCTTCAGGCCTGGAAGGCCGGCGCCGAAACCATGGCGCTGCGCCGGCAACTCGAAGCCATGCCCGACGGCGGCGTGTATGCCATCACCATTCCCGAAGCTCCCTACCGCTGCCCGCCCGGCCCTTATGAGCGCGCGTCGGTCATTGCCGGCTATTTCAAGGCCGCCAAGCCGCGCAGCAAGGTGTTGATCCTGGACGCCAACCCTGATGTCACCTCCAAAGGCCCCCTGTTCAAGAAGGTCTGGGCCGAGCAGTACAAGGGCATGGTCGAGTACCGCAGCCAGCACAAGGTCACCGCGGTCGATGCGAAGGCGGGCCTCATCAGGTTTGATGTGCAGGACGATGTCAAGGCCAATGTGCTGAACGTGCTGCCGCCCATGCGTGCAGGCGCGATTGCCGTGCTGGCGGGGCTCAACAACCAGGCCAACAACCGCTGGTGCGGCGTCAATTACCTGAGCTTTGAGTCGACCGCCGCCAAAGATGTGCATGTGCTGGGCGACGCCATCCAGGTGGCGCCCGCCATGCCCAAGAGCGGTCACATGGCCAACAACCATGGCAAGGTGGCCGCCGCCGCGATCGTGGCGCAGCTCTCCGGCTGGGACGTGAACCCCGCGCCCATGCTCACGAATACCTGCTACAGCTTCGTCGACAACAAGAATGTGATCCACGTGGCCAGCGTGCACGAGTATGTGGCCGCCGAAAAAACCTTCAAGACCGTGGCCGGCTCCGGCGGTGTCAGCACCGGTCCGACTGAACTCGAGGGTGTTTATGCCCTGAACTGGGCGAGCAACATCTGGGCAGATACCCTGACCTGAGGTTGGCTCCGGGCGGGCCACCCCACTGGCCACTCCGAATTGCAAGCAGGGGCCGCGGGACTGGCTTTGCCGGACCGCAGGCGTGTATATAAGGCACCCCCGTCCAGGCTCACTGCGTGTAGCCTGTTCCCCCCTCAAGGGGGCGGCGCCAGCGGTCTGGCAGAGCCAGTCCCGCGGCCCCCGCTGGTAGTGTCCCCTGAACTCTTAAACCCAGCATGAGCCTTGGAACCGGCTTTGCCGGGCCACAGGCGGGCGGCCCCCTCGGGGGGCAGGGCGCTACACGCAGTGAGCAACCGTGGGGGCTGGTCTAATACCCCGATGCAAGACAACCCGACCCAAATTCCCCTGTGGCGCCAGCTTCAGGGGGCTGCTTCCCTTTTGATGGCCGTGCGTGATGGCCAGTCCATGACGGCCGCGCTCGAGGACGTCGACGCCGCGCTGCGGCCCGGCGTTCAGTCGCTGGGCTTTCACACGCTGCGCTGGTTGGGCCGCGCCGAGGCCCTGCGCCAGCAACTGGCCAAACGCCCGCCGCCACCCGAAGCCGACGCCTTGCTGTGCGTGGCCTTGGCCTTGGCCTGGAACGAAATCGATGTCCGCAATGCGGAACAATTTTCCGACGGGCCGCCCCTAGGAAAATTAGCCCCCTCGGGGGGCAGCGTAGTACGCGAAGCGACAAGCGTGGGGGCCAGGTACACGGCGCACACCTTGGTTGACCAGGCTGTTGAGGCCGCCAAGCGCGGCGACGCCACGCAGCACCAGGCCAGTTTTATCAACGGCTGCCTGCGACGCTTCCTGCGCGAGCGGGACGACCTGGTGGCGCGCAGCGAAAAAAGTCCCCAGGCCGTCTGGAACCACCCGCAGTGGTGGATAGACCGGGTGCGCAAGGACCACCCCGGCCAATGGCAGGCCATCCTGCAGGCCAACAACTCCCGGGCACCGCTGATCCTGCGGGTTAATGAACAAAAGACGACGCAAGCCCAGTATTTGCTGGCATTGTCTGCTATGAATATTGCGGCGACACCGGTGGGGAAACAGGGTGTGATCCTGGCCAGCGCCCAGCCTGTGCCGTCGCTGCCGGGTTTTGCCGAGGGGCATTTTTCGGTGCAGGATGCCGCTGCGCAGCTCGCCGCGCCGCTGTTGCTCGAGGGGCTGAACACCGGCGACGGGCAGGGCGCGCGCCCGAGGATCCTGGACGCCTGCGCCGCGCCCGGCGGTAAAACCGCCCACCTGCTGGAGCTGGCCGACTGCGAGGTGACCGCGCTCGACATCGACGCCCGCCGTTGCACGCGCATCGCCCAAAACCTGGGGCGCCTGGGTTTGCAGGCGCACATCGAGGTGGCCGATGCAGGTCGCCCGCAGGACTGGTGGGACGGCCAGCTTTACGACGGCATCCTGCTCGACGCGCCCTGTACCGCCTCGGGCATTGTGCGGCGTCATCCCGACGTGCGCTGGCTGCGCCGGCCGACCGACATTGCCCAACTGGCCGGCATCCAGGCGCATTTGCTCCAGGCGCTGTGGCCGCTGCTCAAGCCGGGTGGACGGCTGTTGTATTGCACCTGCTCGGTTTTCCGGGCGGAAGGCGACAACCAGATACAAACGTTTGTTGCACACCACACAGATGCTTTATTAATGCCATCGCCAGGGCATTTGCTGCCCCAAAGTGGGGTCGAAGCGACAGTCTTCCCGGACAATTTGATGCGTGAGCACGACGGTTTTTATTACGCCATTCTTGAAAAACGCAACCCTTAGCACCGTTGTGCGCTTCCTGCTGGGTTTTTACCTGTGCGCGCTGCTGGCCTGCGGGGCTGGCGCCGGGGTGGCGTCGGCCACCGAGATCTCCCAGCTGCGCGTCGAACGCGCCGATGACGGCATCCACCTGTCGGCGCTGGTCCGGTTTGACATACCGCCAGTGGTGGAAGACGCCCTGCTCAAGGGCATCCCGATGTTTTTTGTGGTCGAGGCCGACATCTACCGTGAGCGTTGGTACTGGACGGATCCGCGGGTGGCCAGCGCCGCCCGCACCATTCGCCTGGCCTACCAGCCCCTGACCCGGCGCTGGCGCGTCAACGTGGCCCCGGGCCTGATCAGCAGCTCGGCCGGCTTGCGTGCTACGCTCAACCAGAACTACGACACCCTGCCCGAAGCCCTGTCGGCCATCCAGCGCGTGGCCCGCTGGAAAATTGCCGAAACATCCGATGTCGATCTCGATGCCACACACAAGCTCGAATTCAGTTTCCGGCTAGACCTGTCGCAACTGCCACGCCCCTTCCAGATCGGCGTGGCCGGCCAACGGGAGTGGGCGGTGTCCGCGCAGCTCAAGGAAAGGCTGAGGCTGGAGCCGGCGGCATCCGCAGCCAGCACCACCGAAGGAAGCAAGTGAGCGGTCCGCGCAACGTGGATTCGATCAAAAGCAGCAAGGCCTTTCGCTGGACCGTGGGCGTGGGCGTGGGAACCATGGCCGCGCTTGGTCTGGTGTTGATGTTCCTGCTGACCCAGGCCACCGGCAATCGCGAGCTGTACGAACGCAATTACGCGCTGCTCTTTGTGCTGAACGTGGCCGTGGCCGTGCTCTTGCTGCTGGTGATCGGCTGGATCGTGCTGCGCCTGGCGCTGCGGCTGCACCGCGGCCGTTTCGGCAGCCGCCTGCTCGTCAAGCTGGCGGCCATCTTCGCGCTGGTGGGCCTGCTCCCGGGCCTGATGATTTATGTCGTGTCCTATCAATTCGTGTCGCGCTCCATCGAAACCTGGTTTGACGTGGAAGTGGAAGGGGCGCTGGCGGCCGGCCTGAACCTGGGGCGTGTCACGCTGGACACCCTGGCGGCCGACCTGGCCAACAAGACGAAGCAGGCCGCCACGCAATTGTCGGAAACCCCCGATGCCATGGCCGGCCTGGCGCTGGAGCGCCTGCGTGACCAGCTCACGGCCAGCGATGTGGTGCTCTGGAGTGCATCGGGCCAGGTGATTGCGAGTGCGGGCGAATCGCGCTTTTTGCTCAAACCCGAACGCCCCTCGGCGCAGCAACTGCGCAGCGCGCGCACCCTGCGCGTCGTCACCCAGATCGAAGGCCTGGACGAGGTGTCCCCCGGCGGCACCGGCGAGCTGGCCGGCAGCGGGGCGGCCAGTGCCGGCGCCGCCGCCGCGGCGGCCAATACGCCGCCGCGCGTCAAGGCCATTGCCGTGGTCAACAACCCGAATGTGAACGTCCTGGGTGAGTCGCGCTTTTTGCAGGTGACCGAGATATTGCCCGCGAGCCTGGTGGCCAACGCCATTGCCGTGCAGGAGGCCAACCGTGAATACCAGGAGCGCGCACTGGCGCGCAGCGGCCTGCGCAAGATGTACATCGGCACCCTCACGCTCAGCCTCTTCCTGGCGGTGTTTGGCGCCGTGCTGCTGGCGGTCTTGCTGGGCAACCAGCTGGCCAAGCCGCTGCTGGTGCTGGCCGAAGGCGTGAGACAGGTCGCCCAGGGCGACCTGACACCCAAGGCCGCGTTGCAGGGCAAGGACGAACTGGGTGGCCTGACCCGTTCATTTGCCGACATGACGCAGCAGCTGGCCGATGCCCGTTCCGCGGTGCAGCAAAGCATGAACCAGGTCGACGCCGCGCGCGCCAACCTGCAGACCATCCTGGACAACCTCACCGCGGGCGTCATCGTGCTCGACGTGCGCGGCCGCATCCAGTCCAGCAACCCGGGCGCGACCCGCATCCTGCGCGCGCCGCTGGCGGCCTACCACAGCAAGTCCCTCGGCGAAGTGCCAGGCCTGGAGGTGTTCGCCAAGGATGTGCTGGCCCAGTTTGCCGACTACCTTAACAACAATGCACCGCATGGGCTGGAGCATTGGCAGCAATCGTTTGAACTCAAGGCCGCCGTGCCCGGCGCACCCGACAACGCCATCACCCTGATTGCACGCGGCGCCAAAATGCCGGGCACCGAAGAGTTTTTGCTGGTGTTCGACGACATCTCCGAAATGGTGTCGGCCCAGCGGGCGCAAGCCTGGGGCGAAGTCGCACGCAGGCTGGCGCATGAAATCAAGAACCCCCTCACACCCATCCAGCTGTCAGCCGAGCGCCTGGAAATGAAGCTCACGGGCAAGGTCGGCGAAACCGAGCAGGCGCTGCTGACCAAATCCGTCAAAACCATCGTGGACCAGGTTGACGCCATGAAGCGCCTCGTCAATGAGTTTCGCGACTACGCCCGCCTGCCTGCCGCCGAACTCAAACCCATAGACCTCAATGCGCTGGTCAACGATGTGATGCAGCTGTACGCCGGCGAGAACGCGGTGGTGCCGGTTTATGCCGAGCTGGACCCCAAAGCCCCGCGGATTCAGGGCGACGGCCAGCAGCTGCGCCAGGTCATTCACAACCTGCTGCAAAACGCGCAGGACGCGCAGGAAGGCAGGCCGGATGCCCGTGTTACCCTGAAAACCGAATACTCCGACACCTCGAAGCGCGTACGCCTGAGCGTGCGCGACAACGGCACCGGCTTTCCCGAGTACATCCTCAAGCGGGCCTTTGAGCCCTACGTGACCACCAAGGTCAAAGGCACTGGCCTGGGTCTTGCTGTCGTCAAAAAGATTGCAGATGAACACGGCGCACGCATCGATATTTCCAACCGCGTGGTGGACGGTGTGGTGCAAGGGGCACAAGTGTCGTTATCATTTGCAGTTGTGGTTTAACAACACATTCAGTAACACATTCAACGACACTCCGCATCGGCAACAACTGGCAGGGCAGCAATTCAATCATGGCAAATATTCTGGTGGTCGACGATGAGCTGGGCATACGCGACCTTCTCTCGGAAATTCTCAATGACGAAGGGCATCAGGTCGAACTGGCTGAAAACGCAGCGCAGGCGCGTGCCGCCCGTTCGCGCACCCGGCCCGACCTGGTGCTGCTCGACATCTGGATGCCCGACACCGATGGCGTGACACTGCTCAAGGAGTGGTCGTCCAGCGGCCTGCTCAGCATGCCCGTCATCATGATGAGCGGCCACGCCACCATAGACACCGCGGTAGAGGCCACCAAAATTGGCGCCATGGCGTTTCTTGAAAAACCCATCACCCTGCAAAAACTGCTCAAGGCGGTGGAGCAGGGCCTCACCAAAACAGCGGCCCGCAAGCCAGCCATCCTGAACCACGCGACGGTGCATTCGGCAGATATCACGGTGGAAGCCGTCATGACGGGCGGCACCTTGCCCGCACCCATTGACTTGGGGCCACAAGCCACGCAGAGCTTCCTGCTGGAAAAGCCGCTGCGCGATGCGCGTGACGAATTTGAAAAAGCCTACTTTGAATTTCACCTCGCCAAAGAGGGCGGCTCCATGACCCGCGTGGCCGAGAAGACCGGTCTGGAACGCACTCACCTCTACCGCAAGCTGAAGCAATTGGGTGTCGACCTCACGCGCGGCAAGCGCGCCGCTTGAGTACCGGGGCAGTCGCTTTTTAGCGGTGCCCGCGGCTGATATATAATCTTAGGCTCAGGCCCGGTAGCTCAGTCGGTAGAGCAGAGGATTGAAAATCCTTGTGTCGGTGGTTCGATTCCGCCCCAGGCCACCAAATTGAAAACCCATCCACGCGATGGGTTTTTCTTTGATCGCAGCAGCGGTCATGCGCGGGAATAGCTCAGTTGGTAGAGCGCAACCTTGCCAAGGTTGAGGTCGAGAGTTCGAGACTCTTTTCCCGCTCCATATTTTCCAAATTGCCTGTAGATCTGTCCATTGCGATAGGCTCTGAACTTGGCGAGCTCACTGCGAATGCGCACAGGCTTCCCCCGAAATAACGGACACTTTCTTAAACGCTGAAAGAGCGAGGAGAGTGAGAAATGGGAAACATGATATGACGAGCTAGATGGGAAGCGCAGTGTTACCTAGGAAGTTTTACCCGCTCTCCCATCGAGCCTTGACTTAATGCGCTGGCTCGATTCTTGTGTGCGAGTATCCGCCAGACCCGGTACAAGGAAGCACTGAGTTTCCTCGCCCACAGCCTCAAGACACCGCTGGCCGTGCTGCGCACCGCCTTCAATGACCCGTTGCAGTTGCCCGCCATGGTGGCCCAGCAGGTGGCGCGCATGGATGACATTGTTCAACACCAGCTCGGCCGGGCGGCGGCCAACGGCACTGCGCGCTTTGCACCTTATCTGCCTCTGGCGCCAATACTGAATCGAATCGCGAATCGCGAATCGCGAATCGCTGGGCAAGGTCTATGCCGAAAAGTGCTTGGCCCTCACCGTCGAGTGCCCGCCTGAGCTGAATTGGCGGATCGACTAAGGTGATGCATTTTGAAATGCTGGGCAACGTCATGGATAACGCGGCCAAGTGGGCAAGACATCGAATTGTCGTCAGCGTATGGCATGAAGCGGATTGATTGAGCATCCGGGTCGAGGACGACGGTCCTGGATTCAGCGATACGCAGTCCATATTGCAGCTGCATGTGCGCGCAGACGAACAAGTGCCCGGCCATGGCGTCGGCTTGGCGGTCGTCACTGACCTGGTGGCCAGCCACGAAGGTGAGCTGAAGCTGTCTCGCTCCGAGTGGGGTGGGGCGCAGGTGGACATTGTCCTGCTGGCCGCTTGACTGCCAGCCTGCTCAAAATCTTTCTTGAATCGGTTCAGCTTGCGTTCATACACGGACGCGCAAGATGTGATCCATGCCAACCCAAGGAGCTTTCATGAAACCTCTCATTTCCACCAAATCGCTCGCAGCAGTTGCGGTCGCACTGGGCGCTTTCGCGGCGGCTTCTGCGGCGCACGCCCGTAGCGACGTTTACTTCTCTGTCGGCGTGCAGTCACCAGGAGTCTACGTGCAGCCGGCGCCTGTGTATGTGCAGCCCCAGCCGGTCTACGTCCAGCCCCGGGCTGTTTACGCGGCACCTCGCCCCGTGTACGTGGATCCCCAGCCGGTCTACACGCCCGCGCCGGGCCACTATGGGCGCTATGACAGGCAGAACTGGGAACGCCGCGGCCCTTACGGCGACCACGACCGCGATGGCATCGCCAACGTCTACGATCCGGACAGCCCGCGCAACCAGCGGCGCCATGCACGCCTTTACGGCCCTTACGGTGATCTAGACCGCGACGGCATCATGAACCAGGACGACCGCGATCGTGACGGTGACGGCGTTCGCAACCGCTACGACCGCCTCCCGGACGATCCGTACCGCAATTAGCATGGGTCGAGCGCGTCTGCGAGCACGCAGCCCCCACGTCGGTGTCAGCACTTGCCAGGGGCGGCGGGTTTTTTTGAGTCAGCTTTTCCGGGCTCAACAGTGAAGCGAATCGATCAGATTGAGATCGAGAATGTGAGGCGCCCACTAAAAGCCATCCTGCTTCGCTGCCCATTGCTGCGCAGTAGTCTCAACGATCCGCCGAGCAATCGCCAAGAAGTCAGCCTCCGAGTGCCGTTTCACTGCAGCAGGAAAGGGCCAGGGAGAAACCTTGCGTAGACGCGGAGGGGGAGACGAAGGCATTGCTCGACGCGGTTGACTTTGAGGTGAAGGGTGCTGCATGGCTCTGTTTCCTTTTTCCTGCGATTGCCAACCATCTTACTGGACAAACTGTGGATTTATACAGTATATTGAAGTCATGGACGAGATGACCCCAAGCCAGTGGATTGCCAAGTGCGGCGAGAAGCTGCACGAGCGTTGGCACACGGTTGAAACGGCTCAACTTGAAGAGGTTGCTGTGGCGATATGGCAGGACGCGCAGCTTCGTTCCATGCCGCCGGAAGAGGCTGCTGCAGTGTGGCTAAGACCGGTCGTGCCTGTTACTGGCTAAAGTGCAGCTGTCCCAATGAAAACCTACTCAGTTCTCTTCGTCTGCATGGGCAACATCTGCCGAAGCCCCACGGCTCATGGTGTATTCCGGCAGAAGCTCATCGAGCATGGCCTGGCCGATCAGGTACAAGTAGACTCGGCCGGCACGCACAACTATCACGCCGGTAACCCGCCAGACGAACGCTCCCAGGCTCACGCCGTGAAGCGAGGCTATGACCTGTCAGACCTGCGAGCCCGTCAAATCGTGGACTTAGACTTCGAGAGCCACGACTTGATCCTGGCAATGGACTGGGACAACATGGCTTTGATCCAGGCTGAATGCCCCGCTGAATATCAAGGCAAGGTGCGCAGGCTGACTGAGTTCTGTCTGAAGCACGAGAGTCCCGTGGTGCCTGACCCTTACTACGGCGGTAAGGATGGCTTTGAGCATGTCCTGGACCTGGTGGAAGATGCTTGTGAGGGGTTGATCCGGCATGTGAGGCAGCGGGTTAGTCTCTGATGACCCAGCTTTTCGCAGAAACAGAAGAAGAAGGATTGGATCACCGAGTTATTTAAGTGCCTTTAGTGGGTACAACGGTGGCGCCCGACTGGTCGAACCGCCGGCGCGAACTAGCCCCCGGTGTGGTCAGCTCGTACCGGCACACTGGATTGTTGCGCAAGGGCCGGATAGTCGGTGTAGCCCTTTGGGCCTGGCGTGTAAAACGTCGCCATGCTGGCGATCCAGTCAAGTTTCGGGTTCAGGACGCCTGTGGAAGGTAGCTGGGCCTCGCCGCCGTCATCCCGTGCTTGACCTGCTGGGTGAGTTCATCGGCCAGCACCTCATCGAAGCCCGATTCGAGTCCGTCGAGCGCACGCTTGACAATCTCCTCAGGGCTGGACTTCGGGACATCGAACCCGCGCGTGAGATCGGTATCGACGTAGGCCATGTGCAGCGCCAGCACTTGCGTCTTCTGCGCCGCCAGTTCATTGCGCAGGGCATTGGTGAGCGACCAGGCTGCGGACTTGCTGGCCGAATAGGCTGCCAACTCGCCGCCGTTGACCCAGGAGGCGACCGACAAGACGTTGAGCAACGCACCGCCGCCGTTGCCTTTGAGAATCGGCGCGAAGGCCTTGCTCATGCGCAACACGGCGAAGAAGTTGGTCTCGAAGATGCGCCGTGCGGCGTCTTCGCTGTCGGCTGCGAGAAAACCTCCCGGCTGGGCAATGCCGGCATTGTTGATCACCAGCGTGACATCAGACGCCAGCGCTGCAGCGGCTGCCACGTCTGCCGGATTGGTGACGTCGAGTCGCAGGGCTTGAACACCGGATTGGGTGACGGTTGCGGGGTCGCGCGAGCCGGCGTAGACCTTGCGGGCACCGCGGGCGAGCAGTTCGCGCGCGAATGCCAGGCCGATGCCGCGATTGGCGCCCGTGACGAGGACAACAGAATTTTCAATTTTCATAGGAATCTCCAAAAAATAAGGGGAGGGGGACAAACAGATTCAGCTGCCGGCTTTCAGGTCTTCCCACCGCGCTGACATGAACAAACTCACTTGATCTTGACGACGACCTTGCCTTTTGCGCGGCCCGCTTCGACATAGGCCATGGCCTCGTTGGTTGATTCGAACGGGAAGACCCGATCCATCACGGGGCGGATGACGCCGGCATCGAAGAGGCGGGTGATCTCGCGAAGTTGGCTCCCGTTCGCCTTCATGAATAGGAACGAGAAGCTGACCCCGCGGCTCTTTGCCTTGCGTCTGATGCCTGAGCTCAGCAGCCGCATGACCAGTTTCACGAACCCGGGTGCTCCGCTTTCCTTGCCGAAGTCGGGGTCAGGCGGCCCGGAGATGGTGATGAGCTTGCCGCCGGCCTTGAGCACGCGCAGGGATTTTGCTAGCGTCTTGCCGTCCTGGCTGTTCAGGACCACGTCGTAGTCGCGCAAGACATCCTCGAAGTCCTGCGTCTTGTAGTCGATGACCACATCTGCGCCCAGGCTCTTCACGAGTGCGACATTGGCCGTGCTCGTCGTCGTGGCAACGGTTGCGCCCAGATGCTTGGCCAACTGGATGGCAAAAGTGCCTACGCCGCCGGAGCCAGCCTGAATGAAGACCTTCTGCCCCCGCTTCAGGTTGGCCTTCTCGACCAGTGCCTGCCAAGCCGTCAAAGCCACCAGGGGAATGGACGCGGCTTCTTCCATCGTGAGACCCTTGGGCTTGAGCGCAAGCGATGCCTCCTTGACGGGGACGAATTCAGCGAACGTACCGATCCGAAAATCATCCGGCCGCGCATAGACCTCATCGCCCAGCTTGAACTGCCGCACACGCGGGCCAACCTTGACGACCACCCCAGCGACGTCGTGGCCCAGGATGAGGGGCAGGCGATAGGGCAGGATGAGTTTGAACTCTCCGTCCCGGATCTTGGAGTCCAGCAGGTTCACGCCAGCGGCATGCACCTGGACCAGGACCTCGTCGTCGCGCAGTTCCGGATCTGGCATGTCTTCCAGGCGCAGCGCGCGCTTTTTTCCATATCGCTCGAGAACAAATGCTTTCATGCTTTTCCTTTTTCCTTATTCCTGGCGTACCCAGGTTTGTGAACGGCCCAGGACGGGCACGCCGATATAGCCGCGCACGCTGAGCTTCTTGCCGTCGTCGGTCAGGCGCACTTTGCTGCTATAGACCTTGCCGTTGTCCGGGTCGAGAATTTGGCCGTCGCCGTATTCCTCGCCATCCTTCGTCAGGCCGTTCAGAATCACCAGCCCGATGATCGGTGCATTCTTGTTCGCGCCTTCGCATTTGCCGCACTTCGGATTCGGGTCTTCGGTCGGGCCGGGGAGCACTTTCTCGATCTTGCCCTGAAGAGTTCCATTCGATTCGGTGATGCGGATCAGCGCCCGCGGCTTGCCGCTGATGTCGTCGACGTTCCTCCACAGGCCAGCGGGCGATGCGTCGTCTGCCCAGACTGGCAGCGTCGTGAGCGCAGCGGCCGCGATGAAGGCTTTGAACACGAGCGCGGGCCGGAGCGTGAGACAGAGAGATACAGGGTTCATGGTTGTGAATGAGTTGGGTTTCGTTGAGTTGGGTGGGCTGAGCCAACTACGCTGCGAGGCGCAGGTCTTTTCGAACCCCTGCATCCAGCACGCTGGCAGGCGCAAACCTGCGCAGCAGGCGCATGCGGCTGGCGAGGCCGGGGGCGTAGTGGATTTTTGGATGCGCCGCCGTGGCCGCCTTCAGCACGATTTCGGCCACTACCTCCGGCCCGTCCGCGCCCACCAGCACTTCCTTGACCCGCTTCTCCACGCCCGCGCGAATCTCGCGATACACGTCAAGGGGAGCATCGGGTTTCATCAGATTCGCATCGAACGGCGTATTGATGTAGGCGGGCTCGACCACCGAGACGCGAATGCCCATCGTGCGCAGTTCATGGTCGAGCGATTCCGAATAGCCCGCGACCGCATGCTTGGTGGCGGAGTACAGCGCCATATAAGGCATGGGCAGGAAACCCAGCACGGAGCCAATGTTGATGATGCGCCCACCTCTTTGGCTGCGCATGTGCGGTACGACGGCCCGAGTCATCCGCACCATCCCGAAGAAGTTCGTATCGAAGATCGACTGGGCCTGCGCTATCGAACTCTCTTCCGCACCGGCTGCAGCGACCCCGAAGCCGGCGTTGTTCACGAGAAGGTCGATGCGGCCTTCCAACTGCATGAGCTTCTGGACCGCAGCGTCGACCGACTCGTCCTGGGTCACATCCAGGGGCAGCATCTCGAACGATCGTTGGCCCGCTTGGCCGCCGCGCCTGCTGGTGCCGTACACCTTGTAGCCGGCCTTTGAAAGCCGCTGCGCACTCGCTTCGCCGATGCCCGAGGAGGCCCCCGTCACGAGGGCAACCTTGTTTTTCATGTTCATGACGTTTCTCCTTCAGCAGGTGGAATTCGGGACTCGTCGGCATGCGGGGTGCATTGCCGAACACTAGGGCTCGCCGGACTGGCGTTATATTGATTTCGCATGATGACTATCATATGTTGAGGCGAACGAAAAGGTGGTGCGTTCTCAGTGGATTCAGGCGGGGGGCAGGTGCTTCAATGCGGCCGCGCACAGGGCATCCGCCAGTGCGGGTTCATCGACTGCGCGAGCCAACAGCAATGTGCCCACCATGGTGGCCACGGTCACGAGTGCCCGTTCGTGGGCGCCGGGCTGCCCCCAGTCAGGCGACTGGCGGGCGACAAGATCAATCGTTTCCTTGATGTGCCGGGTGGTCACCCGGCGTACTTCGGGTGCCTGGCGCGGCGTCTCCGAGCCCAGCGCGGCCAGGGGGCATCCCAGTTCAATCTGTTCCAGGTGCTCCCGCGAGAGGTAGGTGCGAAGCATGGATGCCAAAGCCTGTTCGGAGGGCACGCTGGCAACAACGCCTGCCGCTACAGTGGCTGACTCGGCGCACGCCCGGGTCGCGGCTTCCGCCAGCATGGCCTCGCGCGACGCGAAGTGGGCGTAAAACGCGCCATGGGTCAGGCCGGCCTCCTTCATGATGTCGGCGACGCCGGTGCCGTCGTAGCCGCTACGACGAATCGCCCGCGCAGCTACGGACACGATGCGTTCGTGTGAGGCCTCCTTGGCTGCCGTTCTGGCGTTGTGCTTTGTATTTCGCATGATATTCATCATACATGATTTTGCAAAAGTATGCACCGTGACGGTTTTGGCAATGCCGTCAGGCGGCACCGCGCAACCGCAACCGCAACCGCAACTAATGAAACATCACAACGCGACGTCAGAGAAATGCGGGGGTGGCTCGACAGGTGAATCGGAATGGGGTTAACCCTATATCGGAATGGCACTTACTTTGGCAGGTTGGCCTTCGGCGACGTGCGTAAGTGCTTGAAAGCAAAGGGAGATGGCTGACCAAAGGGTCGATAGGATGGTTGTTTACGAAGCACCCAAACCATCTTCCCAAAGGCCAGCCACCATGGATCGTAATGCCCAAAGCGTCTTGCATCAACGTTGCAGCAGCATTGGACGCCGGGCGAGATCGACCCAGGCGGTGGAATTCTTCAACGTTCTGACGAGTCCGGAGTT
>NZ_JBFUJO010000038.1:0-30159 GCF_056401355.1 Polaromonas sp. P4_F4 | reverse complement strand
GCACCGACTGCCCATCGCGTTCAGGGCAGATCCCCGGGCCGATGGTTGCTTCGATGCTTTCTTCTGCCATCATCACTTCATGCGCATCAACATGAACACCATCCTCGATTCCAACTAACCGGGCAAAGTGTTTCCTATGTCTCCGAACACCTGTTTCCCATGTCTCCTGTCCATACACTTCGCCAAAGAAACCTAAGGAAAAGAAAGGCGACCCGCAGTCTGGGTCCCTTCGCTTCGCTACGGGCAACCTGCGCTGCTCGACTCCGGCGGGGGTCCGCAGAACTCGCCTGCGGCTCAAACAACTGCGGCCCTGATCCCGCCTCCATCTGCGCTGCTCGGCCCAGCCAGGACGGGGCTGACAAAAATTCAAAAACCACCGAACACACCGATACCTCACTCCCTCCCCCGCTGGGGGAGGGTTGGGGTGGGGGCTGACCCCGAACCCGAACCACCCCCCTTCTGACTGCGCCGAGGAGCGCAGGGCCAGGCGGATCAGGGATCGCGATTGTCTGAGCCGCAGGCGAGTTCGAGCGAGACCCCGCCTGGACCGAGCACCGCAGGTGTTGCACTTGCTCCTTGAGACCGCCGTTACTTTATTTTGGCGAAGCAAAATAAAGTGACGAGCCGCCGGGCTCCCCCCGGCCAGCCGCCCTCAGCAACGCCAAAAAGCTACTAATTCAATAGCAATCTAGACAAACTAAGCCGCCACCAACCGCAACCACGTAATCTCCGAAGGCGCCCCAAACCGCTTGGGCGGCCCCCAATAGCCCGTCCCCCGGCTGGTATAGACCCACAGGTTGTGCAGCTTGTGCAGCCCCGCCGTGAATGGCTGCTGAAACCGCACAAACAGGTTCCACGGATAAAACTGCCCGCCATGCGTGTGCCCCGACAGCTGCAGGTCAAAGCCGGCCTTGGCCGCCGCCTCGGCGCTGCGTGGCTGATGCGCCAGCAACACGCGCACGGCGGCCGGTGGTGCACCTCGCAGCGCCGCCACGGGATCGCTGCGGTGCGCCGGGTCAAAGTGGGCCGCGCTGTAGTCGGTCACACCTGCCAGCACCAGCGCCCCGCTGGCCTCGCCGGTCTCGCTCGAAGAGCCGGGTTGGCGGATCACCACATGTTCGTTCAACAGCACGGTCAGGCCCAGGCGCCGCAGTTCGTCAATCCACGGCTGCGCGCCCGAGTAGTACTCGTGGTTACCCGTCACAAAGTAGGTGCCGTGACGTGACTGCAGCTGGGCCAGCGGTGCGACGTGCGCCGCCAGCTCGCTCACCTTGCCGTCCACCAGGTCGCCCGTGATGGCCACCACGTCAACGCCCAGCGCATTGACCTTGTCCACGATGCGGTTCAGATAGCGCTGCTTGATGGTCGGGCCCACATGGATGTCGCTGATCTGCGCCACGGTAAAGCCGTGCCATGCGGCGGGCAGGCCTTTGATGGGCACATCCACCCGCACCACCGCCGCGGTGCGCCGGGCATTCAGAAAACCCAGCAGCGTGACCACCAGGCCCAGCAACGGCACGGCTTCGGCAGACACCGTTCGCAACTCGGCCAGCGGCAGCAAGCCGGGCACCAGCAGGTTGCCCAGCCAGAGCACCAGCAGGGCCGCATCGCGCAGCAGCGTCAGCACAAATAGCGACGAAAACAGCCCCATGCAAAGCAGGCCCAACCAGCTCAGCACATCAGCCAGTGGCGGTTTGGCCACCCGCCGGGCCATCAGGCCCAAGGGCATCAGCAGCGCCGACAGCAACAACACGCCCATCATCAGGAACTGCGCCACGGGAAAGGCCGACAGCCCCGGCACCAGGCGGATGCCGATATAGCCATGAAGCAAGGCGGCTACGGCAGCCAGCGGCAAGAAGTTCATAAATGTTGTTCGGTGAGGTAAGTGATTGCGGAGTAACGGCGGGGTGCGTGCGGGTTGTAACTGATGATGATGTCTTGGTGATGTCCTGATGAGGTCCAGCCGATGGCTACAATCACCAATTCTTTTTATATGGGCTCCGCCGGCCTGCATTCAATGCCTGGACCATGCCTGCAGCCTCCCGCCAGAGCCGCCAAAGGCCGCCGGGCGTTTCATCCGCTCACAAGTGCGACAAACCGTGCGGGTGGATTTCACGGGTTTCACGCTAACCTCACCACTTTCCTGTCGTCGGTGTCGCTTTCCGCCCTCACCCCTCGCCTTGTTCGCGGCTGCGCCCCGGTCCTGCCTGCTCACTGCCGTCCCTATGCCCTATCTTCCCCGTCCCATCACCAGCCCATGACTGTTGCCCTCCAGGCCACCGCCCCCGCCACGTTTGAAATCAAAAGCGCCAACCTGCCCCTGGTGGCGCTCTTGCTCAAAACCACAGACCTCGGCGCGCTGTCCCGCGATCTGGCATCGCGGTTCGGCGACATTCCGGATTTTTTTGACCAGGACGCCCTGCTGATCGACCTGTCGCCATTGGCGGCAACAGCCCACGCCGGCAACAGCGACGTCGACTTTCCCGCGCTCATCACGCTGCTGGGCGATTACCAGCTGGTGCCGATTGCCGTCAAGGGTGGCACCCCCGCACAGACCGCCGCAGCGCTGCAGGCCGGCCTGCTGCCGGTGCCCGACGCGCAGCTGATGGGCAGCCGAGCCGCCGCAGCCCCTGCGCCAGCCGCATCCGCACCTCAACACCCCGCCTCGCCCGCACAAGCGCAAGCACCCGCGCCAGCGCCGCTCGGCGCACTGGTGATCGACAGGCCGCTTCGTTCGGGCCAGCAGGTCTATGCGCGCGGCCGCGACCTGGTGGTGCTGGCCATGGTCAATGCCGGCGCTGAAGTCATTGCCGACGGCCACATCCATGTGTATGCACCGCTGCGCGGCAAGGCCATGGCCGGCGCGCGCGGCAACACCGACGCCCGCATCTTCTCGCTGGCGCTGGAAGCCGAGCTGCTGTCGATTGCCGGGGTCTACCGCACCAGCGAGCACCCGCTGCCGCCCGGCGTGGCGGGCCAGCCCACGCAGGTGCGGCTGGTGCCCGGCCCGGACGGCGAAGGCGACAAACTGGTCATGACCGTCATGGGTGCCTGAATGGCGCCGCCTCGCTCATGCCCGTCACGCCCGTCACGCCCCGCGGATAACATCGCCTGGCACAACGTGGCCGGGCATTAGCCGCTGCGGCCCGCATCTCTACCGTTTTCAAAAGGATATTCAAGAATGGCAAAAATCATTGTGGTCACCTCCGGCAAGGGCGGCGTGGGCAAAACCACCACCAGCGCCAGCTTTGCAACCGCCCTGGCCCTGCGCGGCCACAAAACCGCAGTGATCGACTTCGACGTCGGCCTGCGCAACCTGGACCTCATCATGGGCTGCGAACGCCGCGTGGTGTACGACCTCATCAACGTCATCCACGGCGAAGCCACGCTCAACCAGGCGCTCATCAAGGACAAGCAGTGCCACAACCTCTATGTGCTGGCCGCCTCGCAAACCCGCGACAAGGACGCGCTGACCAAGGACGGTGTGGAAAAAGTCCTGAAGGACCTGGCCACCATGGACTTCGAATACATCGTCTGCGACTCCCCCGCCGGCATTGAAACCGGCGCGCTGCTGGCCATGCACTTTGCCGACGAGGCGCTGGTCGTGACCAACCCCGAGGTGTCCTCGGTGCGCGACTCCGACCGCATCCTCGGCATGCTCTCCAGCAAGACCAAGCGCGCAATTGACGGCGGCGACCCCATCAAAGAGCACCTGCTCATCACCCGCTACAACCCCAGCCGCGTCGACCAGGGGCAGATGCTCTCGCTCGAAGACATCAAGGACATCCTGCGCATCAAGCTGATTGGCGTGATTCCCGAGTCCGACTCCGTGCTGCAGGCCTCCAACCAGGGCGTGCCGGCCGTGCACATCCACGGAAGCGATGTGTCGGAAGCCTACAAGGACGTGGTCGACCGCTTCCTGGGCGACAAGGACAAGCCGCTGCGCTTCATCGACGCGCAAAAGCCCGGCCTGTTGAAACGCTGGTTTGGAGGAAAGTGACGCGATGGCTTCATTCCTGTCCTTTCTGCTCGGTGAAAAGAAACAAACCGCCAGCGTCGCCAAGGAGCGGCTGCAGATCATCCTCGCGCACGAGCGCACCGGCCGCAGCCACAAGCCCGACTACCTGCCGGCGCTGCAGCGCGACCTGATCGCCGTGATCGCCAAATACATCCACATCAACCCCAACGACATCAAGCTCCACCTGGAACGGCAGGACAACCTCGATGTGCTCGAAGTGAAGATCGAGCTGCCGGACAAAAAGTAGGCACAAAAAAGTAGGCACGACAGGCGCGGTAGGCGCGGGCGGCCCCTGACTCTTGCGTCACCGGCTGGCGCAGGCGCCCAGGGCCCGGCCCCAGGCCGTTTGCGCCGTATCAAGGGCCCAATCGGGCCGCGGCGCTATCATCGGCCCATGCTGCTCGAAACCTTGGGCGCGGCGCGCGAAATCGGTCGCATCAACGAGATAGCCGGTGTGCTCATTCGCCACGGCCTGGGCGACACCGTGCGCCGCCTCGGGCTGGCCGACCGGCTCGAACGTGCCGGCCACATCGTCAAGTGGGAGCATGCCGCCGACCTCGCCCGCCTCGAGCCGCCGGTGCAGGTGCGCCTGGCGCTGCAGGAGCTGGGGCCCACCTTCGTCAAGCTCGGGCAGATCCTGGCCGGCCGTGCCGACCTGCTCGGCCCCGAATGGATTGCCGAACTCCAGCGCCTGCACAGCCAGGTGCCCGCCGTGCCGCTCGACGACTTGCGACCGCAGCTGCGGGAAGACCTGGGCGACGAGCCCGAAAACATCTTTGCCCGCTTTGACGTGGAGCCGCTGGCGGCCGCCTCCATTGCCCAGGTGCACCGCGCGCAACTTCACGATGGCAGCGAAGTCGTCGTCAAGATTCGCCGCCCCGGCATACGCGAGGTGATCGAGGCCGACCTGCGGCTGATGGACCGCCTGGCCGCCATCGCCGAGGCCGACATGGCCTCCCTCAAGCCCTACCACCCGCGCCAGCTGGTGCGGGAGTTCGCGCGCTCACTGCGGCGCGAACTGGACCTGGCCGCCGAGTGCCACAACGCCGAACGCGTGGCCGACAACTTCGCGCTACTGCCGCATGTGGTGATTCCGCGCGTGCACTGGGCCTACACCAGCGAGCGCATCAATACCCAGGACTTCGTCGACGGCATCCCCGGCGAGCGGCTCGACCTGCTGCCTACGGATGCCGGCTTCGACCGCACCGTTCTGGCGCAGCGCGGCGCCCGGGCTGTGCTCAAAATGATCGTGGAAGACGGGTTTTTCCATGCCGACCCGCACCCCGGCAATGTGTTCTACCTGCCGGGCAACCGCCTGGCATTCATCGACTTCGGCATGGTCGGAAGCCTGTCGCCGCAACGGCGCGAGGAACTGCTGCAGCTGCTGCTGGGCCTGGTGACGCGCGACGCGCAGGCCGTGGCGTCCGTGCTGCTGGACTGGGCCGGCGACGACCACGGCCAGAACCTCTCGCAGCTCGAAACCGAAATCGAGGCCTTTGTCGACCAGTACCATGGAACGCCGCTGGCACAGCTCAACCTCGGCGGCATGCTGGCGAGCGTCACCACGATACTGCGCGAGCACCGCCTGACCCTGCCCCCGGACCTGGCCCTGCTGATCAAGGCCTTTATCTCGCTGGATGGCATGGGCCGCGGCCTGGACCCCGGCTTTCACATGGCGACCGAAGCACTGCCCCTGCTGCACGAGGTGGCGCGTGCGCGCTACCAGCCCGGGGCCATCGCCGCGCGCGGCTGGAAGGCACTGCTGCGCACCCTGAGGCTGGCCGAGCAGCTGCCGCACGATCTGTCGCGCCTGATGCGCAATGCGCGCCGTGGTCACCTCCGGGTGAGCATTGACGTGGCCCATCTCAAGCGCGTCGGCGACCAGCTGGACCGCGCGGCCAACCGCCTGGCCATGGCCATGGTGATCGCCGCGCTCATCATCGGCTCATCCATCGTGATGACCGTGCGGGGCGGCCCCACCCTGTTCGGCTTGCCGATTTTTGGCTTTCTGGGGTTTTGCGGCGCGGTGGCCTGCGCCTTGTGGCTGGTGCGCGCCATCTGGCGCAGCAGCCGGCCGCAGGACGACGACGCCTGAGCCGGCAACCGGCGCGGCGGCCGCTGCGATCGCTGGAGACAAGCGCATGACAAACGCATAAAAAAACACCCGCCTTTGGAGGCGGGTGTTCCTGGGATGCAAGGGTTGTTGGGCGCGGCATTGGCCGCGCTTCACATCAACCCGGTTTAACTATTTAGTGGTTTAACGGCTGACAGCCCCGCCGGCAACGCCCCCGCTGGCGTTCACGCCAGCGCCCGCCGCCGCATCCACACTGCCTGCGCCTTGCGCGCCGCTGGTCACACCGCGAGTGATGCCCTGGCCCGTTTTCCTCACGGTACTGCCCGTGGCTCGGGCGGCGCCTTTGGCATCGTCAAGCACCACGCCTGCGCGGCTTGTCGTGCTGCCCGAGCCATTCACCGCACCGCCCGCCCGGACGTCAGCGTCCGCCGTGGCTGCCGCGCGCTCTTCGGCGGTGACGTTGCGGTTGGCGCCCGCCTGCGCGGCGGTATCAAGCCCCAAGCCCTTATTGGCGGTTCCGCCGCCAACCGTGACACCCGTGTTGGCACCACCACCGGCGCCTACCCCCACGGTGCCTACACTCACACCGCCCCCAGCACCTGCGCCCGCACCCACGCCGACCCCGACTGAGGGGCCCGCGGCAACGATGAGGCCGCCCTGGCCGGCCAATGCGCCATCAAGGCCCGGCACGCCAGCATATGAGGCCGCGCCCCACGCCATGGCGGTGGTCAAAATCACCATCGACGGAATGGCCCGCAGCATCCGCGGACGAGCGGTGCGAGTAGGGCGGGAAGGGCGAGTAGAGGGAGTAGAAGGAAGTTGGGCAGGGAAGTTTTGAAATCGAGTCATTGAATGAAGCTCCTGTGGATTGAACAGACATTCATCTTCCCCGGTGGAATTGTTCTTGAGGTGTCGGCTTCGTTGACTTTGTAAGTCGATGCGCAATTACCGTTTCATGGCACCTGTAGAGTAAGTGAGCGCTCATTAATCAAACAATCTTCATCATGTGAAACAGCGCTGCCGCCCGGATGTATCGCATGTCAGCAAGCGAAACACCCGCAAGCCCGCTTTTGCCGCCGCAACACCACACTAGAGCTTCTGCTGCGCCGGCAATTACGTCACCATCAGGTCCCCGCCATACGGCTTCAGCGTCGCCAGCACGGGCGACTGCCAGACAATGGCTTCAGGCTCTTATTCCATTTCTAATTCACTGCGAGAGTAGGCGCACCGCCGCAGACAGTGCTGTAGCACGGCAAGGCGGGGCAACGACCTATCGCTTTGAAGTAGAAATGGAATTACTGCCCTGAATCACCGCCCGCCTCGGCCTCGGGCCACAGGCTGGGAAAGTAAAAGCGCAGTGCATGCTGCGGCACACCAAAGCGCAACTTGCCGTGGGGCGAGTCCGTGGCCAGCAGGCCGCGCTTGAGCAGTGCCGTCACCTGCGCCGTGGCAAGGCGCTCCCCCAGCCCCAGCAAAGCCTTGAACTCGCTGCGCTCCAGTTCGGCCTGCGTCAGCAGCAGGTAGTGCAATGCCCGCAGCGACTCGCTGCGCACACCGCGCTTCACCACGTTTTCCTCGAAGGCCAGGCAGGCAGCAATGCGGTCCTTCATACCGGCCATGTCGAGCAAGCCGGCCATGAAGCGCACCTGATCGAGGCACAGGCCCAGCACATAACGCATCCAGGCCATCAGCGCGCGCTCCGACAGGTTGCCACGCCCATCCAGGTCACCGGCTCGCGGCTCATCGGCGGCGGCCAGATGCAGGTAGTAAGCCTCGTGGCTGCGGGCAAAGCCGCGCAGCGGCGACCACAACCCATTGGTCAGGCCCAGCGCGCCCAGCGCAAGGTGTGTGTGGAGCCGCGCCACACGGCCATTGCCGTCGCGGAACGGGTGGATCCACGCCAGCCGGTGGTGCGAAGCGGCCACGGCCAGAACCTGCAGCTCACCCCGCCGCACACCGCCGTAAAAACCGCCCCAGCGCTCCAGCATGGCGCTGATGGCCGCGTGGGCCGGCGCCGCATGCACGCCCACGCTGACCTCGCGGTCGCGCAAAGCGCCAGGCACCAGCACATCGCCCTCGGTCAGCACACGGTCGACATCCGGCAGGCGGGCAAACAGGTCCTGGTGAATGTCGCGCACCATTTGCGCAGACCATACCTGCTGGCTGGACCAGCCTTTCCAGCCGGTTTCAATGGCACGCTCGGTTTCCATGTGGGCCAGCGCCAGCCGCTGGCGCCGCGCCTTGTCCCCGTCCTGCGAATAGTCGTTGCGCAGCGCGCGCTCAATCTCAAAAGGCAGCGTGTGCTGCCCCTCGATTTTGTTGCTGTAATAGGAATTCATCGCCCGCAGCAGCTGGCGGAGATCGGCCGGTGCGCCTGCCCCCGCCAGACTGCGCGCTTCGCGCTGCAGATCATGGGCCTGCTCCAGCAGCGGCTCCAGGAGATGCTCACCCGGCAGCAAGGGCTCCATCTGCGCGGGGTGATCATAAAGAGCGAATTTTTGCGACTTTGCAGGCATTCGCAAGTCTATGCTTTATATAGACTTTTTACAATTCCTGCGTTTATTTTTGCGGATTTGGATGCGACTTCGCCGAGCCACGCCAAGTTCAAATCGAGGTCCGGCAAAGCGGACGCTTTTGCACGGCGCCAACCCAGCCGCCCTCAACCCAGAGCTTGCGTCAGGGCACTCAGGGCGCTGCAGCCGCGCCTCCACAAGGCAGCTTAATGCCCGGTATTGCCCCGGCGCGACTGCGTCTGATTCGCGCTGCCGATGTGCGCCTCCCGGTCCGCCCGGCTTTCCGAGGTGCGCTGGGCTTCATTTTTCTGGGTGAGGGGCTGCTCGCCTACCTTGTTGTGGTCGTTCACCACCTTGCCAAGGTGCTCAACCTTTTCGTCGCGCGGGTTCTGTTTATAGGTCATGGTGGGTTCTCCAATAGAAATAGAGGTTGAAGACAGGCGCATGCGCAAAAAACGCACTCACGCCACGAGTCAACCCCACTGTGGAAAGGCCCGATCCGCCCCGGTGTCAGACAGCGCCGCGAGTGAATATGCGACAAGGAGCAGGGGAAAACAAATAAGTCTGCCCGCGACCTACGTCGCGATTCACGCGCCGGTGTATTGCGCCATCAGCGCAGGCACCGCCGGTTTGGCGCAGCGCTGCAGGGCCATCAGCAGGGCATGGTCGGGGCGGGCCACGCCGTGGCGGCTACGCAGGTCGTGCTGAATCTGGCCCAGCAGCGACGCCGCCATTTCCGCATCGGCCAGTGCCCGGTGGGCGCGGCCCGCTTTGGGCAAGTGGTGGTAATCGACCAGCACGCCCAGTTTATGGCTAGGCGCCTGCGGGTAGAGCCGTCTGGCCACCAGCATGGTGCAGGCAAACGGCTGGCTCGCCCTCTCCCCTGCACGGCTCAGTTCGGCCTCCCAGAACTTGCGGTCAAACGAAGCGTTGTGCGCCACCAGCGGCGCGGCGCCCACAAAGCGGTTGGCGTCGGCCATGACGGTCGCGGCATCGGGCGCGCTGGCCACCATCGCGTTGGTGATGCCCGTGAGGCCGGTGATGAAGGCCGGGATGCGCACCCCCGCGTTCATCAGGCTCTGAAAGCGGTCCACCACCTTGTCGCCCTCCACCAGCACGATGGCCACCTCGGTGGCGCGGTCGCCCATGGCCGGCGAGAGGCCCGTGGTTTCGAAGTCGATGACGGCGATGGGTTTCACAAAGCCGCCATCAGCCCAGCGGCCGCACGCCGATCAGCATGCCATGGGCCCAGAACGCAAATACCGCCCAGGCCACCAAGCCCACCACCAGCGTGATGGCCGTGCCAGTCGCAGTGCCCGCCGGGTACACGGTCTGCGCCGCGCGGTCGCGCCCCCGCGCCGCCTTGAAGCAACACACCGCCCACACCAGAAAGGCGCCAAACAGCACCGCGCCCGCCAGCGTGCCGTTGGCCAGCAGGTGCGCCAGGGCCCACACCTTCACCGACAGCAGCATGGGGTGATGCACCGTTGCCTTGATGGCGTTGCGCGGCACATAGGTCGCCACCAGCAGGATGAAGGCGACCAGCATGAGCAACGCAGCCACATGCCGCATGCCCACGGGCGGCGTCCACAACACCACCGGGCTCTGGCGCGCCAGGCCGTAGCCCCACACCAGCAGCACAAAGCCGGCAATGGACAGCAGCGCGTAAACACCCTTCCACGGCTTCTCGCCCAGCCGGGCCATCATCTGCGTGCGCCAGCCATCGGCCACGATGCGCGTAGAGTGCACGCCCAAAAACAGGACAAGGCCCAGGATCAATAACGCCATGTGAACCCCTCCGGAGTAAGTTGCGGCAATTATGCGGCAGCGCCGTGCGCACACGCATCAGCCGCCATGGCTCCCACTTCGCTACCGTTCGCCCTGAGCTTGTCGAAGGGCTTCAACAAGCTCAGGACAGGCCAAGCCAGGCTCAGCCCGACCGGTGGCGTTACGAAACCATCAATAACCGCTGCCTACACGCGTACTGCCTGGGCTTCAGGCCAGTTTTTCTTAAGGGCTGGCCAGCAAGCCACCCACGGCACCGCCATCAACCAGCCAGCGAGTCACCGGCAGCCGCGTCGGTATCAGGTTTGTCGTCCTTGGAGCCAGTGCCCGCAGCGGCGGTGTGGTTCAGCGACAGCGTCACACCCGCCGCCTTCTTCTGCACGGCATCCATCGCATCCGAATCAGGCGCCACACCCCAGGCCATGGCCGTGGTCAGCACCACCAGCGAAGGAATGGCCCGCAGGTAGCGCGGACGGAACAGAAAGTATGCAAGCTTCTTCATACATGTCTCCTTTGGCAGCAAAGGGGCGATGTTGCGCCGCCAAGATGACACGCCTGCGTCTGGGGCGTTGAGTTTTGTAAGCAATTGCCGACGTTGGCAGCATAAGAGGTAGCCGCGTCAAGCGTTGAGAGACCCACATTTGCTATAAATACAGTAGCAACTTGCGAGCATGAATACTGGGCAAACGGCCAATTTGGCGAACCGATTTGACCCAAATCATTCCGGCGACCCATCGCATTTTCCGCCTATCCCCATGGCGTGCGGTATCGTCAGGCTATAACGACCGACACAAGGGAGGAGTCATGGGTTTGATGGACCGCGACTATATGAACGACCGCCAACGCGAGCGGCCTTTCAGTCCACCGACTGACCAGTCAAGCGTGAGCACTATCGGCATCGCCATCATCTTCATCGCCGTTCTGTTTGGGCTCTACAAAGCAGCAGACTGGAAACTAAACCAACGTGCAAACGACCTCGCAGCAAAGAAGGCGGCAGCGGAGGCCACAGAAACCAATCGATCCACCAATATCAGGCCGCAGGTAGATCAACCACTTCCTCCGCTCCCCAGCTATCAAAACACGCCTGATGCACAGCCAGGGAGTCGCACAGTAACCAAGTGCGTGGTTAACGGCAAAACCAGCTACAGCGACGGCAACTGCGCCACAGATGCGATTGCAAGTCAGGTCGTCACGAAGGCAAACCACAACCTTATGGATGCTGTACGCATACCGAAGATCACGCAAGCAGCGGAGCCTGTACCGCAACCCTCAGTAGCGGTGCAAGGTACCCAAGGTTCAGACTATACGGCTATGAAAGCAGAATGTGAGGCTCTAGATGAGCACATCAAATATCTGGACGCCGTGGCTCGCCAACCACAAGGCCCACAAATGCAAGATTGGATTAGGGAAGAACGGAAGAAAGCCCGCGACAGGCAGGCCCGAATTCCCTGCCGGTAGCACTTAAGGAAAGAATGCAATGGCTACATCGGTTCCATGGACACGAGAACATACGCTCGCCGCTTTTCACCTCTATACCTTGCTGGCCTTTGGCAAACTGCATCATCGCACGCCAGAGATACAACAACTGGCCTCCTGGCAAGGTCGCACGCCGAGTTCGTTGGCGATGAAGCTCGTTAACTTCGCAAGCCTTGATCCGCAAATCATCGCCAGCGGCCGTGCAGGCTTAAGTGGCGCTTCAAACCAAGACCGAGAACTTTGGTCTGCGCTACAGCACAATTGGGACATGATTGCCGAGGAAGCAGCTAGCGCCTACACAGATTTGGCGCTGGCTCATGGCGTACAGGCTGACTCTGAACTGTTGAAAGAGGTTGAGGAAGAAATCGGAGAGGGCTGGACAAGAAGCGCGATCGTTCAAGTCCGAGTGCATCAAGCGCGGTTTCGAAGGGCCATACTGGCCAGCTATGACTCGACATGTTGCATTAGCGGCTTGCGACATGAAAAGCTAGTGATCGCCAGTCATATCATTCCTTGGAGTCAAGACACAAAGAATCGGCTCAATCCGCAGAATGGGCTGTGCCTTTCTGCGCTACATGATCGAGCCTACGATCAAGGCTTAATAACCGTCCTACCAGACTTTACTGTCCGCGTCTCCCCAAAGCTCATCATGGATCAAAACGATTTCTTAATGACTTCACTTCTAAATTTGGATGGCATGATGATCAAACTACCTGAGCGATTTCGCCCTTCGCCCGAATTTTTGAGCGCGCATTCGAAACGATTTGGATTCGTCTAATGTTGTAAAGCACAGGCCGTAACACAGTCCTATGAGCCGATCTCTTGGCTCTAAGGTTGACTTGGGAACTCTAAGGTGTAGAGCCAAAGACGCTTGAGCCCCTTTGAAGTTTCTCGAGAATAGGTTCTGCTCTCAGGAAGAATTATGCTCATCGCGCCTCGTTGACGGCCTTCAAGCAAATAATAAAAAACAAATCCTACTGCCTGTGCTTTTGTAGACAGTGGCGACAGATAAATATTCTGTGCAGCGGTTTTTCCAGCATCAATTCCCGCAACTATCTCCTGAAGAACACTTGCTACAGCAAATGGGTCGTTTGCTGGTGCAAATGTCCGCCTGGTTATCCACTCATTGCCTTTTGTCACCTCACCAGCTTCGGAGGAGCGAAGGACACTTTGCTGATACATGTCCGCACCTAAAGATGGAAAAGAGAAAAGCGGAATCACACTCGCGCCATCCTTTTCCTTTACTACTTCATTCACCAACTTGTGGTCATATCCGACTCCAAGTATCAAATACTCCGACTCGCCTTGGTTGTGGCTGGCGCCCAATCCTTGAACCACACGAGCAAGGCCCGAACTAGCTGTTGCAAAGGAAGTCATCTCTTGGGATTCGTAGTAGTGCGGCTCTGAATACAAGATGTCGATACGCTGGCTACCTTTCGGGTGGGATCTCGCCTTTATGGAATGAAGACTTACGAAACTATGGGTGCCAACGAGCCTATCCGTGATAAGGCGGAGTACCGGGCGGTGTATTTAGATGAAATTCTTAGAAAGAATATAAAATTCGCAGATTTTTCTCGCAGGCTTTTTAAGAGTCGTCTAGAAATAAGTTCAGGAACGGACGGAAAAGTTATAGCGTCAGATGAAGTTCCTAATCCTGATTCCGTCTTGGAGGATGAGCAAGTAACTCCTAGTAATCCCCTGGGCGTTTTGAGGCAAACAGAAGCAGCACGTGAGGCGTCACGCTTTGTATTTGAACAAGATGAGCATTATGGAACGCTGCTTGATGATGTTCGACAGGCAGTGCAAAGGTTGGGAGAGTTGCTTAGGACTGCTCGTTTCGCTCAAAATCTTCCTGAAGTCTCACCTTTGGTTGTGAGCTATAACGAGGCGGTACTGACTTCAAGGGCCCAAACCACTGTCAAATACGCATTGAATTGGTCGTTTCTTTTTGAAAGCAAGGGAGGACGACCCGACAGAAATTCCGAGGCACTTCATAAGAAGCTTCAAATTAATCCAATGATGTCAGCGCGGTGGTCGCTACCGATCGCCGTGCGCGGGGACCTTAGTCTCAATAGTGATCTGGTAAATGCAATATTTGATGCTGAAAAGGCTGATGACTTCCCTCGCCTGCTAAAGGCGTTGGCGGAAAAATGGGATCACCCCTTGTCGTTTAAGCGCGAACGTAGGCTGGTGAATGCTACCCCGCTGCAACAGCAGTTGATTTAGGAGCGCATGTTGATTGACTATGCATTCTTCTTTCGACAAGAGCTTCCATTGGGAGATATAAGTTCCACCGTTGATCCCTATGAATTTTTTATATCGGCCTACAACAAAAGTGAACGCCTCACGACAGTGTTCGAACGAGTTGCTTCAAAAAGGAAAATTTGGCTTGTTCACCCAGAATATCAATTTACTGTTAGTGAATATCCCTCAAATGGAGAGCTGGTTACGCCGGCTATGCCTGCAGTGGCCATTTGCCGCCGCTTTGGCATTGTTCTATTGGTCTGCTCTATGCGGTCAATATTTTGCTCGCAGCAAGACTTGAACTCTTCAAAAACATTTACGCCATCAAGCCATGCCATTCTTTCGGAAACCCATGTAGAGAGCCCTTTCGAATACTGTGGCTTATCCTTCAACCTAACCGGAACTGAAATTCGTGGATCGGCATAACTGACTCTTCGAGCTAGAGAAGACAAGCAAAGAAGAAAAAAATCGCGATACCGCTGATTACTAACTTCACTAATTGCTGTCTTAATCTGTTCTAGCCTTTTATGTATTTGTGGTGCATACCAAAGATGTGTGTTTAGGACCGCAATACCTTCTGGCACTTTGGCATCGCGTGCTGCAGTTAAAACTTTTACAGTGTGCTCACGTAACGTAGCCACTACATAAGGATGCGTTTTCACTCTTGCTATCAGTAATGCTAGTGGATTAGCATCTGCGCCCCAAGGAACCCGCCCAGCCAATGAGGCCTCAAGAGCCACGGTACCAGTGCCACAAAACGGATCCAGAACGGCGTCGCCCTCCTGAGCCAGATTAGAACAGCCAACAAAGAAACTGGCTATTTGAGGTATGAGCTTTGCTGGATACGGATGAATTTGATGGGTGAATTGATCCCCCTTACGTATCCACGGCGCAAGTTCCCGAAAGTCAACTTCTATTGAGCTTCCGGTAACTCTAAAGTGATTGACCAGTTCTTCAAATACAGCTGTGCTGTCAAAGGTATACGGCACACGTATCCCTAGACGTCAATATTCGCCGCCCGCAACGCATTCTGCTCAATAAACTCCCGACGCGGCTCAACCTCATCACCCATCAGCATGGTGAACACGTGGTCGGCTTCAATGGCGTCGTCAATCTGCACGCGCAACAAACGGCGCACTTGTGGGTCCATCGTCGTTTCCCATAGCTGGGCCGGGTTCATCTCGCCCAGGCCTTTGTAGCGCTGGCGGGCGGTGGCGTTTTCAGCCTGGCCGATCAGCCAGGCCATGGCCTGGCGGAAGTCGCTGACTTTTTCTTCCTTCTGGCGCTCGCCTTCGCCGCGCATGACCTTGGCGCCTTCGCTGATGAGGCCGCGGAAGGTGGCGGCGGCATCGGCCAGGGTGGCGTAATCGGCGCCGTGCACAAAGTCCTGCGTGATCACGCTGCTCTTCACGTTGCCGTGATGGCGGCGACTGATGCGCAGAATGGGTTTGTCGCTGCGGGTGTCAAACTCGCCGGCCACTTCGGCCGGGGCGCCTGTGGTGTTCAGCTCGCGCAGCTTGACCTGCAGCGTCACGGCAGAGGCTTCCGCGTCGGCCACGGTGTCGAGGTTCAGGCTCACGCCGTCGGCAATCGCACGCAGGGCTTCCGCGTCCATGAAGCCGCGCAGGCGGGCAATCACGGACTCGGCCAGCTGGTGCTTGCGGGCCAGCTCGGCCAGCGTGTCGCCGGTGAGCACGGTGCTTGCGTCGGCGCCGGTCTGCACGCTCGCATCCTTGAGCGCAATGCGCAGCAAAAAGCCGTCTAGTGCGGCAGTGTCCTTGAGGTACTGCTCTTCCTTGCCGGCCTTGACCTTGTACAGCGGTGGCTGCGCGATGTAGATGTGGCCGCGCTCGACCAGCTCGGGCATCTGGCGGTAAAAGAAGGTCAGCAGCAGCGTGCGGATGTGCGCGCCGTCCACGTCGGCGTCGGTCATGATGATGATGCGGTGGTAACGCAGCTTGGCAACGTTGAAGTCGTCGGTGCCGGGCGTGCCGCCAATGCCGCCGGCCTTGCCGATGCCGGTGCCCAGGGCGGTGATCAGCGTCAAAATCTCGTTGCTGGTCAGCAGCTTTTCGTAGCGGGCTTTTTCGACGTTCAGGATCTTGCCGCGCAGCGGCAGGATGGCCTGGAATTTACGGTCGCGGCCCTGCTTGGCAGAGCCGCCGGCGGAGTCACCCTCGACCAGGTAGATCTCGCACATGGCGGGGTCTTTTTCCTGGCAGTCGGCCAGCTTGCCGGGCAGGCCCATGCCGTCGAGCACGCCTTTTCTGCGGGTCATATCACGCGCTTTTCGCGCGGCTTCACGGGCGCGGGCGGCCTCGATGATCTTGCCGACGATGATCTTGGCGTCGTTCGGGCGCTCCTGCAGGTAGTCGTGCAGCAGGCGGCTCACAATGTCTTCGACCGGGCCGCGCACTTCGCTGCTCACCAGCTTGTCCTTGGTCTGGCTGGAGAACTTGGGCTCGGGCACCTTCACGCTCAGCACGCAGCACAGGCCTTCGCGCATGTCGTCGCCGGTGACTTCCACCTTGGCTTTTTTAGCCAGCTCACTGTCGTCGATGTACTTGTTGATGACGCGCGTCATCGCGGCGCGCAGGCCGGTCAGGTGAGTGCCGCCGTCGCGCTGGGGAATGTTGTTGGTGAAACACAGCACCTGTTCGCTGTAGCCGCTGTTCCACTGCATGGCGACTTCCACGCCGATGTTGGTGCCCTGGTCGCTCTGGCGGTCGCCCATGGCGGCAAACACGTTGGGGTGCAGCACCGTCTTGCCCTTGTTGATGAATTCAACAAAGCCTTTCACGCCGCCGGCGCCGGCAAAGTCGTCTTCCTTGCCGCTGCGCTCGTCTTTCAGGCGAATGCGCACACCGTTGTTCAAAAAGCTCAGCTCGCGCAGGCGCTTGCTCAAGATTTCGTAGTGGAAATCGTTGTTTTCTTTGAAGATTTCGGTGTCGGGCAAAAAGTGGACTTCGGTGCCGCGCTTGTCGGTGTGGTCCATCACCTTCATCGGCGAGACATCCACGCCGTTGATCTGCTCGATGATGCGGTTTTGCACAAAGCCGCGCGAGAACTCCATGACATGCACCTTGCCGTCGCGGCGAATGGTGAGGCGCAGCATTTTTGACAATGCATTCACGCAACTCACGCCTACGCCGTGCAGGCCGCCCGAGACCTTGTAGCTGTTCTGGTTGAACTTGCCGCCGGCATGCAGCTCGGTCAGGGCAATCTCGGCGGCCGAGCGTTTGGGCTCGTGCTTGTCGTCCATCTTGATGCCGGTCGGAATGCCGCGGCCGTTGTCGGTCACGCTGATGGAGTTGTCGGTGTGGATGGTGACGACGATGTCGTCGCAGTGGCCGGCCAGTGCTTCGTCAATCGAGTTGTCGACCACCTCGAACACCAGGTGGTGCAAGCCGGTGCCGTCTGAAGTGTCGCCAATGTACATGCCGGGGCGCTTGCGCACGGCTTCCAGGCCTTCCAGGATCTGGATCGAGCCTTCGCCGTAGGCTTCTGAAGCGCCGGCCTGGTTGGTGTCGATTTTGGGCTGGAAATTGGAGCTTTCCTCGCCCGCAGTACCGTCAGTTACGTGCACCTGATCGGCCCCGTTCACATTGTTTTCTTCAGTCATAACCAGCTTTACTTCCAAATCTTTTCGATTTCTTCAATCTCTTGAATGACCAAACCCGCTCTAGCAAGCGGGTCTGTTTGAATTTGGGCGCGCTTTTAGCGTGACCAAATGCATCAAATGCGCATGGGCATCACCACGTATTTAAAGGCTGCATCGTCGGGAATGGTGAGCAGCGCCGAGCTGTTGGAGTCGGCCAGCTCGATCTTCACCATGTCCTGGTCCATGTTGGCCAGCGCGTCGATCAGGTAGGTGACGTTGAAGCCGATTTCGATGGCGTCGCCGCTGTAGTCGATGTCGAGCTCGTCAATAGCCTCTTCCTGCTCGGCGTTGTTGGACGCCACCCGCAGCGTGCCGGGTTCGATGTTCAGGCGCACGCCCTTGAACTTTTCGCTCGTGAGAATGGCGGTGCGCTGCAGGCTGGCCAGCAGCGGCACGCGGCCCAGCGTGATGATGTTTTTGTGGTTCTTCGGAATCACGCGGTTGTAGTCGGGGAACTTGCCTTCGACCAGCTTGGTGACAAACTCCATGCCCTCAAAACTGAACTTGGCCTGGTTGCCGGCAAACTGCATCTCGATGGCGCCTTCCTTGTCGCTGAGCAAGCGCTGCATTTCCAGCACGGTCTTGCGCGGCAGGATGACTTCCTGCTTGGGCACTTCCACATCGAGCGTGGCCGACGAAAACGCCAGGCGGTGGCCGTCGGTGGCCACCAGGCTCAGCTGCTTGCCTTCCGCCACAAACAAAATGCCGTTGAGGTAATAGCGGATGTCGTGCACCGCCATCGCAAACGACACCTGGTTGAGCAGCTCCTTGAGCACCTTTTGCGGTACCGAGAAGCTGGGGCCGAAGTTGGCGGCTTCCTGCACCAGCGGGAAGTCTTCGGCGGGCAGGGTTTGCAGCGTGAAGCGGCTCTTGCCGCCCTTGAGGATCAGCTTGCTTTGCGCCGACTCGAGCGACACGGTCTGGTCGCTGGGCATGGACCGCAGGATGTCGATGAGCTTGCGCGCACCCACCGTGGTGGTGAAGTTGCCGGCATCGCCATCGAGGTCGGCGCTGGTGCGGATCTGGATTTCAAGATCGCTCGTGGTGAGCTGCAGCTGCGCGCCGGTTTTGCGGATCAGCACGTTGGCCAGGATCGGCAAGGTGTGCCTGCGCTCCACGATGCCCGCGACCGATTGCAGTACCGACAAAACTTTATCCTGGGTGGCTTTCAGAACGATCATGAGTTCCTCTTGTATTTATCTTTAATTCTTTAATTCAAATTAGTAGTAGTAGTAAGGGCCACGCAAATCTGTGGATAGCGCTATTTTCCCCTTTTTGATCAACCACTTGGCGTTTGTTTAACTATGTGTTCAGAGGCCTTGTGAAGTCTCCGTAAAACATGAACAACTTTTGATTGTCATCGGCTTCTGTGGATAAGTCATGGGTTGTTCAAAAGTTGTCCCCATGGTTGTTGTGAACGTGTTATTCATCGACTTATGCCCTGAAAACTGAGTCATAAAGCATTCATTTCAGCCTTTCAGGGTTTGTTCCAGCACATGCAGTTGCTGGTTGAGTTCGGTCATTTGCTGGCGCTCGGCAGACATCTTGCGCACGGCGTGCAGCACGGTGGTGTGGTCGCGGCCGCCAAACAGCTCGCCGATCTCGGGCAGGCTCTTCTGCGTGAGCTCCTTGGCCAGGTACATGGCAATCTGCCGCGGCCTGGCAATGCTGGCTGGGCGCTTCTTGGAGTACATGTCGGCGACCTTGATCTTGTAATAGTCGGCGACGGTCTTCTGGATGTTCTCCACGGAAATCTGCCGGTTCTGAATCGACAGCAGATCGCGCAGGGCTTCGCGGGCCAGCTGGATGGAGATTTCCTTGAGGTTGAAGCGCGAGTACGCGAGGATCTTGCGCAGCGCGCCTTCGAGCTCGCGCACGTTGGAGCGCACGTTCTTGGCCACGAAAAACGCGACCTCCTCCGGCATGACGGTGCCTTCGGCCTCGGCTTTGCGAATCAGGATGGCCACGCGCATCTCGAGCTCGGGCGGCTCGATCGCCACCGTCAGGCCGGAGTCAAAGCGCGACACCAGGCGTTCGTGGATGTCCGTCAGACCCTTGGGGTAGGTGTCGCTGGTCATCACGATGTGCGACTTCTTGGTCAGCAAGGCCTCGAAGGCGTTGAAGAACTCTTCCTGCGTGCGGTCCTTGTTGGCAAAAAACTGCACGTCGTCGATTAGCAGCAAATCGAGCGAATGGTAACGTTCCTTGAATTCGTCAAAAGTCTTGCGCTGGTACGCCTTAACCACATCCGAAACAAACTGCTCGGCATGGATGTAGAGAACTTTGGCCGAAGGGTTGTCCGCCAGCAGCTTGTTGCCGATGGCGTGCATCAAATGCGTTTTGCCGAGGCCGACGCCGCCGTAGATAAAGAGGGGGTTGTAAAGCTGCCCCAGGCTGCTCGAGACATGCAGTGCCGCGGCCCGGCCCATGCGGTTGGCCGTGCCTTCAATGAGGGTGTCAAAGGTCAGCGCGCTGTTGAGGCGGTTCTTGAACGGAGCGCCTGCCACTTCTTCGGGAACGCCCAGACCGGCCGGCTCGGCAACCCCAACGCCTTCAAAGCTCCTGGTCAAGGAAGCTGATTTGGCGGGGGACTCACGCGGAGCGAGCGCTAACTCAAGGGAAATTCTGTGGCCCGAGATTTTTTCGAGCAAGGCAGAAATGCGCGCTGCATACTGGGCGCGTATCCAGTCCAGCTTGAAGCGGTTGCCGACCTGGATGGTAACTTTGGAGAGGTCCGCAGCCACGTCAACGACCAGTGGACGGATCCAGGTGTTGAACTGCTGCTCGGGTAATTCCTGTGCGAGATGGTCGACACAGTTTTGCCACAGATCGTGACTCAGGCTAGGGATGGAGACCTCACTCATGACGGGATTTGGCTGGGCTGCAGGTGCAAAGCAGTCAGCGGCTGCTTGTGGATATTGTTTATTTTTAGCACCCGCAATTGTAGTCCGCGTGGCAAGTTATCCACAAAATACTTGCCTCGGGTTTCAACCTATTTTCAGCGTTTGGCGGAGCTTCTAGGAGGCTTCTTAAGCTTTACGGCAGTTGCGACGCCTAACTTGTTGCCAGGGTTGGGAAATCTGCGATAATCATGGGTTTCCCTGATTCGTAGCGGATGGATGCCGCTTGCACGACCGGCTTGTAACCCAGGCCTTTGAGGTTGCTGCAGGTGCGGTGCAAGTCCTGCGGGCTTGCAAAGATGGCTGTGCTGTATGGCCACCAAGATCATTCGAATCACCGGGGGAAGCTTGTAGCTAACAGCCGAGTTAACAGCCGAATTAAGGCTAGTAGGATTTATCATGAAACGCACATACCAACCTTCCAAAGTCAAGCGCGCACGCACGCACGGCTTTCTGACGCGCATGAAAACGCGTGGCGGCCGCGCAGTGATCGCTGCACGCCGCGCCAAAGGCCGCAAGCGCCTGGCCGTCTAGGCTGGTTTTCTGGCTGGCTCTTTGCTCTTGAGCTGACGCTTGGCGCCAGTGCAGCGGCTTCAAACCCGATCCCAGTTCCAGGCAGTACTTGCCGGCGCCATTGTTGCAAGGACGACGCACTTCGCATTGCACCGCAATGCGCTGGATGCGAAGCCCGTTCCCGCACGGCCCGTCGAAGGTGTCGATTCGCCCGCCCTGTTTCCTGTCCAGGACCAGTGGATCGGTGCGATGGTTCCCAAACGCTGGGCCAAACGGGCCGTTACGCGCAATGCGATCAAGAGGCAGATCTATACCGTGAGTGCCGAGTTTCTGCATCAGTATCCGCAGGCTGCTTTTGTGGTCCGGCTGCGCCGTGACTTTTCCCGTGCCGAGTTCGTGAGCGCCAGTTCAACGCAGCTCAAGGAAGCGGTGCGCGCCGAAGTGCAGGCCCTGATGCAGGCGGGAGCCAAGGCTCCATGAAGCCGCTCGCCCCTTCCCCTTTCCTTGCCGCGGTGCACCGGCTCGTGGCGCTATTGGCGCCACTGGCGCCTTTGCTGCGTTTGCCGCAAAGCCTGCTGATCGGGCTGGTCAAAGGCTACCGTCTGCTGCTCAGCCCCTGGCTGGGCTCTGCCTGCCGGTTTGAACCCAGCTGCTCGGCCTATTCCCTGCAGGCCTTGCAACTGCATGGCGCAGCCTTCGGAAGCTACCTCACATTGCGCCGCCTGGCGCGTTGCCATCCCTGGTGCGACGGCGGGCTTGATCCCGTGCCACCAGCGGGCCCGGCGCCTCTTTTCACCCGACTGGTCACACCCGTGACTTCCACTCCTTCTAAAAAGACGCCGTCATGAACGACATCCGCCGCACCATTTTGTGGGTGATTTTTGGCTTTTCCATGGTTCTCCTGTGGGACCAATGGCAGGTTTTCAACGGCCACAAAGCCACCTTCTTCCCCGGTGCCACGCAGACCGCCAAAACACCTGTCGGCGCAACGTCGGCGCCCACGGCGCCGGCTTCTTCTGTGCCGGTTGCGCCGGCCACCGCCAGCGCGGTTCCCGCCGTGCCTGGTTCTGCGCCCGGCGCCGTGCCCGCAGGCGCGCCATCCCCCACGGCCGCGGCAACCCGCGAGCGCGTGGTGGTGAACACCGACGTGCTGGCGCTGACCTTTGACAGCGAAGGCGGCACCCTGGTCCATTCGGCTTTCACCCGTTTCAAGGACATGGCCAACACCGACGCCGGCTTTGTGCTGCTCGACGAGAGCACCAACCGGGTTTATGTGGCGCAGACCGGCCTGATCGCTAGCGGCACGGGCGGCACCTTCCCGACCCACAAAACCCTGATGACCGTGGTGCCCGGCGAGCGCAGCCTCAAGGACGGCCAGAACGAGCTGCAAATCAAGTTTGAATCGGCCGACCTCGGCGGCGTCAAGCTGGTCAAGACCTACACGCTCAAACGCGGCGCGTACGACATCGCCGTGCGCCACGACATCATCAACACCGGCAGCGCGCCGGTGGCGCCGCAGCTTTATATGCAGCTGGTGCGTGACGGCAACAAACCGCCGGGCGAATCATCGTTCTATTCCACCTTCACCGGTCCGGCCATTTACACCGAAGCCAAGAAGTACCAGAAGGTCGAATTCAAGGACATCGAGAACAACAAGGTCGATGTGGAAAAACAAGCGGCCAACGGCTATGTGGCCATGGTCCAGCACTACTTTGCCGCAGCCTGGATTCTGGCCGATGGCCTGAAGCGCGACCTGTTCCTGCGCAAGGTCGACACCAACCTGTATGCGGTTGGCCTGATCACGCCGCTCGACAGCATTGCACCGGGCGCCACCAAAACCATCGACTCGAGATTGTTTGTCGGCCCGCAGGAAGAGAAAAAACTGGAAGCCCTGGCCCCCGGCCTGGAGCTGGTGAAGGACTACGGCTGGCTGACCATCCTGGCCAAGCCGCTGTACTGGCTGCTCGACAAGCTGCATGGCTTCCTCCTCAACTGGGGCTGGTCCATCGTGGCGCTGGTGCTGCTGCTCAAGATTGCCTTCTACTGGCTCAATGCCAAGGCCTACGCCAGCATGGCCAAGATGAAGGCCATCAACCCCAAGATCATGGAGATGCGCGAACGCCTGAAGGACAAGCCGCAGGAGATGCAGCAGGCGATGATGAAGATCTACCGCGAGGAAAAGGTCAACCCCATGGGCGGCTGCTTCCCCATCATGATCCAGATCCCGGTGTTCATTGCGCTCTATTGGGTGCTGCTGTCCAGCGTTGAGATGCGCAACGCGCCCTGGGTCTTGTGGATTCATGACCTCTCGGCGCCCGATCCTTTCTTCATCCTGCCCGTCCTCATGACCCTGACGACCATGCTGCAGACGGCGCTCAACCCCGCGCCGCCGGATCCGATGCAGGCCAAGCTGATGTGGTTCATGCCGCTGATCTTCAGCGTGATGTTCTTCTTCTTCCCGGCCGGCCTGGTGCTGTACTGGATCACCAACAACATCCTGTCCATCGCCCAGCAGTGGGTGATCAACACGCGAATGGGTGTACCGCCGCAGTTCAACCTGCCGAAGTTCAGGTAAAGCGGACTCGGAATAAAAAAAGGGCCGCGCTGCGGCCTTTTTTCTTTGGAGGCTGTTTGGAGGCTGACCTGGGCGGTGAGGGTTACCCTCGCCCAGGAGCCAACATTTTGTTTGCCCCTTAACATCTACACACCATGCTGGCCCGACACCACGACCCCATTGTTGCCATCGCCACCGCACCCGGCCGCGGCGCGGTGGGCATTGTGCGCGTCTCGGGCAAGGACATCGCCCCCGTGATTGCGGCCATTTGCGGCCGCGCGCTGGCGCCGCGCCAGGCCACCTACCTGCCGTTTCGGGACGCGCAGGGCCAGGTGCTCGACCAGGGCCTGGCGATTCACTTTCCGGCACCCCACTCCTACACCGGCGAGGATGTGCTGGAGCTGCAGGCGCACGGCGGGCCGGTGGTGCTGCAGCTGCTGCTGGCGCGCTGCCTGGAAGCTGGCGCCGCGCTCAACCCGGCCACCGGCCAGCCGTGGCTGGTGCAGTTGCGGGTGGCGCAACCGGGCGAGTTCACCGAACGCGCCTTCCTCAACGACAAGATCGACCTGGCGCAGGCCGAGGCCATCGCCGACCTGATCGATGCCAGCACCGAAACGGCGGCCCGTTCGGCGGCGCGCTCCATGTCGGGCGAGTTCTCGCTGGCGGTGAACACCTTGCTGGAGCAGCTGATTCACCTGCGCATGCTGGTGGAGGCCACGCTGGACTTTCCGGAAGAAGACATCGACTTTCTGCAAAAGGCCGATGCCCAGGGCCAGCTGTCGCGGCTGCAGGGTACGCTGGCGGGCGTGATGCAGCGCGCCACGCAGGGCGCGATCCTGCGCGAGGGCATCAAGGTGGTGATTGCGGGCCAGCCCAATGCCGGCAAGAGTTCGCTGCTCAATGCGCTGGCCGGCGCCGAACTGGCCATCGTGACGCCGATTGCCGGGACCACGCGCGACAAGGTGTCCGAACTGATCCAGATCGAGGGCGTACCCCTGCACGTGGTCGACACCGCCGGTCTGCGCGAGGCGCTGGACGAGGTGGAGAAAATCGGCGTGGAACGCGCCTGGGCGGAAATTGAAAGCGCCGACGCGGTCCTGTTTTTGCATGACCTGACCCGGCGGGATGCCGCGGCGCCGGCGCAGGATGCCATGAATTACCTGGCGGCCGATGAGCGCATCGCACGAACGCTGGCCCAAAAACTGCCTGAACACACGGCCATTATTGATGTCTGGAACAAATCGGACCTGGCCAGCCCGGCATTGCTGCGGGAAGTGCAGGAGGTGCATGGGGGCGTGCTGATTTCCGCCAAGACGGGTGCTGGGCTGCAGGCGCTGCGGCAGCGCCTGCTGCAGGTGGTGGGCTGGCAAGCGGCGCCTGAAGGCGTGTTCATGGCACGTGAACGCCATGTGCGCGCGCTGCACCAGGTGCAGGCCCAATTGGCCACCGCAGCGCGCCAGCTGCAGGCGGCACGGCCGGCGCTGGACTTGCTGGCGGAGGATTTGCGGCAGGCGCAGCGCCAGCTCAGCGAGATCACGGGCGAGTTCACGCCGGACGACCTGCTGGGCGAGATTTTTTCCAGATTCTGTATCGGGAAGTAGTTCAGGGAATTTAGGGAATTCAGGGAATTCAAAGGCGCAGCCGGGACGTTTAAGCCGGGCTTAAACCGGCGGCGATGACGGCTAGTGATGGCGAGTGATGGCCAGAAGTACGCTTCCAATGCCCTGCTTACAAAACAATGGCTCCCTGTATCAGGTGTAAGTGAGCGTTAGTGTCCCTTGCTGCGGCCATGGGGCAAAGGTATCGTCGGGCACACCATGAACGCCCCCTTAGCAGCCCCCATCAGCTTTGACATCCAGGGTCTTGCCCAGGCCATCACGAATTGCCACAGTGGCGATGCCTTGCGCTGCCAGTTCAACCAGCCGCATTGGGACATTCTTGCCAGCTATCTGCAGCCTTTTGCCCTCAACACCGGCCAGGTGCTGTTTGAGCAGGGGGCGCTGGACCGCACGCTGTATTTTGTCGAAAGCGGCACCTTGAGCGTTCACTATGAGGATGAAAAGGCGCGCGTGCGGATGGCGCTGGTAGGCTCCGGCACCGTCCTGGGCGAAGGCGCCTTTTTCTCGCACCTGCCGCGCAGTGCCACGGTAAACGCCTCCACCCCCTGCAAACTCTGGTGCCTGACACCCATGCGCTTCCTGGAAATGGCCAACCGCCACAGCCCGATCGCGCTGGAGCTGACCGTCGCGATGGGCTCCGTGATGGCCAAACGCCTCTACAACCGTCCCCGGCGTGTGGCGGTGACCTGACGGCTCGCGCATCACGCGCGGCAGTCTTCAGGACACCGGAACGGCGTCGCGCGCGATGCGGGATCGGAACCCCTGCGGCGGTTCCCGGATATAGCCAAGTGGATTTCTGTGATTTTTTACCGGGCTTTGCCAGGTAACTGTGCCGACAGGACGACGTCGTGTTTGGCGAAATGAAATCCGCTGAGTAAACTACAGCGACACACAAACCTGTGACTTCGCAGTAAAGCGCCGTCTTCTGACCGACAAGGAGGCGGGCACCTATCCCGAGAACTCCAACTATGTCTTTTCTAAACTGGTTTTCCGCCAAGTCCCGCACGAGCAAGTCTGCTGCACGTGAGGAAAAAAAGCGTGGATCCGCCGCTGTGACCCAGCGTCAGGCGCCAGAAACCGAAGAGCCTGGTGACGGCCGCAAAGTCAAGCGCCACGCCCGCCGCGAGCAGCTCTATGTTGCGATCCGCGAGGCCATGACCCGCGCCGGGGTGCTGTCGGCCAGCTATAAATTCAAGGTACTGTCCCTGGACTCGCGTGGCAACGAGTTTCTGGTCATGCTGGATCTGGCCAAAGCTTCTGGCGGATTGCCCGAGCAACTGGGCGACATTGAAGCCCTGATCGTGCAGAACGCCAGGGCGCGTTTTGAGATCACGGTGCCGGCCGTTTACTGGCGCATGGACGAGGCGGTTGCCGTGGGTAAGCCCGGCACGGGTTCCCAGACTGCGGTGCAAACGTCGACCCCGTTGGCGCGGGGTGCTGCGGCAGTGGCGCCCCTCGCCGCGCAGGCCGCGTCGTCCACGCCGCGCTATGAGCCTATCCAGGCCGATGAGGTTGTGGCATTCAAACAGGCCCTGATGGCCGCCTCTGCGCAAGGCCCGGGGGGCGCGGTGGAGTACGCCGCCAAAACCCGCAGTGGCCCGCATTCCTACACCCTGCTCACCGGCTTTGAAGACACCGAGATGGCGTCATCCGCGGTGTCGCCGGTACTCAGCAGCACGCAATACGGCGAGCTGAATTAAGCGCCGCTCGCGCGCAACAGCGCCGCAACGGCAGTGCTGGTCTGGGCCGCGGGGTTGTTCAGTCAGTTCGCGCGGCCACCCAACAACATTTCTTCGGCCAGGGCGAGTGCCGCGGGCTTGCCCGACAGCACCAGGGTATCGCCGCCGTCGAGCCGCGTGGACTCAAGGGCGTCCAGCATCTTGCCATCGCTGCGCCGCAGGCTGACCACGCGCACGCCTGCGGCGTCCAGCGTGAGCGAGCCCAGCGTCTGGCCCAGTGACTTGATGCCAAAGGGAAGCGTCACGGTCGCGAGGCGCTCCTGTTCAAGTTCATTGACCGTGTCGTCATCGGCGCCGCGAAAGTAGCCGCGCAGCAGGTTGTAGCGCGCATCACGCTGGTCCTGCACCACGCGAATCACGCGGCGCATGGGCACGCCGACCAGCGCCAGCGCGTGGCTGGCCAGCATCAGGCTGCCTTCAATGGCCTCGGGCACCACCTCGGTGGCGCCGGCGGCCTGCAGCTTTTCCAGGTCATGGTCGTCCTCGGTGCGCACAATCACCGGCACGGTGGGCGCATGGGCGCGGATGTTGGCCAGCACCTTGAGGGCGCTGGCGGTGTCCAGATAGGTCACCACCACGGCGCTGGCGCGTGACAGGCCCGCGGCAACCAGCGCCTGCAGGCGCACCGCGTCGCCAAACACCACCGAGTCGCCCGCCGCCGTGGCCTGCCGCACGCGGTCGGGGTCCAGGTCGAGCGCCATGTACTGGATGCCTTCGCGCTCCAGCATGTGGCCCAGATTCTGGCCGCAGCGGCCATAGCCGCAGATGATCACATGCTTGTTGGCGTTGATGGACTTGCGCGCAATCGAGGTCATTTGAAGCGACTGCTGCAGCCATTCGCTGGAGACCAGCCGCATGACGATCTGGTTGCTGTACATGATGATGAAGGGTGTGACCAGCATCGACAGCACCATGCTGGCCAGGATGGGGTTCGCCAGGCCCGCTGACAGCAGGCGGTTCTGCTGCGCCAGCGTCAGCAGCACAAAACCGAATTCACCCGCCTGCGCCAGATAAAGGCCGGTACGCAGTGCAACGCCCCCCGTCGCGCCCAGCGAGCGGGCCAGCCCCGTGACCAGCAGCAGCTTGAAGGCGACCGGTGCGGTCGTCAGCAGCAGCACCAGCCGCCAGTGCACCGCCACCTCCCGCCAGTCCAGCATCATGCCGATGCTGATGAAAAAGAGGCCCAGCAGGACATCGTGAAAGGGCCGGATGTCGGTCTCCACCTGGTGCTTGTATTCGGTTTCCGAAATCAGCATGCCGGCAATAAAAGCCCCCAGGGCCAGGCTCAGCCCGGCCCGCTCCGTCATCCAGGCCAGCGCCAGCGTGACCAGCAGCAGGTTGAGCACAAACAGTTCTTCGCTTTTGCGCCGCGCTACCAGCGTCAGCCACCAGCGCATGACGCGCTGGCCCCCGGTCAGCAGCAGCCCGACCAGCAAGCTGGCCTTCAGTGCGGCAATCGCCAGCGCCACCAACAGCTTGTCGGGTGAGGACCCCAGGGCCGGAATCAGCACCAGCAGGGGCACCACGGCCAGATCCTGCAGCAGCAGCACGCCCATGATGCGCTTGCCGTGCTCGGAATCGAGCTCCAGCCGCTCGGCCAGCAGCTTGACCACGATGGCTGTGCTGCTCATGGCCATGGCGCCGGACAGCGCCAGCGTGGTTTGCCAGCTCATTTTCCATAAGGAGGGTGCCAGGCTGGCCAGGAACAGCGAGCCCAGCGTCGCCAGCACAATGGTGAGCGTCACCTGCAGCAGCCCCAGCCCGAAGACATGGCGGCGCATGGAGCGCAGCTTGGTCAGGTTGAACTCCAGCCCGATCACGAACATCAGAAACACGACACCGAACTCGCCCAGATGGCGCACGCCCTCCGAGTTCTCCGCCAGCGCCAGCGCATTTGGCCCGATCAACACGCCCACGGTCAGGTAGCCGAGCATGGGCGGCAATTTGAACGAGCGGCAGACCACCACACCCAGCACCGCGGCCAGCAGGTACAGGAGGGTCAGTTCAAGCGCGCTCATGCGTGGATGGTAGCTGATGAAGTTGCGGGAACAGCACGGTTTTAATGCCAACAACCGCCATCGTGAGCCTTGCGTTCGTCATGTGCTCGCCATGTGCCCTCCTCGCTTCTCCTCTATAGAATGCAGCCATGGTGCGACTCGAAGTCGCTTCATTCGATCCGTGTGATCGTCTTTATCAGTGGATGGTTTTCCTCTCCGGAGGTCCCATCCTGCCCCCCTCAAAAGGGGTTAACTTTGTAGCAGCCAAATGGCTCTATTTGGCTGCTCCAGTCCGCTCCCTCAGGGCGCGGGAATGGTGAATTGCGTTCCCAAGGGACGCAATTCGTCGCCAATTAGAGACATATTTCCGCAAGGAAAGGCCTTGTTACCTCTTGCTGCAAATTTATCTGTAGCAGGTTGTACTGGTAGGGGAGCGTAACCGCTCTCTGTGTCTTGTTTTCCACCAAAACCACGTCTGGAACGACGTGACCTCGACCGCACGTGCGCCTGGAGTAATCCGGGGGTGCGGAGCTGCGGTTAAACAACCTGTGCGCAAGCACACAAGGCCGACGCGAGTCAGTCCCAATCCCACGAACAAGACGCGGGAAGGTTGCCGAGGTATAGGGTACGGGAAATGTAATGTGAACTCTCGTTTGAACCGTCGTCAGCATTAGGCAGCTTACGCTTGTCTCTCCCGCATGGGAGGAGCTGCGGCCAAAAGGCACGAAGTCAGGACACACCTGTCATGGACTGTGTGTCGTTCCCAGAACGACTTCCGGCGGATAGAGAGTCCCTAACCCCATCTGTTTGGCAGCCGCCAGACTGGGCACAGAGGGAAACGAGGTAAGCCCCACTCACCGCCAGCCCCGCAAGGGGCTGGCAACCCGCGAGCAATCAAAGGCCATGGTGGAGGGGGTAAAGGAAGAGGCAAAAAGCGAATGCCGGTCTGTAATGGATCGGATAGGTCATGCCTAAGCGAAAGCGAGCAGACTTGCCTCAGGTGCGACAGCGTAAAGCCGTTGCGACTTTATCAATGACCCAGAGGGTATCTGACCCTTTGGGTCAG
>NZ_JBFUJO010000037.1:0-30587 GCF_056401355.1 Polaromonas sp. P4_F4 | reverse complement strand
GCCGATGGCCTGACTCTGCTCGGACAGCCGCGTCATGCTGGCGGCAATTGCTTCCATCTGCTGGCGGATCCGGGTCATGCCGGCYCCCACATCCTCGGTGGACTTGCGCCCGTTCTGGGAGCTCTGTGCCGCCTTCTGCGCACTGTCGGACACCAGCTTGGCCTTCTGGCTGGCCACCTGCGCCGTTTGCCGAACCTCCTCCACCGTGGTGGTGGTCTCGCTCACCGCCGCGGCCGACTGGCTGGCGCTGGCGGCGAGCTGGGTGGTCGAAGCAACGATTTCGGTCGCGGCCGAGCCCAGCACGTTGGCCCCTTCGACCAGGTCGCGAACCTGCTCGCGAAGACTCTCCGACATCCGCGCAAAGGCGGTGCCCAAAACGTCGTTGGGGGATTGAGGCTTGATGGTCGAACGCAGATCGCCGGCGGCGATCTGCTCGGCCGCGCTCGCCATCCCACGCAGCGACTGCGCCATGCGGTCAAACGTCCGTGCCAGCGCTCCTACCTCGTCGCTGCGCGTATCAACCGATACATTGACACCCAAGTCACCCAAAGCGATCCGTTCCGCGACAGCCGTGAGGTCCTGGAGAGGCCGGGCGATGTTGCGTGTGATGACGAATCCGGCCAGCGCAGCGAGCACCAAGGCGGCGAGGGTGCCGACCACGATGGTCAATTCCGCATTTCCGGCATCGTTCTTCGCGCTCTCCGCGCGTTGCTTGAGCAAGTCATTTTCTTCGCGCTCCATCTCGTCGATAACCTTGCGGATTTCACTCGTGAGCGTGCGACCCTTACCTGTCCTGATGAGTTGAACGCCCGCCGCCTCTCCCCTGGTCCGTATGGCATCGATCGTTTCCTTGGCGAAGTCGATCCGACTTTTGACGAGTGGTTCGAGCGCATCCAGGCGTCGCTGCTCACGCGGGTTGTCCTCGGTCAGTTTCCGGGTTTCCTGGAGGATTTTGTCAATTTTTTCCAACCCGGCTTGATGCGGTTCCAGGTATTTTTCTTCCCCGGTGATGACATAGCCCCGCAAGCCATTTTGCATGTCTGCCGACAGCAATTCCATTTCCGCGACTCGACTCAGCACTTCGTAGGTGTGCTGGCGCAAGTCCGATGCCTCGATCAATTGCGTTGTGCTGCGATAGGAAACCGCTCCGACCATCACAAAAATCACCATCGCCAGGCCAAACCCTGTACCCATTTTGGTTCCGACATTCCATTTCATGGCACCGACCTCCGTTTTTTTTTGGACTTCGGTTTTCCACGTGACTGAAAACCTGCTGCGATCGCCTGCACATGCTCTGTGGCTTTGACCTTGAAGGTCGCGCGGAGTTGTGGGAGAAAGTTGTCTTCTTGGGTGCTCATGGCGATTGTGGTTGACTACACCTTGTAACGTTCAACCATCTGCTTGAGCCGCTGGCCGAGTTCGTTGAGGTTGCGGGCTGCGGCTTCCAGCTGCTTGGCGCCGGCTACGTTCTGTGTGCTTGCCTGCTTGATGCTCTCCATCGCGCCCGCCACCTGGTCAACGCCCACCAGCTGCTGCTGGCTCGATGCCGCAATCTGCGTGGCCGCCTGCGCCGCCTCCGTCACGCTGCCCGCCAGCGCCTGGATCGATTCGCCCGCCACTTCGGTTTGCCGGCTCCCCGCCTCCACCGCCTTGCTACCCTGCTCCGTCGCCATCATGGCCGTCGTCGTCGCCTTCTGGATGTCGCCCAGGATGGTGCGCACCTGGTTGGTCGCCTGGCGCGACTGCTCCGCCAGGCTCTTGACTTCCTGCGCCACCACGCCAAAGCCCTTGCCGTGCTCGCCAGCCTTGGCGGCTTCGATGGCCGCGTTGACGGCCAACAGGTTGGACTGGGCGGCCAGGTCTTCGACGGTGGCCATGATCCGGCCGATGGCCTGGCTCTGCTCGGACAGCCGCGTCATGCTGGCGGCAATTGCTTCCATCTGCAGCCGGATGCGGTTCATCCCGGCCGCAACGTCCTCGGTGGACTTGCGTCCGCTCTGGGAAATCTGCGCCGCCTTCTGCGCGCTGTCGGCCACGTTTCTGGCTTTCTGGCTGGCCACCTGCGCCGACTGCCGCACTTCTTCCACGGTGACGGTCGTTTCGCTCACGACCGTGGCCGACTCGCTGGCGCTGGCGGCGAGCTGGGTGGTGGATGCGACGATGTCGCTGGCGGCCGAACCCAGCACCGTCGCACCTTCGATCAGCCCGCGAATCTGCTCGCGAAGACCCTCCGCCATGCGGGTGAACATTTCCACCAGCACACCGATCTCATCGGAGCGCTGATCCGCGGGCAGTGTTGCCGTGAGGTCGCCGGCCGCGATGAGTGAGGCTACCCTTGAAATATCCTGGATGGGGTGCGAGATCACGCGTTGCATGCGTATGGATATCGGCAGCGTGATCAGCAGCGAACTGACCAGCACCAGCAGGATGATTCCGCCGAAGCGTGCGACACGCCAGGTCAGCGACTCGGTGCTCGCACGCAAGTACACGGTTCCCGCCGTGCGTGCGCCGTCCCTGATGGGTCGGAACACCTCCAGCTCATCGTCCCTGAATCGCTCCCCCGCAGGCTCCGTTGTCGTGGGCAGCGCTCGGGTGGACGAGCCGGAACGCTGGTATCGGGCAAAGAGCCTGGCATCTGCGTTGTAGATCCCGGCAGCCGCGATTTCCGGATTCGCTTCGAACGCTTTGAGGTATTCCTCGGCCACTTTCGCGTCGTTGAAAGCGAGTGCCGCCGTGACGCTGGCGGCAAGCGTTTCGGCCTGAACCGATATTTCACGTTTCTTCTGGTCGGTGTAGGTGATGGTGTCGTAGGCAACGATGGCCACACCGGCCAGCAGCAGCGCAATCGCACTGGCCAGCACGCTGATCAGCAGCAATTTGGCGCGAATCGGAACATTTGCAAGCCAGCCCATTTAACGGCCCTCCCCAACCCGTCTGGGCTTGACGTTGAGCGCCACGCTCAACAGTTTGGAACTGATGGCCAGCCTGTTTTGCGCGGCGGCTTCATCGTCGATATCAAAGCGCACGCGATCGTCCTTGATGACGAAGTTGATGATTCCCGTGGCCACCCCCGGCGACCGGCCATCACTCACGGTGAGCACGCTGCTGCCGCGTAGCGCTTCGACGATTTGGGGGAGGCGCTGCGCCTCTGAGGTGGCAAGGTACACGATGTGGCAGCCTGAGTCCGGCTTGACTATCTTCAGTCGCCGCACCTCGACTGGTCGTTGGGCGATCCGCTGGCCGTTGACGGCCCTGTCGAGAGTGGGCCCAAATGGATCCTCGCCCGCGATGCACAGCTGAAATGGGCTGGTCGGCGAAGCAAAGGCTGTTGCAGGCCATTCGACAAAGGAGCCGAACTTGTACAGAAAAGCCGCCTTGACGGCGTATTCCACTGATTCGTCGGCTGCGCTGGCCTTGCCGGGGAAGAGCGCGATGCCCAATGCCACAACGGCCAAGGTGCTGCCCGAGTGCATGCGCGCTACCGCGCGCAGTATGTTGATCAGAATTTCCATAGCATTTTTGCGTAGAAGCTGCGCCCAATTTCGCTACGCGCCGGCGTGGAACCACTGAACTCCGGATGACCCTTGTCGAGCAGGTTGAGCGCGGTCAACGAAACCTCGACATCCTTGGCGACCCACCAGCCCAGACGCGCATCGAACGCGGTATAGCGAGGAACCTGGGTGGAGGACAATGTGCCGATCGAGCGCAGGGAGACATCAAGCTCAACGTCGTGCGCCAGATTCATCGCCGAACGCAGAGAGAACTGGTGTCGCGGATCAGTTTCGGCGGCGGCCAGGCTGGTTGTATCGGTACTGCCTGACTTTAAGCTTAGATCTTTCTTGAGATAGTTATAGCCTGCACTCAACCGCCACCAGTTGTTTACACGGTAGTTCCCCCACATTTCCACACCGTAGGTATTGCCCTTCATCTTGTTCCCGATCACAAGCGCTGATCCGGGGCCCGCAGAGCGTTCGAGACTGCGCAGGTCATCGTAGACGTTGTAGAAGGTAGACACGGAGAACGAGGTGTCGGCGGTCGGCTGCGTGCGGTAACCGACCTCGTAGGCGGTCAGCGTCTCCGACGTAAAGTCCCCGACGACGAACCCCGGGAACCCCAGGAGCGGGATAGCCGGCACAAAGAATTCGCGGTCGACGCGCGATGGCGTGCGCACCGCCCGCGAGATAGCCGACCACAGCAGCGTGCGATCGTCCAGCTTCCAGGCCAGCCGCGCGTTGGGTTGCCATTCCAGCCCGGTGTAGTTGTTGTGCTCCAGTTTCAGGCCCAGCGTGAGCTTGAGGGGTTCGCTGAGCGCGATGCTGTCCTGGACAAAGATATTGGCTCGGCTCAGCGTCTTTTGTGCCGGCAGAAACTGCAGGAACTGGCTGTTATCGACATGGTCGTTCTGCCGCCGGTAGCCGCCACCCCAGACAATGTCGTGGTCCTTGCGCCACCGGAAACGATGCTGCACGTCGATGTCGTAGGTATCGAGCACTTCGCCGAACCCGGCGGAGCCTGGATAGTTGCGTTGAGTCCGATCGTAATAGGCCTGGACCTGTATGTTTGCGTCATCCGCCAATGCGCGATTCCAGCGTCCAAGCAGGTTCGCTCCCGAAATGGTCTTGTCGGCCAGGGCGCGCTGATGTATCAACCCATCGTAAGCATCTCCCTGCAGCGTAAAGGTATCGGCGGCGCTGGCCGAGTCAATCCGGAAGCCCGCCTGCTGCGTGTTCCACGAATTTTGCAGGTCGGTGCCACTGCTGTTCTGCGTGCTGTCGCGGCTAAAGCCCTTTGCATACAGACGGTACGTGGTGTCCTCGCCCAGTTTGCCGCCATGACGAGCACCGGCGCCACGCTCCTTGGTACCGGCACCGCCGCTCAGCAAGGTACCCTGGGTATCTCGTGAAGAGCGGGTGATGATATTGATGACGCCATTGACGGCATTTGATCCCCACAGGGTTCCGCCTGGTCCACTGATGACCTCGATGCGTTCTATGTCTTCGATCAAGGTATCCTGCACGTCCCAGAACACGCCGGAGTTCAGCGGCGTATACACGCTGCGGCCGTCTATCAGCACCTCCAGCTTGTTGGCGCTCCTGCTGTTGAAGCCGCGCGCCGTAATCGCATAATTGCTTGAGTCATCGCGCGCGACCTGGAGATTGGGCGCAAGGCGCAGTATTTCCGGGATGCTGGTATAGCCGGACCGGCGAATGTCTTMGCTCGTGATCACGTAGACCGCTGCAGCCGCATCGCTCAACCGTTCGGGTCTCTTCAGTACCGAGGAGATCTCGATGTTCGCCAGATCTTCAAGCGTCATGCGTGAAAAATCCACGGAGGACAAGGATGCTGTTGTGGCATCTGCCGCGATGACTGCGCCCACCTTGAGCGTCACGCATGCTACGGCAGTCAGACGACTGACGAGCGTCGCTGCCCGGCGCCATCGTCCCTTGCCTTCCTTGCCCCCCTTGCCTGCGGCATCTGCGGCTCTTTTCATTATTTCCCTCCTTTTTTTGCTTCGAACACCCGTTACCCCGTTCACGCCAGACCTTGGCTAGCGGTCTAACCTCCGGTCAGGGCGACTCAGTACGACATCCACTCCCTGCGTTGGCCTGCAGGGTCTGGATTCAGTCCTCCACTTCCTCCTGCACAATGATTTTCGGGTCCGTCAGGAGACGATCCAGATCAAGCACCACGAGACGTTGCGCCGTCACGCCTTTCAGGTAGTCGGCCCGGATGCCCGTGAGCGTCGGCAACGTCGGCTRCAGGCTCCCTAGCGGGATGATTCGGACGCCCACGATGATGTCCGCCATCAAGCCGAGTTCGAGATCGTTACTGCGCAGGAGAATGACGCAGTGCAGGTCGGTCAACCCCTGGTCGGGCAGATCGAAGAATTTTTTGATGTCGATGACCGGCGTGATGCGGCCCCGCACATTCACAATTCCGCGCACAAATGACGGCGTGCAGGGAACCGGTGTCAGACTCTTCAGGGGATACACCTCGCGCACGTGGCGGGTCTCCAGCGCATAGCATTCATGGGCAAGACGAAACTCCAGCACCTCGAGCGATGCGTTCGCCACCGCGGTGTTATCCCGGGGCCGCGCCAGGGCGCGTGCACGGGCACGAAGGATGGTTCCGGCGTCGGGGATGGCGGTATGAGTGGGGTCACTCATCGCGTATTTTCCGGACTGGTGAGCGAAGCAAGGGTCTGCGCAAGACGCCCGGCGGTGAGCCCGTCCGATTCGCGCAGAGGATCGTCCGGGTGGTAGCGTTGCAGCAGATGCAGCGTATTGGCGAAATGTTTGTCCGCTTCGCCGGCCTTTCCGCACCGGCGCGCAAGATTTCCGAGTGCAAAATGAGCCAGCACAAACTCGGGTTCGAGATAGGTCGCCCGCTGAAGGGAAAACCGCGCTTGTTCTGGTTCGCCCTGCTCCAGCAAAACGACCGCGCGCAGGTAATGGCCGGCGGGGTCCTGCTTGTCGGCGACGATCCAGCGATCACACCATGTCAGCGCATCGGCAAGTCGGCCCTGGTTTGCCAGTGCCCGGGCCAGCAGCGAACATGCCACAGGCCCTGGTGTATGTTCGGCCAAGGGCGCCAGCAACGTGTCAACCACTTCGGCATAACGGCCCTGCCCGTAAAGCGATTCTGCAAACATCAGGGTGCTGCCCGGTGCCTCCGGAACGGCGAAGTCGTCCGTCGGACGGTCGGACTCTAAAACCACCAGCGGGGCAGCCAATGGTGCCCATGACAAAGACGCCTCGACTGCAGGAAAACCAGATTCCGGCGCGCCGGTGGCGGCCACCGTCCCTGGTTCGGCCTGAGGCGCGACATTGCTCTTTTTGTAAAGGCTTGCACCGGCGAAATCCACTGTGACAAACTGTGGAAACAACGCCTGTGAGGCTTCGCTGGGACTCACCACCAGCCAGCCGCCTTCGACCAGCGAATGGTGGAGGTTCCCGATCACCTTGCGGGTCTGCTGCGGCGTGAAGTACATCAGCACATTGCGGCAGAAGATTACATCCATCGCATTGGTGTCTGTCTCAAGCGAGGGGTAAACGTCCTCCGCGAGGTTCAGGTGCGCAAAGTTCACCAATTTCTTGATTTGCGGCACGATGGCGTAACGGCCATCTGCGGTGCGATGGAAGTAACGTTGCTTGAGTCTTGCCGGCGCGTTGCGGAACGACCATTCGCCGTAGATGCCTGCGGCAGCCTTGCGCAGAAAGCTTGCGTTGATATCGGTCGCGGTGATCGTCACCTGCCAGTCCCGAAAATCGGGCAATGCTTCATGCAGCAAAATTGCCAGCGAATAAGGCTCTTCACCGCTGCAGCAAGCCGCACTCCAGATGCGCAGCCGCTGCTCGCCGCCGCGCCGGGCGCGGATCAGCTCGGGCAGGATGCTCTCGGTGAGCGCCTCCAGTGTTTGCCCGTCCCGGAAGAAATAGGTTTCACCGATCGTGAGATGACCTGCCAGCACCTGTACCTGGGCCCGGGTCGGCTGCGCCGACAGCAGCCAGTCGACACAGGCTGCCGCGTCCTCAAAGCCAAACTCCTGCGCTGCGTCAACCAGGCCACGCTTCAGATCATCCCAGCGCTCGCGCGGAAAATGCAGCCCCGTCGTGCCGGCGACAAGCTCGCTCAACTGCGACCACTGCGCCGGCATGACCTGGCCGTGCATCATTCGACCTCCTCCATCGCCGCATCCAGCGCGTGTGCTTCGTCCAGCGAGAGGAATTTTTCCATGTCGTGAATCAGCACCAGGCCATCGTCAAGCTTGACCACGCCCTGGAATTGCTCAAGGCCGGGTACCATCCGGTCCGCACCCACAACGGCAGATGGCTCGTGTTCGATCACGCCGTGGACCTCGTCGATCACCAACGCCACCGTATGCCGGGCCGTCCGTGCAATCAGAAACTGGTCGGTGGGAACGACCTCCCGCTCTGGCAGGAAGAACCGTCGCCGGATATTGAACACCGGGAGAACACAGCCCGCTACGTTGATCACTCCGAGCACCACAGCCGGCGCACCAGGCAAGGAGGTCACTTCCACGGCTTGGATGACGCGCTCCACCACCGGGAGCGGCAACGCATAGCGCTGCCCGTTGAGGCGAAAAATGACCAACTCCATGAGTTCCCTTGTTTTTCTTGCTGAGCGGCCCACCTTCGCTTGCGCTGGTGGTTCGATGCAAAAACCTGGTCAATTCACAATTTTGTGCCTCAGGATAAATCATTTCGGCTATTTATGCCAAATGTGAAAGTGATGGTGAGTCGTCGCATGACGCCCTGCCACAACGCCTGGACGCAGCCAGCCCCTAAAAAACTAACGCCGCTGCACTGGGCGGGAGACGCTCTGGCACCACCTGGGACGACTCCTGCTTCAGAGCCGGGCGCGAATGCATGTAGGACTAAAGACCATCTTGCAATAACCGGTTCAGCGCGGTGGCAAACTGCCCGGATGAACCGGATTCGACGCTCAGCGCTAAAAAAGTGGTTGTACGGATTGCTGGCCCTGGCACTGCTCATAGCGGCGGGTGTGGCCGCGGTGCAGTCGCAAGAGCTGAGCAGCGAAAAGCATGCAGCAGCGTTGCTCAAAAAACACGAAACGCTCACTGAGCAGCTGGCGCATCACAACCCGTACCGACGCCCCTTGGTCCTCGATTCTTCCGAAACCCACAATGCGGTCCATGGCAACGCCTACGCTGTGCTGGATTCGCCGTTCAGCACCTTCAGCGCTACCTTTAAAAGCCCTGATCACTGGTGTGAAGTGTTGATCCTGCATAACTATAAGACTCCGTACAGATTGCAAAGGTGCAGAGGTACCCACAGCTGACGCTGGGGAAGCCAGCTTTAGCCCTTGGTCAAAATTCAATCGGTACAGGTTATCAATATTGAATCGGCGGGGACACTATATGAAAAATCCATATGCGTCAGCTGCAAAAAGATTCTTGCACCATATATTACGAAAAGCGTTTTCCTTCTTTCCAAGATCCTTACGGTTCGCCGTGTACCGGTCTTTTGTCAATTGCGATCCCACACCTGACCAACGTATAGTCCTGAAGATAGCGCAGACGAAAGAAGAACTGCAAGCGTGTTTCCAGCTCCTTCATGATGCGTATGTTGGCAGCGGCTTCATGCGGCCCGACCCGTCAGGCATGCGCGTCAGCATTTACCACGCGCTGCCAACCACAACCACACTTTGCGCCAAGTTCGACGGTGAGGTTGTCGGGACCATTTCGCTGATTCGCGAAAGTGTTTTCGGCTTCCCCTTGCAGTCGATTTTTGAGCTGTACGACATTCGCGAGAAAAAGGGCCGGATAGCTGAAGTATCTGCGCTTGCAGTGCATCTGAAATTCAGAAACACAGGAGGAACCATCCTGTTTCCCTTGATGAAATTCATGTATGAATACTCCACCACCTTCTTTGATACCCGGCATCTTGTGATTGCTGTCAATCCGAACCGGATTGAAATGTACGAGTCTCTTTTGTTCTTTGAAAGATTGACGGAGAGTTCAGTTGAAAAATACGATTTTGCCAATGGAGCACCCGCGATAGGTGCCTCTCTTGACCTGTATGTAGCCCCTTCAATTTTTAAACGGGTTTATGGGAAGAAAGCGAGACGCAAGAATCTTTATGCATATTTTTTACGCACCAAGCTGCGTAATATCAGGATGCCAAGTCGACGCTATTTCACGACCAATGATCCGGTGATGACACCAGATTTACTCGACTATTTTTTCAACCAATGTACTCCCACCTTTCAAAACCTAAGTGAAAGGGAGAAAAGACTGCTGCACTCCATCTACAACCACGCGGAGTACCAACAGGTACTGCCGCCTGTTTTTTCTGATTCAAACTTCCAGACCCGTGAGCGTAAGCATCAACGTTATTCAATCAAATGTCCTGGCAGGTTCTCTGTCACTGGCCCTGAAAATACGGACGTCTATGACCTGCGGGTGGTAGAGCTTTCCGAGGATGGTTTTCTGGCGCGCTCTAAAGTACCCTTACCCGCGAACGTTTGGGGTCAAGCCATCGTTCAACTGGGGCATGAGGAAGAGTCGGTTATCAAAGCCATGGTCGTACGTGGCAAACACAAGGGGCCCCACGGCTTTTACGGCTTCAAATTGATTGAACCTGATCTCCCCTGGCGTAAACTTGTTGGCGTATTGAAGTCAGGCATGACCCATGAAGACTTGGACATTGCCTCCCAATTTTTGCCAGACTGAGCTATCCAATCACTCACCTGGAGGTCAGTTGGACTTGCTCCGTTGCAACAATTGCTGCACAAATCTGGATGGAATGGCATAGCTGATTCCTGACGGGTTGGTCAAGGCCGATTCCCGGGTGCCTTTGATGAACACCATGTTCACAACGCCCAGCACCTCTCCTGTATCCGGATCAAACAGGGGCCCCCCACTGTTGCCGGGATAAGCCGTGCCATCCAGCTGAAAAATATCGAAACCACCTCCCGAGCGCAGACTGCGTATCGTTTTTTCGTTGAGCTGCTGGGCGGATGGGGTAGGTAAGGCAACTGCGGCGATAGAAGAAATCATGCCGCGGTGAGTCACGGGCGAGAAACCAAGCGCTCCCCCAATGGGGAACCCCATGAAGGCGACGGCTTGCCCCTCTTGAGCCAAGCCGGAATCCCGCATGCTGAGTGCCGGTGCCGAGGGCCCTTCAAAGCGCAGCAAAACCAGGTCATGAAGCTTGTCCACTTCGAGCACTGTGACGGGCCGCATCTGCAGTTCATTTTGTTCTCCCCTGACCTGGATGACCCAAGCAGCATCGACATCCTCTTTCGCAGGCTGCTCAAGAACATGGGCGTTGGTGATGACCAGATTGCCACGCCCCGAATTTCCATTGGTCACAACGAAACCCGTACCTCTCAAGGCGAAGCGCGGACTGTTTGTGTTCTTGTAGGTACCCACCATGACCACTGACGGTTTTACCTTGGCGATAGTGTTGGCCATATCGGCCCGCAAAGGCTCCGCAATCATGAGGCCAGCAAGAACAAGGAAAATGAGTCTGGACTTCATTTTTCACTCTCCATTGGGTTAACGTAAAACCGCGATTTGCCCCAACACACTGATGCATATTGAGCCACAGGTCAAACCCACGCTATCAATGTGCCGTGTGATCAGCGTCAGCTATTGCAGTATTCCCCTTTGGAAAGTAATGCATGAAGGCTTTCCGAGTCAAATGCGGAACAATCAAATACCAGGGCATCCGCAGATAATGGGATCGAATGTACAAAGACCAGCGGGCAAAATTGCCAAAGGAGTCATCGCAGCTCGGATGGAGCGGTTGCAATGCACGGTTGAGCAATACAGACAGCACCCGGCGAGTCATCCAGTTCGGCTGGATATCCTGCAGTTCATGGCGTAAATCCAGAGGTGTGCCGCTACCAAAGAGGCGTTGGGTGTGGTGCAACGCATGAAAGAGCGGTTCGCCCAAACCCAGCTCCTTGGCTCTGGCGAACAGTGCACTCCAAAACCCAGGATCTTTGCTGAAGTGCTTCAGCAAATCGTTGATATCCAGCAAGTCGCGCAGGCCGTGACTGAATTCGCCCTCCTGAAACAGATGCACAGCGCTGTGAAGCACCATATCCACTGGTGCCAGAACGAACAAGTCAGCCCTGTCGTCAATGGCCACCACGCGCTCCAGCAGTTGGGCACCATTGACCTTGAATCGCGAGGTCGGAGGTGTGATGGTGTGATGAACATCAATCACCGTGCCGCGCTGCACATGCTTCATCGGCGGAATCTCGTGCATCCACTGACGGTAGTAACGCTCGTTGTAGGCATCTCTTTTTTCACTGATCCAACCAGCCCGGAACAACGCGCCTTCGACTTCCGGGAGACGATCTCGCGCAACCATGATGTCTATGTCAGAAAACAGACGCCCATGTCGTGGAGGCAGGTTGGCCACAAAGTAAGCTGCCCCTTTTAGCATAACAACGGGAGTAGGGACATGTTTCAGCGCGCGCCTGAYGCAGTCCACTTCCCATTGCACCTCATGATGCTGGCGATCAACCAACCTCAGTGCTCCTTCCAGGTATTGTCGCGGCCTCTCTGAAACTGCGGCCAACCAATTGCGCTCAGCATGGTGCTGYGCGAGACGGCCCAGCAATCTTGCTTGTCTGGCCTGGCCCAAAATGTTCTCCCATTCCGACAGAGTCAGTTGGGGCCGCTGATCCGGTTGCGCCCAGACTTGCGAAAGCAGGCTCGGCTTCATGCCCTTCCCCGCTCTGCAAGATCGTCAAACACCGACACTGCATCTTCCAGTTCGCTGTATCGGAAGTCATAGCAATCGCTGGTCGTGATGACGTCTGCGAGCAATTCAAAGCCGGTTAATCCGAGCACGGTGTAGTTGAATGCGTTGCGGCCCAGCTCCAGCATGCTGTTGGCCTTCGAACGCGCAGTAAGTTCGGCTCTGGCAGCCGGAACATATTGCGGAAATACCACCCACCGTGGCCGCGCCTGATCTTCATGGAGGTCCACATGGAGAGTGGGAACCTTCATATGGCTGACTGATCCTTTGGAGGTGTCATGGGTCACCCGGTTCAGCACCGCGCCCGGCACAAACCTGCTGATTACTTGCAGCGACTGGTTCTTCAGGCTGATAGGTCGACCTAGCGGTGCAATCAAGCCGTCCGTCAGCGAAATCAAAGTCAGCTCATCCGAGAGCAGCCGCCAGCCCCGGCTGACGAGACCTGCGCACAAAGTGCTTTTTCCCGAGCCTGGCGGGGCTGGCATGATAACGGCACAACCGTTTCGCGCAACCACGGCAGCGTGCAGCGAAAGGTAATGATGGGCTTGGGTCGAGATACACCAGTTCATTGCCCATTCAAGCAGGGGAAATGCATGATCTACAGGCAAGGCGGCAAATGGATGCTCCCCGTCATAGACGAATTTAACCTGTGGCCGCCACCATCTTCGTAATCCTCTGCTTTGGGCCAGAGTCACGGTAAAGTCGACAAACTCCTGAGGGTCAACCAGTGGGAAGTCAGCATAAAGCAGCCTCAGACCCTCCCCAACGGACTCAAGCTCTGAGATGATTCTGAAATTGAAGGGGCCGGTCCGAATGGTCAGGCCTTCACTGCCAAGTCGATGACTGACTTCGGCTGTGCTTAACTCAGACAAAATCATTGCAGCGTCGACTCAATCAGGCCAGTGGCTGCCAACTGCTCCAGGATGCCCCCCACGGCGTCCGATAATTGGTTATCGCTGGGGATGAGCAACTCATCAGCAATCCGTGACACTAGTTCGGGGAGCGTGCTCGCGGTACTCTCAACCATCATGAGAGTGACTGCCGTCAGCGTGTCCATCTGGTGGGTTTGTCCCGACCCAACGTCAAATACCACCCACTCATCATTCCAGCATCTCCAGTGCAGGGATGCCAGCGTGTTCAGATGCCAAACCACAAGGCAAGGCGATTGAGATTGATTCACCAGCAAATGACAAGAGCGTCCCGGTTGCCAATACTTATGAAGTGTGCGTTTCCATGTACGTCTTGAAAAACTCCAGGGCATCTCTGTACGCCGGTGAAGCGCTGCCCTGGTTATAAAAGGCAAGCACTTCGTCTCCCGAGTAGGGGAAGTTGAAGCTGAAGCTCAAAGCGTTCAACCAAGCGCAAATCCAGTGAAATTCATCTGTATCCGCGAAATTGCGGCTATTATCTGCCGGCGATAGGACCTCAAACAGCGTCGGAAAACCGCCATCAGTATTTCGCCAATAACCGCTGGCCTTAAAAACCTGTTTACACTGCGTCTTGAAGGGAACGGGCCAGGCATGGCTGGGCACCCGCTTCCCGTTGATTGTCTCTGATTGACCCCACCAATCGGGACCGTAGCCACCACATACCGCCGCAGTCGTAGTAGCCGAATGCACGCCAGAGTGCATGCCCGAGATGCTGCACTGGTGTTGGCCATCAAATGTGATGAGCCTCTGACCCGCCAAAGTCTGGAGAGGTACAGTCGCTGCAAGAACGGCCGCTCCCTTACCTACACCCTTGAGAAGGATACGACGGCGAGCGAGAGCCGCAGATGAAAGTCCCCCTGCCTTGCCCTGGCCTGGCGCTTCAATATTTTCAGTGCTCATATCGATTCCCACGCGTAGCCGCAATTCTTTTAACGGTTTGCGCCGGGTATCCGACTTAAACCGCTTTAATCTTAGCAAATGCACCGCAATTGTGCGAAAAAACTAGCTCACTAACTAGCTCACTACCCTATGCAATGGTTTTGCTTGAGAACTTAGCGAACACATTAAATCCCGGCTCCCGTCAATTGATAAGCAACGCAATTTTTATGCCGTTCGTTTTGCCCGTTGATTTTTATTGGTATTTATGCTTTCTGGTGTTCACTTCGCCTGAGAGTTGTAAGAAAAACCGACAGACTTACAGATTTTTCAGGAGCGCCGCAACCTCCGGCTGAGCTGAAAACTTATCGCCCAGTTTATTGAGTTCCTCCAGTTTTTTTCGCGCTAGACCTTTATTTCCGCCTTTAATATGAATTTTTGCCAGGTTGAGTTTGTATACAGGATTCAACGGCTGCAACACCAGTACTTTGTTTTGAAGTTCCACTGCCTTCGCGTAGTCGCCCTTTTCTGAGAGTATCATCGCGAGGGTGTCCATAAATCTCGGTTGATTGGGTGCCAGGGCATTTGCCTTTTCAGCGTAGCCGATCGCACCATCCTTGTTGAGTTTAGCGCTCACCCATGCCAAATTGTTATACGCACCCGCGTTATTGGGCTGCAACTTGAGCACCTCTAAATAACTTTTTTCTGCACCGCTGTAGTCTTTGCGTTCAATGGCTCTGCCGCCCAGATAAAGCAGAAAGGCGACATCTTTGGGGTTGTTTTTCTGCCAACTGGCCAAAAATTTATCGGCTTCAGCGACTTTGCCAGAAACCAGCAACACAAAGTGCAGCTTGATGGCCAGCTCTGAAGAGTTCACTTGCTTCAGCCCGGCGCGATAAGCCGTTGCTGCACTGTCCCAGTTTTTTTGGGAGAGGTTGATATCACCTTCGAGCACATAGCCCGCCGCTTCCTTGGGGCGTTGTTGCTGCACCGTGCGTGCCGTCGTCAAAGCAGCGGGAAACTTTTTCCCATCCAGATCTAGCGCGATCAAAGTACGCTGCGCTTCGAGCAGATCGGGCTTGATTTCAAGGGCCTTGAGAAGGCTGCTGTACGCCGCTTCCTTGTTTTTTTCAGCCAGATGCGCGTTAGCCAGGCGCATTTGAGGCCGCGGCGACAGCGGTTGCATGGCCGCAAGCTTGTTGTAACTGCCAATCGCCTGATTAAATTCCCCGGATGCTTGTTGCGCCAGGCCCAATGCGTCCAGAAGCTCGGGGCGGTCTGGTAACGCCGATACTGCATTCTGCGCTGCCGACAAGGCTTGCTTGAAATCTTTGTTGCGCAGATGGAAGTCGATGAGCAACAATCGTGGTGCCGGGTCTGTCGGGTTGGCCGCCACCGCGTTGCCGATGAGCCGGGACATGTCCTCTTTTGCAGTCCCCGACCGTCCCGCGAGTCGAACAAGCATCAACCAGGCCTGGCCATTTTTAGGGTCTTTGGCCAGCACCGCCTCGATTCGCTTCTTTGCGTCCTCAGGTTTTTTGGCCGCCAGATCCATCTCCGCCAGACTGGCCACGGCCGCAAAGTACGACGGATCAATCGTCAAGGCACGCTCAAAGCTCTTTTTCGCACCGTCAGTATCTCCCTTGAGCAACAGGGTTCGGGCACGCAAAAAGGCTGCCAATGGTTTGTCAGGCTGCTTTTTCTCAAGCCCGTCGATGGCCTTTAACGCCTTATCAAACTCCAGACGCCTCAGATGTGCGTTGATCAGCGCCAGGTCCGCAGTGGTGCCCGCGTCCGAACCGGCAATATTCTGCAACTCTTCAAATGCAGTGTCGACCGAGCCGCTCATCAAATGAGTCAACGCCAGGGCGGTCCGCTTTCCGCCGTCCTTGGGCACTTGACTGATCGCCTTCTCGAAGTACTCCTCCGCCTTTTTGAGATCACCGTTCTGAAGATAGACCTGGCCCGCCAGTGAAAGCAGTTCGGGATCAATTTTTTCCTGCTTCAAGCCCGGTAGCAAAGTCTCCATCGCCCTGGCCGGTTGCCCCGCGCGCAGGTAGGTTACAACAAGCAGGCGACGGGGCAATGCAAGCGTTGGCGCGGCCTGCACGGCCTTGCTTAAATAGCTTTCCGCTGACAGCAGTGAATTGAATCGAAGCTCCACGGCACCCGCCAATTGCAGGCTTTCTACGCTACCCGGAGCCACTCTTACAACCTGCTGCACCAGATTTCGGGCAAGCTTGAAATCTTTTTTCTGAAAAGCCAGCAGCGCTTCAAGGTAAGTGGTGCGCGGGTGATTCGGCGCAATTTTTTTCAGTTGCGCAATTTGCGCTGCCGCTGCGGCTAGATCGCCTTTTTGCAGCAGAATCATAGTGACGGCGGCATGGCCGGCAATAAAATCCGGCTTGATTTCAGTTGCTTTGCGGTAAGCCTCCAATGCCTCTTTGACCTGATTTTTTGCAAACAGTAAAAGATCGCCTTTAAATTTCCAGGCTTCATGGCTTTTCGGAGATTTGGCAATCGCCTCATCCGCCATCACCAGCGCGCCATCAATATCACCCTGCCCCGCCTTTTGTCGAGCCTGCTCAATCAGGGCCGGCGCGTAGCCTGGTTCCGCCAGCAGGGCCGCGTTTAAGGCCGCCTGTGAAAGTTCCGCCTTGTCCTGCATGGCATAGGCAGACGAAAGCGTCATCATGAGGCTTGCTTTGGCGGCCGGCTGGCTTAACTCGATGTTGGCAAATTCATCCGTCACCTTCTTCGCCTGCCCCCGCGCCAGCAGGGATCTGGCCAGCGGAGGAATCACCAGGTCTTGCGGGTGTTTCAGTTCCAGGGCCTTGCGCAACTCAGTTTCGGCGCCTACGGGGTCCCCACTTTCCAGCAGCGCGGTGCCCAGTAAAAAGCGTGCCTCGGGTAAATTTGGATCGCTCTGCAACGCGTTTTTTATCTGAATGACCGCCGATTTGGTGTCGTTTTTCGCCAGGTAGTTTTTGGCAGAGAGGAGCATGGCTTGCGGTGTGTCTCCACAAGCGGCCAACAGCAGCGACACCAGAATGGCCGAAAGAACCGTGCGAGCATCCGTTTTTTTGGAGTTCATGGTTAGCCTGAAATGAAAGTTAAACCCGAAGCAAACTACTTCAATCCGAGCCGGTGCATCAAATCGTAAAGCGTGGGCCGACTCACCCCTAGCAATTCAGCCGCCTTGACCATATTCCCATTGACGCGGCCCAAGGCCGCAGTAATTGCCCGTTTGTCCGCGTTGTCACGAATGACGCGCAAGTCCAGTGAATCATCAGCTTCATCCGGCACCGTGCTTTTCAAACCCACATCTTTACTGGAAATCTGGCTGCCTTCTGCCATGATGGTCGCACGTTTGATGCAGTTTTCCAGTTCCCGGATGTTGCCCGGCCACGGGTGCTGCTCAATCGCCCGGACGGCATCTTCGCAGAGCGTCATCAAGGATCGATTCTGTTCCTGTGCAAAGCGTCGCACGAACGCGTGCGCCAGCAGCGCCGCATCTCCGACACGGGCACGTAGTGGCGGAATATTGACGACGATTTCCGCCAGTCGGTAATACAAATCTTCGCGGAACGGGGCATTCTTGCTCAGCGCGCTCAAATCCTGATGGGTGGCACAGACGATTCGCACATCCACCGGAATTTCCTGCCGCCCCCCCACGCGCTCGATCTTTCTTTCTTGCAAAAATCGCAGCAGTTTGGCCTGCAACTGAAAAGGCAAGTCGCCAATCTCGTCAAGCATCAGCGTACCGCCATCGGCCATTTCGATCTTACCCAGCGTCAGTTTCGACGCGCCGGTAAACGCACCTTTTTCGAACCCGAACAATTCGCTTTCCAGGAGATTTTCCGGGATAGCGGCACAGTTGATGGCAACAAATTTTTCTGCTCTTCGGGGTGACGACTGGTGCAGACCGCGTGCCAGCAGTTCTTTTCCCGTGCCGCTTTCGCCCAGCAACATGACCGTGGCATTGCTGCTCGCCACTTTTTCAATCGTGCGGCAGATGCGTAGCATTTCGGGGTCGCGCGTCATTAGCCCCGACAGGGCATCGGGTTGATGCATTGACTGCAAACGCCGATTTTCGCTTTGCAACTCAAACAGCCTGAAGGCTCGTTCAACAGTCAGGTTGAGCAACTCGGGTTCGAACGGTTTTGCGAAAAAATCATAGGCACCCATGGCAACGGCACGTAAGGCATTGGCCTGGTCGTTTTGCCCGGTCAGAACAATCACCTTGATGTCCGGATCAAAAGCTAAAATTTGCTCGAGCAGCCTGAACCCTTCAGACACCGAGTCCGCATCCGGCGGCAGTCCCAGGTCCATGGTAATAACGGCGGGCGTACTTTTACGCAATTGCGACAACGCACTTTCCCGGTCATGCGCGGTCACCGAGTCAAAGCGGTCGAGCGACCACTTGATTTGCTTTTGCAGAGCCAGGTCGTCTTCCACAATCAGCAACGAACGTGTTTTTTCAGATTTCATGAGAGCTCCAGCGAGTGAAGGTCTGATTCTTTCTGCTTTTCAAAGAGAGGCAGGAGCATTGTGACCGTGGTACCTTGCCCCAATTCGCTAGACACGTCAATGCGCCCACCTAATTCCTGCACATACTGGAAGCTTTCATAAGCACCAATGCCCATACCGGCCTGTTTGGTGGTCTGAAACGGCTTGAACAAGTGATCCCGAATGAAATCCTGGGACATGCCTTTTCCAGTATCCCCCACCACAATCCTCGCCTGACCGTTCAAGCGATCAAGACAGACCCAAACGCGCCCGCCCGATTCGGTGGCATCAAAAGCATTTTGCACAACATGTCCTATGACGCGCTCCAATCGTTCTTCATGACCACGGGTCACGACCGGCTCCGACGACTGAACCTCAAGCTTTCTGCCGCGCCCGGCCGCCACCGCCTCAATACGCTGAATGATTGTGCCCAGGTTCACCCCGAAGGCCGTCCCGGGTGTGGCCCCCTTGTGCAACTGGAGCATCAACTGCCGCATTCGGTCTAGTGAATTCTCAACCGTTATCAGCATATCTTGCTGAAACTCAGGGTTGTGACTCAATCGTTTGGCGTTTTTCATCATCAACGAGAGTTGCGTCACAATGTTTTTCAGATCGTGCACCACAAAGGCCGACATGCGATTGAATGCGTCAAACTTGCGCACCTCCAGCAGCGCTTCTGTGGCCTGCATCTGGGCCAAAAAGCTGGCCGCCTGCTGACCTGCTGTTTTCAGCAGATCATTGACCTCCCAGTTCACGTCGATGCGCGTACGCGGGCTGGCCAAAATACAAAAACCAATCAGCTCTTTCCCCACCATGAGCGGCACGACCAGCCATGCTTGGGCCAGCTCCTGCAGCCAGGTCGGTAGCTTCAATTCGCCGTAGCGCTGGGAATGAGATCGGTACTCCTCCAAGTTGATCACCCAGCCGCTGGTTATCATGAATTGGCAAAATGGCGAGTTGCCTTCTTCCTTTTCCAGCGTTTGCGGCAGATTCCAGCGTGCCGTTTGACTGAACGCCGCCTCGCCCATCGCCTTCATCCACAGCCCCCCCGCTGGACTCTCCAGCATGCCTGCCAGACCGCGAATCACCTGCTGCCCCATTTCCTGCGGAGTATTGTTCGCCGACAGGGTGTGCGTAAACTTCAACCATTCCTCGCGGTAGTCAAAGCGGTAGCGAAAAAAATGCTTGCCTAAAAATACCCGCAACTTGGCACGCACGGTTCCCGACAGTCCCAGGACCAGCAGGATCACAAGGGCAAAAAATACCAGTCCCAATTGGAGTGCACGCCCCCACTCGCCTCCATAGTAGCGAACGTAGTAGCCCACACTCGATATGAATATCAGATACAGGCCGGCCATCAGCAGCGTGGCGGTTTGAAACGCTGCTTTGGGAGATATATGAATTTTTGAAATCCAGTCGCTGCGCCGCGACATTGACAACAACAACAACGGCACGACTAAAGTATGTACAGTACCTCGTATGCTAAGGGCGTCTGCGTCCAGGCGATTGAATAAAACGGCCTCCGAGAACACATACAAGTCGAACACAAACGCGCTGAACAGACCAAGACACAAGGGCTTGATGTTCCAGCGCGAATCTTCGGTCACATTACGGAACACCTGCTCAAGCAAGACCAGGCCAAAGACCGCCGAGGCCATTGCGCTGAAAAGAATCGATCTTGAGGCCTGTCCGAAAACGCTGATGCGCAATGCGCCTAAGGTCTGCGCCAGGAGTCCGAAGAAGACCACAGCGACTGCAAGCGGCGTTATCCACGTCATGCCGACCGGTCTGTCTGGAGCACCATTTGAGCGAAGCAGGATCAACAAAAATGCATACCAACAACCGTACCTGAGCAGGTCGGACACGGTGCTGAACAACAAGAACAGCGGTATTCCCGTCAACAAAAACGCCAGCCCAGTCCATCCCCAAAGGGCGCTCAATGTCACTGCCGCAATGACCGTTGTTTTGGACCGCTCGCGCACTGAGCGCAAATAGCCGAGATGAATCAGCCGAAGCACAAAAGCAGAATAGGACAAGCCCACCAAGCCATAGCCCCACGCCGCCAATACAAGGGTGCCGCTATCGTTTTGCATGGCTCAAAAATTGAGGCACCGCAGCACCGTCAAAACCATAGTGGTGAGCAGCTCATTGCGAGCCCTTGCACATCAGGACAACACCCACGGTTTCAAAGAGAACGACAAAATCAAGAAGCAAACTGTTATTTTTTACATAGTAAAGGTCGTACTGGAGTTTTTCAGCTGAGTCTTCGATAGAGGCTCCATAGTGGTACCGTACCTGTGCCCACCCGGTTACGCCTGGTTTGACACTGTGGCGTACCGCGTAATACGGCATCTCTTTGATCAGTCTGGCCACAAAATAAGGTCGTTCCGGACGCGGTCCCACCAGACTCATATGGCCGATGAGCACACTGAACAGCTGCGGCAACTCATCAATGCGCAGCCTTCGTATCACGCGGCCGACCCGCGTGACCCGGTCGTCAGTCGCCGAAGCCCAACGGGGTTGGCCGTCTTTCTCGGCATCGGTGCGCATGCTGCGAAATTTGATCAGGTAGAAAAGTCGCCCGTTAAGACCAACACGTTGCTGCACGTAAAAAATTGGGCCACTGCTCTCCATCAAAATCAAAATGCCAGTTACCAGCATGATGGGCAATGTCAGCAGAATCAACAGCGTCCCCCACACAATGTCGAAGAGCCGCTTGCTCATGGTGCGCACCAAGCCTTGGTTAAATCCCTCGCCAAAAATGAGCCACCCTGCATACACTGCGTCAAGCCTGATCTGACCCAAGGCTATTTCAAAGTAGGTGGCGATGTCGACCACTTGAACACCCTGCACTTTGCAATCGAGCAATTCACGCAGAGGCATACTGCCACCACGACGCTCCGACAAGGCGACCACGATCTGATCGACCTGATGCTCCCGCACAATTTCAGTGAGGGACTTTTCGGTTGACAACAGCGCCCATGCGGAGACCTCCTTAACGTCCTCATTGGGGCCGGCGTAATACCCCACCAGATCCGCGCCGGGACCTGCCTTTTTCAGTGCTACGCCAACCAGCTTGGCACGTTTACCCGCGCCAAATACCAATACACGCGGACGCTTTGTGTGGGTTACATGCACCCGGTTAACCAGCATCAGAGCCCCTGCAGCCACCAGCGCCAGCACAAAAGACCTCTCATCGTCCAGATGGCGAGGTGAAAGATGAACAATTACGTAGGCTAAGGGAAACGAAATACACAAGGAGAGAACCGCGCGGGCACTGGTTTGCCCCACTGTACGGCTATGCACTCGGCCATAAAGCCCAAGACCGGAATTGATAATCAGCATGCCGACAGCGAACAAGAGTGCCGGGATCAAAACGATAGATGCGACTGAAGCTGAAGCCGGATTCTCCATCTGGAGAAGGATGGCTGCCGTCGTGGCAAACACCACCAGGCCAAGATCAAAGAAAATCTGTAAAAGCGTCAGCCTGTAAAAGTAATGACTGAATATTTTTATCACGTTAAACCTTAGGTCTCACGATAAAAACCAAGTAAATACTGCGCACAAGCACCCGTCACCTATGCCCATCATGCTGCCGATAAGCTCAGCGAAAGTCAAAAGGTAAATGCTGATTTACAGTTAGAGTTAACTGCAGAGTTACGGGTAACGCCTAGATGGTTAACGCCTAGATAAGACTTTCATGCTATACGCCATTTATTGCATAGATGGAGGGGTGAAAGACGAATAATGACGTAGGATAAAGACAACAAATCATTACAAACGTTTCAGTAACAATCAAGTTCTTACGTCGTTTGAATAGAATAAAGTATCAAGAAGTAATACAGGAAAGCCACTCTGGGCACATCCATGAAGCTGCTAACCAGCCCCACCAACAAGGCCGCAAACACAGAAGCCGTAAGGTAAGGGGACAATGGCAGCGACCGGGCACGGCCAATCACCAGATGCCAAAGCGCATAGGTCACCAGCGCAGCCAGAAGCAGCAAACCGGCCAGCCCCCGCTCGACCAGCACTTCAAGAAACAGGTTGTCCATATGCCAGGGTACAAAATAGGACAGTGCGGCGGGGAACCAGTGCGTCAACCCCTTGGAGAATTCGCCATTCTCTAGCAACTCCTCCCGATGCGGCCCGATCAACCGCAAATTGTCGAAATCCGCGACCCCTCCGGCGTTACCGACCGACAGCGAGAAAATGCCCAGGCGTGGCGTATGCCACGCCCCGCCCGCCAAAACCGGACCTACCAGCGGCAGCGTAAGCGCTTGCCATGCGGTCTTGCCCGGCAAAACGCGAACGAATGCCGACTGGCAACCCCCGTCATGCAGCAAATGTCTTTCGCACAGTTCGAGGTGAACATCGGTTTCCTTTTGAACCCGAACTTCCAGATTGACGAAGTGCGGACCCTTTGAAACCTGACTCACCCGCTGCGTCAAAGCATACAGTCCGCCCAGTTCTTCCACCGTGCCGGGGCCGCGCACGGTCACAAAACCGTTGGCTACCGCGCCTGGTTCCTGTTCATAGCGCATCTTCGCATCACCCGAAAATTCGCCTTGCGGACCCTGAGCTGCATAGTTTGCGGGAAAGCGCCCAAGGCCCTTACCCAGCACCCAGTCGATGGGGCCATCCAGCAGGTCAAGGCCGCGCTGCCAGTGCTCAAGGCGGCTAGCCAAGTCACGGCTTGTACTGGCCAGGCGCTCGGTCATGAACGAACCTCCGCCCACTACAGCCACCACCTCGGCAACCAGTGCCAGCGACAGCATCAGTCCTGCCTTCGCGCGCCAGCCCTCGGGCCCGTGGCGTCGCCAGACGCGGCCCAAAAATTCCCGTGCTTTGAAATCAGTCTTTTGCGACCGCAACAACATGCCCAGCAGTACCAAAGATCCCGCAACGGCAAGGTAGACGCCACGGGAAAACGTGGTCAGGCAGGCATAGCCCGTCAGCAAAGCCAGTGCAGCAGCGGCTGCCCAAGCCAGGGGGCGACGGGCAGAGACGACGGCCCACACAACAAAAGGCGTGGTCAAAACCAGGTAAGCGTCAATCGCCGCGCCCCCCACATGCATCTCCCAAAACAGGGAGGCCGTGCGGTAGTGCGTCGAAAAATTCGTTAACCCGGGAAATGCTGCACGCTCCCACACCACTGCCAGCGTGACCACTGTCAACCCCGCCACGATGCCGGTGGCCAGCCGCTGACCCGCAAGCCCCCTGGAGTGGGCAAGTTCATGTTGCAGCAAGGGAGTAAAAAGCAGCGCGAAGCCCAGACTCTTGAACACGCGCAAGCTGTTCAACGAGTCGGTATAGCCGGCGAACCAGTCAAAGGAAAAGCCACCGGCGTCCGCCAATCCGCGGTAAAAAGCCAACAGGCCCGTACCAGCCAGCGAAGCCATCAGCCCCCAAAAAACGACAGGCATTCTTGCGTCGGTGCCTGATCGGGAAGAGCAGGCCAAACGGCTATAGCCGCCTGCCAGGGCCCCCAGCAACAAGATGTCGAACTCATCAAAGACGAGCCACCCCGTCCACGGAGAGAAATTCAGAAACGGCAGGCAGGCGGGCAGCACAAAGAGCCATACGCCCGGCCGCCAGGCCGTCGTTGCGCACCATAGCCAGAAGAACACCAGCGCCGCCATTGGCCACAGGGGATGGCGCAAGGCCAGTACCGACCCTGCAAACAAGCCACCCAAAGCCGCGAGCAGCCAGGCGGGGTTCTTTAGTGGTCCGCCCCTAAACAAGAACCTCAACACAAGCCGGATGCCCCAAAAACCCCTGCGGACTGGCGCTTGCGCCATAAGCGCCCGACTGGAACACCACCACCAGATCGCCCACTTGTGCCGGGGCTAAACTCATGCGATCGGCCAGCAGGTCTAGGGGGGTACACAGGGGCCCGACAACAGAAGCGGTCTCTTTTTCCAGCGCATCAGCCTTGTTGCCAATCGTGACGGGATAGTTCTTGCGAACCACTTGCCCAAAATTGCCTGACGCGGACAAGTGGTGATGCAGCCCGCCGTCAGTCACCAGGAACACCTGCCCGCGTGATGTCTTGCGGTCGACAACACGGGCCACATAAACACCGGCCTCACCCACCAGGTATCGGCCCAGCTCGATGACAAACGAGGCAGCGGGCAGCTCGGTCTGGGCCCGCTGGGCGAGTCGGGCCAGGTTGTCGCCAATAGGTGCCAGATCCAGCCTTTGCTCACCCGGAAAGTAGGGAATCCCAAAGCCACCCCCCAAATTCAAAAAGCGCACCGGCGCGGGCGCATGCTGTGCCAGCCGCAGCGCCAACTCGTAAGAGTTTTGCTGCGCTTCACAAATGGACTCTGAGTGCAAATTCTGCGAACCGGCAAATAAATGAAAGCCTTCAAAGGCTAGCCCTGCCCGGCCGATATCGGCCAGCAGAACAGGTATCTGCTCCACATCCACGCCAAACTGCTTGGGGCCGCCTCCCATTTTCATGCCCGAACTTTTGAGTTCAAAATCCGGGTTAACCCGCACCGCCACACGGGCCGGCAGGCCCAGCTCGCTGGAAATCGCCGCCAGTGCCACCACTTCGCGAAATGATTCAAGGTTAATCAGCACGCGCGACGCCACTGCCTGGCGCAACTCGGCGTCACGCTTGCCGGGACCGGCAAAGCTGATGTCCTGCGGGTTGGCCCCGGCATCCATTGCCACCCGCAACTCGCCCGCAGACGCCACATCAATGCCGTCCACCAACCCGGCCATCAACCCGACCACCGCTGGCATCGGGTTGGCCTTCATCGCGTAGTGCAGCTTGACCTCCTGAGGTAGCACGTGGCGCAGCGCTGCCACCCGTGCGCGCACCAACGAGCGGTCGTAGGCGTAAAAAGGCGTTTGCCCCACCCGCGCAGCGAGCACTGACAAGCGCTCGCCACCGATTACCAGTTCCCCGTCGCTAACGTGAAATTGATTCATGGGGGCATGTACGGGCAACTGATGTTCAGTGACTGACATAAATTTTCTTCCGTTTTTAATTGCAGGTCGGGGTGCGCTCAAGCGGAATCGGAATGCCGCTGAACCCACTCGGCTGACAACAATTTTCGGTCGATCTTGCCATTGGGATTACGCGGCAGCGGCCCGGCGACCATTTCAATGCCCGCAGGCACCATGTACGCGGGCAGCCGTGCGCGGCATTCAGATATCAAGGCATTCATATCTGTAGCCCCCGCCGAACCTGCGGGAGTAGCTATCACATGTATAGCCTGACCCAGGCTTGGATGATCCACGCCAAAGGCCACGCACTCGCCCACCAGTTGGGTCGCGTACAAAATTTCCTCCACCTCGGTGGGGCTCACCCGGTAACCCGATGTTTTTATCATCTCATCGCGTCGGCCAATAAAATACAAAAACCCTTCGGCGTCCATACGGACCGTGTCACCCGAAAAAACTGCGTATTCGGGCAACTGCAGGCCCGGCTCTCGTCCGGGCGCGTCGCAAGCCAACAACTTGTAGCGCTCAGCCGTCTTTTCGGCATCGTTCCAGTAACCCATACCCACCAGGGCACCGCGGTGCACCAGTTCGCCAGGCTCCTCGGGGCTGCAGGGTGAACCATCTTCCCGCAGCACCAGGATTTCGGCATTTGGAATGGCTTTGCCGATCGAGTCAGGTCGCCGGTCCACCTCGCTTGGCGGCAGGTAGGTGGAGCGAAAAGCCTCAGTCAATCCGTACATCAGGAAGGGGCTGGCTTGGGGCGCCCGCTGGCGCAGCAGGTTCAGCGTTTCGCGCGGCATGCGTCCACCGGTGTTGGCGAAATAGCGCAAGTTCTGGTTGATGGCCGCAGGCCATTCCAGCTGCGCCAGCTGGATGTACAAAGGCGGCACGGCGGTCAGGCCGGTCACTTTTTCCCGGTCCATCGCCTTGAGCACATCGCGCGGCATCAGGTAGTTCAGCAACACCACCCGCGCACCCGAATGAAATGCTGTGGTCAGCTGACTGAACCCCGCATCAAAAGACAAAGGCAGTGCCGCCAGCAGTGTGTCTTGCGCGTTGTTCTCAAGGTATGACGCCACACTTTTGGCGCCCGCCACCATATTGCGATGCGATAGCACCACCCCTTTGGGTTTTCCGGTACTGCCCGAGGTGTAAAGAATGGCGGCCATGTCGGTATCAATGACCCGGTGTCCGGGCCTGGGCGCGCTGCGGAGCAAGTCACTCCAGTGAGTGAGCTCCCAAGGCCTTGCGACGCTCTCTGTCACGCTTTTGTTCATGCTCTCGCCCGCCTGGTCCGGGTTCGCCACCGAATCGGTTACCACCACATGCCGCAAGTCATGGCATCCGGGCAGAAGGTCTCGCATCAAGGTGAGACGCTCAGGCGAAGTCACCAGCACGCGGACATTGCAGTCGCGCAAAATAAAAGCCACCTGCTCCGGTTTGAGCAGGGGATTGACTGGCACAAATACCGCCCCGGCCTCTGGTGCGCCAAAGCTGGCAATGACGGTTTCAAAACGCTTTTCAAGATAAATGGCCACCCGCTCACCGCGCAGCAGCCCCAAACCCACCAAGCCGGCGGCGAACCGGCCGACACCAGCATACAGATCACCATAACTCAACTGTGAGGCGCCACTGGTCAGTGCGATCGCGTGCGGCGAACGCTGCGCAGTCAGGGCTATCAGTTCGGACAAAAGTGTGGATTCGGTCATGGAAATTCAAAAAGCCACGTCAATTGAGAAAACGCAGGTGAACAAAAGACACATCACAACCCACACAAGCTTTTGGAACCTAAAATAATCCGAGCGGGCCGAGTTGGCTTTCAGGGAGCTTTAATTGAACATATTACAAGAAGTGCTTCGTGTAGTTGACGAAGTTCTAGGTTTGAATGGACGCTCGGCTACATTCACCCGCGAGACACCGTTGCTGGGCGCTATTCCCGAGTTGGATTCGATGGCCGTCGTTACGCTCATCACTTCTCTTGAGGAGCAGTTTGGCTTGGTAGTTGACGATGACGACATTGATGGTTCGACCTTTGCCACAGTTGGCTCGCTGTCTGACTTTGTCAGCAGCAAACTGGCCGATTGACGAGCCGTGCCCGTGCGCCCTGAGGCTTTTTTCCTGCCGGTTGAACCGGCTGGCAGCGGTCAACGGTTTTGCCTGTATCACCCCGGTGAAGGCGCTACGACACTCGGCCTGGTTCTTTACATCCACCCCTTTGCCGAGGAAATGAACAAATCCCGCCGCATGGGCGCATTGCAGGCACGGGCACTGGCTCAAGCAGGATTTTCGGTGCTGCAGATCGACCTGTCAGGTTGTGGCGACAGCTCCGGGGATTTCGGCGATGCCACCTGGCAGAGCTGGCTGAACGACGTGGTGCAAGCTAGCCTTTGGCTGCGCAGCCGCGCTAATGCGCAAAGCGCTGGCCTGAGCAAAACACCGCTCTGGTTGTGGGGTCTGCGCGCCGGGTGCCTGGTGGCAGTGGAAGCAGCCAGACATCTGAATGAGCCTTGTAACTTTCTTTTTTGGCAGCCGCCCTCTGCCGGCAAACCGCTGCTGCAACAGTTTTTGCGCCTTAAAGTCGCTGGCGACATGTTGGGCGGACAAGCAAAAGGCGCCATGGAAGCCCTGCGCCGGCAGTTGGCAGAAGGCTCACCCGTTGAAATTGCCGGATATGAGCTCTCGGCCGGGCTGGCCGCCGGGCTTGAGCATGCCGCCCTTGTGCCGCCAGCCAATAAGGCCGATGTACCTCGCCTGGAATGGTTTGAACTATCCAGCCGCGAAGACGCCAGCTTGAGCCCTGCGTCAACCAAAACACTCGAACAGTGGCGGCAGGCAGGCTTTGAAGTACGCAGCCACGTAGTGCATGGCCCCCCCTTCTGGCAAACCACTGAAATTGAAGAAGCCCCCGGATTGATTGCAGTGACCACGGCCGCGCTTGCCCACATGTCCGCCGTACCCGCATGAACTACACCGAAGAGACAACCCTCTTTGCCTGCGCGGGCGACACGCTGTTGGGCATTCTGGCCAGACCAGAAACACCTGCCGAGACCGGCGTCATCGTGATTGTGGGTGGCCCGCAGTACCGGGTCGGTAGCCACCGGCAGTTTGTGCTTTTGTCTCGCGCGCTGGCAGCCGCCGGCTACGCAGTGCTGCGGTTTGACCACCGGGGCATGGGCGACAGCGAAGGCCGGCAACGAGATTTCGAAACCGTGAGCGCCGACATTGCCTCCGCAATTGACGCGCTGCAGGCACGCATACCCTCTGTCAAACAAGTGGCCCTGTGGGGCCTGTGTGACGGCGCATCAGCCGCCCTGCTTTACTGCCATGAAACCCATGACCAGCGGGTGAGTGGCTTGTGTTTGCTAAACCCGTGGGTTCGGTCCGAGGCCAGTTTGGCACGCACCCAGGTCAAGCACTATTACACCCGGCGTTTGACGCAAAAAGAGTTTTGGTTCAAGCTGTTAAGCGGCAAGGTAGCGGCAAGCGCAGCCAGCGGGTTGATAAGCAATCTCAAGGCCGCATTCTCAGGGCAAATACCTCCGGTGAGTGGCAAAAATAACCCATCATTTCAGCAGCGAATGGCTATGGCCTGGCGTAAATTAAATGGGAATATTCTTCTCGTCTTAAGCGGCGAAGATTACACTGCAAAAGAATTCCTGGAGCATGTAAGCGCTGACGCTGCCTGGTCGGGCATGCTGGGACATGTATGGGTAAGCCGTCATGATCTCCCTGCCTCAGACCACACGTTTTCAAGCTCGATATCGCGTACCCGTGTTGCAGAGCTGACCGTCCGGTGGCTTGACAAGCTGGTTGTGCCGAGCAAGCAATGAAACGACTCATCAAATTAGACTGAATCAGGGAATTTCCATGAAACTCGAAGTCTCTGTGGATATAGTCAACAAAACCGTTCCACTGAAACTTATGGGGACGCTAATCGTTGCATTAGTAGTTCTTTTAGGCAATTCCGCAGCGTTTGCACAATCAACCTGCGGGCCATTGCGGGCCCAGGGCCAGTACGGTCCCTATGACTACCGCACGGATCGGGACAAGCTCCCCATCGTACTGGATAATCATTTCACCGCAGAGGTTGAAGCTTTAGTACGTGGAAAAACGGGCACCACTCCAGGCGGCGATATAGATTACACGCTCAGGGCCATCCCGAACAATCATCGGGCGCTCTTGGCGATGATGCGACTGGGTGAAAAGGAAAAAACCCCCCAACCCAGCGGCTCTCGCTACACCATTGAGTGCTGGTTTGAACGGGCTGTGCGTTTCAGTCCGGACGACACCATTGTTCGCATGATTTATTCGAGATACCTTAACAGCAAGGGGCGCATTCCAGAGGCCACCAAGCAACTGGAAATCGCGACAAACTACGCCAAAGACAGTGCATTTACCCACTACAACATCGGGCTGCATTACTTTGACCAGAAAAACTACGACAAGGCACTTGTCCAGGCGCACAAAGCAATTGAACTCGGCTTCCCCCAGACAATTTTGCGCGACAAATTACAGAGTGTTGGGAAATGGGCCGAGCCGGCAGAGTTGCCGATCACCACGATCATCAACAACGCACCTGCGGAACAAACCGAGTAATTTATTGGCTCGGGTCTACCTCACCGGCATTGAGGCTTGAAAGTCCGATGACTTTGGAAACCTCAAGACTTTGATGGCACTTTGGGCCCTACGTGTAGCGCTGGCCGGCCGCCAAACGCAACGAATGGCCGTTGGCTGGACAGCATCCACTGGAACGGTCCCATACACAGAAATAGTGCCCACCCACATTCTTGCGCCCCCAAGCTGCGATGCGATGCGTTAGAGCGTTGGTTAAACGCATTTATTCTACTTACAGTATGAGATATGCCTTGGGGCTTGAGTAATGCATCAAAAGCGTCCCATTGCTTGGCAAAAAGAAAACCTAATCTTTCCGACTCTGTTACGAAAACGTCAAAGTCCCACACGCAGCGGTTATCCCGAGGTAGCAAATAATCGACACGAACTTCATCTTCAGCATAAGCGTTCGGAATAAACCATCAGCATAAGCGTTCGGAATAAACCA
>NZ_JBFUJO010000036.1:0-33502 GCF_056401355.1 Polaromonas sp. P4_F4 | reverse complement strand
GGTGCAACTGTGGACAGAGTGGGTCTCGCGAGGCCTCTCGGCCACGAAGGATTGCGGGCGGCTATTCACGTTGATCGCACAATGCAGGGTCGGCCATCGACCCGGACGCATCGAGCCGCGAATGCGAAAACGAAGGCCCAAACCCTACCCCTGGTTGAAGGTGCCCCGCGACCAGGCTCGCCGACACGTCCAGAGGCATGGTCATGCCTATGAGCCAAAGTAAGTGCCATTCGGGCTAATGCGGCTAATACTATCTTGAATCAATCCGGGCAATTGAAGCAATTAAAGCCATGGAGCTTGATAATGCGGGGTCGAGTTCATGCTGGAACATTAGCACGTGCAGCGAGATGGGCAACACGTGCCGCTTGTAGCGATTGGTTCGCCTGTGATACAGATTCCATGTCGGCACGGGCCCCAACAGAGCCCACAACAGATGCCGGATATACGACTGCAGGTGCCCCCCCAAAGCCACACTATCGGTCAGTTTCTTGCACTTGAGGGGGAGTCCATATACGGCATGCTAGGTCTCGCTGCGGGTAAGGGCAGCATCATTCGACATGTCCCTGAGCTTCAAGCATTTCGGACGCCGGCATAAAGCCCTCGAAGAACTTAACCACCACTTCAGTTATCCGTGCAAGAGTCTCGTCCGTAATGTCAAGGTGATACAGCTTCCGCTTGAACGGCGCGCTGAACCTGTGGGGTTCACGGAAGCCCTTTAGCGCGAACATTCCGTCCGGTGCATGGTCTTCCGGATGCGCATCGAACTCGCCAGCGTGTGCCATCGCATCGCGCAATCCATCAATCTCAGGGAAATAGTCGTTCAGCAACTTGGCCGATTGCCGGAGTAGTGTCGAATCTATGGAATCGCTCAACGAGGGACACTTCTTGATCACCACGCCTCTAATCTCCACGACTCCACGTTGTACTTGAGGCCGGTCAGATGTGCGTGGAGGTCCTTGACGGCTGCGAACTCGGCGCGCGGGGTCGCCACAGAGGGCCAGAGCAGTGGTGGCGACAGCATTCCTGGAGACCTAGACGTTCGAGTTCACGGGCAACCGAATGCTGTCCCGTGCAACGAAGGGTTAAGCCCTCGCCCGTACCTACGGGCACGCACGGTTGCAGGCTAGCGCTTGACGCGAACATGCTCCGCGGACAACACCAGAACGCGCTTCTGCCATACACGCACTTTGCTCCTGTCTGCAGTCTCGAGTGCAGACCTCCCGCGCGGTAGGTGGTCGTGGCGGTGGGGCCTCTAATACATCTCCTTGTCTAGTAGACAGCGAGCAGGCTCGCCTCGAATTTAGGAAGATACCGCTGACAATGTATGCCCCATCAAGGGTGTTCGTTGTTCTGAACCTCAGCGGCGCTGAGCATTGATCAGATACTTCGTCGGGGTTACAGATAACGCTACGACTTGAATTCCAGGCCCACGGGGACTGTCCATTAAGTACGACGAGTGGGCCGGGTCCGATTGGTGGAACTGGAATTGCTGCGCCAACAGGAAAGTTCACACCGTTGCATTGAACAGCCGCTCCGGTCACAGGCGACATTTCGATGATGACAGAATCCGGATTAGTGATGGTTTCCACGAGCTCATGCGTTGAAACGAAAGTTACTGCATTGAATGTATTTGGCTTTCCGGAACAACCAGCGGGCGTAGTGGATGGATCAGGAATTACGGAGATTCTGATCTTTGGTCCGTAAGCAAAGAGGCCCGGCAAAGGGAGGGGAACCTGTGTACGAGCAGTGAAGTGATAGCCACAAAACCTACCAGCCACTGGGGAGGCTCCTATCTGGGCTCCCAAGATGTTTGCTCCCATTACAGTACTCATGGCTGCGCCGAAGTGCACCATGTATACAGTGCGAGAACTCGGAATTGGGAGGATGCCGCTAAGTATGTGGCGATCGATTTCTCGTGCTATTTCCAGCGTATCAACTGTACGACTATCTCCCGGCATGATCTGAACACTGGAAATGAGCGACGCAGCACCGATTGGTCGGCCGGTTCGTGAGTACTCAGTTAATACGTCAAGATACCCACTTCGCGTAATCCTGGAATAGAATTTATTCAGATTTGCCGTAAAGGTAGCAGGCTGATCGCCCCAGTAGACAACTACCACTTCAGGCCTCTCAACTATGTCACCTCCGGAGAAAAAGTACGGTTGGGCAGGAGATGCGCCAGCAAAAAATGCAAGTGTGGCGAGCGCGAGGCGCACTATCGAGCGAAAGAAAGCCTGAAGCATGGTCTCACCTCCAATGAAGTTAATCAGGTACGGGATGTGTGGCACTTTGGCGCGAAAAGACCGGAGTGTCGTCGCTCGTGTTGCAGATACATTGAACATAAGAGGCCTGACGCCGTGCCTCCGCCGAGTCTAGAAGCTATTTGCCCGCCAGCCCATCCTTCAATTGAGGGAGAGCGAACACAATGGGGTAATACCTGGAACGTCAGCTTGGGCCGTCAAGAGCCAGCGAGCATCTCAAATTGCTCGCCCGGCAACGGTCGTTCAGACTTGCATCTCCCCGGGGTTGCTCAATACCTGCCTGTCGTCGCCGGCTCCTGGGTGCCCGACCCAGCCGTTGACGCCGCCACCCGTTTACTGACACTCAAATGCTACAGCGGGTCAGCTTAACAATTTTTCCTCGAAACCGACGACAGCCCAGCCACCGCGTCAACACAAGCGATTTCGCCTACGCAAACCCAAGGGCACCCCCTGTTCGCGTGAGTGTTGACAACCACGACATTCGCCATGTACCGTTCAGCTCTGTACGCCAGTTCGGAATTGACCATCTGCGTGTTTTGATGCCGAGGTTGCTGTGCTGTCGGACGATACTATCGCTCCACTGCGCAGACTTTTTTATCAAGACAAGTCCGCGAATTTCGTTGTTCAAGGTGTCCCAATACCAATAGTCTGGGCGCCATCAACTTAACGGATAGGAATAACAAGATGAAAAATCCTACACGCCGCACCTGGCTTGGATTGGCACGCGACCTGCTGGCGCTGGCCGCCGTTTCGTTTGTTCTTATTTCTCCTGTGCAGGCGGCGGGCGGTGGCAGCGGAACTGGCGCCAAGCCTACCCTCAGCACCAAGGACTTCGACTATTACCTCACGGGTAATTCAGCCGATATGTCACCCAGCCGGCCCACATCACAGATGACTGTGTTGATGGGTGGAGGGCTCGACGTTGACCAGGCCTTCAAGGACATGATAGCCAAGGCTGGAGGGAGCGCCACCAGCAAGATTGATGTCGTCGTCATCCGCGCTTCGGGTGCAGATGGCTACAACCCCTACTTGTCCGCCATGGAAGGCGTCGACTCGGTCGAGACCCTGGTCATCAAAACGCCAAATGGTGCCAACGATCCGAAGGTCACGAGCGTCATTCTCGGGGCAGACGTGTTGTTCATCGCCGGAGGCGACCAGTGGAGCTACATCGGTCAGTGGAACGAGACCTCCGTCGAGACGATCATCAAGACTGTGCTGCTTCCGAAAAACGTGCCTATCGGCGGAACGAGCGCGGGCCTCGCGGTGTTGGGCGCTGTAGATTTTTCAGCACAGCGCGGCACGATCACTTCGTCAGATGCACTCAGCGACCCGTATAACCGCAGGCTCACCCTTGACCGTACGTTCCTGGAAACCATTCCCAAACTCCAGAATACGATCGTGGATGCCCATCTGGTGAGCCGCGACCGCATGGGACGCCTGGTGACCTTTCTGGCGAGGATGATTCAAGATGGTATGCCCTGGAGTGCCGCACGGGCCATCGGTGTCGACGAGGGAACTGCCGTCGTGATTGATGGCGACATCGCCACGGTGCGTGCCAACAGCGGCGGAACCGGGGCGGCGTACTTCTTGAAACTACCGCAAGACCCAGGCACTACCTTGATTGTCAAGCCTAAAACCCCGCTCGAAGTCTCGTCGGTACTTGTTGACAAGCTCACCCAGGCGGCTGGGGATCAATTCAACATGGCCAACTGGCTTCGCGACGGAGGTAGTACGTACTTGCTGTATGTCCAACGTGGCGTGCTGTATGGGCCGAGCAATAACCCTTACTGAGCCTGCCGGTTGTTCAAGTGAAACGGTGCTGCAGTTCCTTAAATTTTGCGGCACCCAAGGCATAAAAGACGGCTGAGCAAAACCCGATATATCCGGAGCACACAAAGTGCGCCAGTGCCGATTGAGGAGCCAACCCGCGAATCGCCATCATGGGCAGCAGTACCCTCTGCACAAACAGCCCGAATGTAAGGCAGCAAACCTTTCAACCGTTACGACGCAGAAACTTGCTTTCCTTGGGCGGACCATGTAAGTCCATATACGAGGGGTTAGACGTCGGCACTTTGGGTTTGCGACTCAAACTCAATGCCTCCGATATAACGGAACATGAAGTTGTAGACCGCGCAACCAAGTGCGACCATCACATAACCCATCACCAAGTAGATGATGGGAAAGAGAGCCAAAAAGAGAACCGGCGGCGCGGACTCTTTGGGACCGGCCATTGATGCGATCAGCACGAACGGCACCATGAACACCATAGAACTGACTGCCATCAGAACCGCAAACACTTTACCGTTCTGGTGGGGCGAAAACCTAGCGACTTGTTGCTTCATGTATTGACACCTCCCAGTGCCGGTTGGTTGAAGTCCTATGGGCGGGACCGTAGGCTGAAGAATACATGCTGGGAACTACCCAGTAAGACGGTGACCTTGCATGCTCGGCGTCACGTGGTTCGCCTTTTCTCCCGACGCCCAACGAATGCAAGGGACTTCCCCGTCCCAAGCGAGCCGCGACCCGTTGGGGTTGCGGTTCACGGCAACTGAGTGCCACGATGGAGAGGTCAAACTTTTCATCAACTCACTTGAGAGTGGAAATCATGGCTATCGTAACCGTTGGAATTGACCTCACCGACTTAGATTGCCAGTGCGCCGGCACTGCAGGCCACCGATGCGACCGAGGCCACTGACCGAACATGGTTCCAGAGCGACCACTCGCGCAGATAGACAACCCAATACTCGGCGGCTTGCGAAGACGCAGGGTCTAGGCCAGCCAGACGTTCATTGCGTGGCACGTTGAGCGCCATGGTGACAAGAAACGAACCCACCAGATACAGAAGACCTGATGCGAGCAGCAGGAAGGAGCGTGGCGTATTCCAGCTGAGAACTGACATGACAACGCAAGCGGCAGCCAAGAAAGCTGTGCCCAGAAAAACGCCCAAAAAGAGAGGATTGATGACAACGACATTGATGCGCTGCATGGCAGCGACACCCTGACTGGCCGGAAGCTGAGCGAGAGCCTTCATGACGAAGGTGGAGAAGGCAAAGAAAACACCGCCAACAATGCCAGCGCCGACGCAAACAAGGATCATGACTGCGATGAGCATAGAAGCCTCCTGGGTCGCGCTCTATGACGCTCAATATTTGACATGAGCGGCGGACGAAAGTGGGCGAAGCCCGCTTTCGGACGTCCGCTCGATGGAAGGGTTGAGCGTCATCCCGCAGATTAGTTCTTCGAGAAGAAGCCGAGCAGCAAGGCGTTGAAGGCCGTCGGGTTCGCAACGTTCATCACATGGCCCGCCTTCGGGATGACCGCGCGTTCGTTGCGCGGCAGGCACGGTTGAATCGCGTCCTGCATATGGCGGTACTCGTCGGGGCTTCGTTCGCCGGAGACGAGCAAGACCGGCACTGTGATGCGCTTGACGTGTTCACAGCTGAGTGCTTCGTTGGCATCGGCAAGCAGGCTCTTGATGGTCCAGGCGTTGTCGCGGACGCCCTGCTTGTTGGGCTCGGGCAGGTTCTTCCAACCGCCCGGCACGGTGACACCGTCCACGAAGCTTTCGAGGCCGGCATCGGTGCTGCCGCTTTGCAGGTGCTCGATCGCAGCCGAGACAAACGTGCGCCGCCGCTCAAGGGCTGCGAGCGCGGGCGGCGCTGCGGAGAGGAAGCTCGCCATCGGTGCCGGATCGGCGAGCACGAGCGACTTCAGCAGTTCGGGATGCTGGCTCGCCATTTCCAACGCGACCTGGCCGCCTCGCGAATGGCCCACCAGATGCACTCTGCCGGCGTTGAGCGCGCGGATGAAGCCTGCGAGATCGGCAACATGCTGGCCCATCGTCAAGGTGTCGCCCTTTCCGCCCCAATGCTCCGGGTACGAGTGGCGCAGGCTAAGCGCGATCGTGCGGTAGCGCTCGGCGAACGGCTCCATCTGGCCGCGGAAGTAGCGGTAGTCGCTCACCGTGCCGTGCACGAAGATGACCGGCTCGCCAGAACCACGCTCGACAAAGGCCATCTCGTATCCGTTGACGGAAAGGGACTTGACCCCAGCCGGAAGGTCCCAGGTGCGCGGCGTTGTCGCCGCACACGCGGCGAGAAGCAGCGCTAATGCCAAATGCCAGAACGAGCGGATCATGGTTGGTCTCCTCACCGGGACTTTAAAGCGCAATGTCAGAACGGGTCCACCTCGATACGTTTTCCCGTAAGACGGCCTTCGGCCGCGCTAATCTCGTTGTCCTGTAAGTCGCGTCTGCTGGATTTTGTTGCGGCCGTGAACTCGTTGTCTCCAGGGCCTTGGATAATATGTATCCGGACCTTGTTGCTTCCGATCCACTTTCCGTCTTGATCGAAATTAAAAGCGATATAGGTGGCATCAAATTCCTTGTCGCCGACGCGCTTCCAGGCACCATGACCGCCACTGTATACGGGGTGGGTGTCCCCGCTCCGAAAGAATGTGCCATCCGACGAAAAGGTAAGAAGGTTCTTCCCTACGCCGCGTGCACGGCTGGCTGTCACGATCCAGGCCCCAACCAGGCCTCGATTGGCTTCGACGGCAGCGTCCTGACGGGTGACCATCGGCCCAGAAGATGCGCAACCGGCAAGAACCGCGGCAATTATTAGACTCAACAGAACAGACCTGGTGCTATGCATGCTTCGCCTCCTTTAACGTAAATGCCTGAACCATTAACGACGTTGTTCTTCCGTGACGTCGCTGCTCTTGCCTTCTAACGAAGTGAGCGGCCTGCGCGGCTTTTCGCGCAGGTCCGCTCGACTGCCGGGTTAGACGCCACTTCTTTAGTTCTCAACGGTTACGTCCTATGGGATTCTCTCGGGAAGTCTGCTGCCCGAGCTGTTGGGCGAGCCCGATGAGAATTCCTTCGGGACCACGGATATAGCAGAGCCGATACATGTTTTCATACTGGACCACTTCGCCGACGAGCTTCGCGCCGCGTTTGCCGAGCCGGACGAGCGTATCGTCGATGTCCTCCACGGTGAACATGACGCGTAGGTAACCAAGAGCGTTCACTGGGGCGACGCGGTGATCGGCGACAACGGGCGGCGCGAGGAAGCGGGACAACTCGAGCCGGCTGTGGCCGTCCGGCGTACGCATCATGGCAATCTCGACGCGCATGCCGTGCAATCCGGTGACGCCATCAGCCCAGTCTCCTTCGATTGGAGCGCGCCCCTCGAGCTCGAGGCCAAGTTCGGTGAAGAACGCAATGGCGGCATCGATGTCTGCCACCACGATGCCGACGTTGTCCATACGCTTGACCGTCATGATGCTCCTTGGCGTCTAACGTAAAAGTGACCGGCGCCCACTCAAGGTGGGCCGCGCAGCGGCCGGACGCTTTTGGGCGTCCGCGTTGACTGACAAGTTATACGCTCCCGTCATTGGAATAGGCCAATTGATCTCGAGATCATCAAAAGCAGCAAGCCGACAATCAATAGTCCGGTATGCACCAGTCCAATAGCCTCGGTCTTGCGTGACGCCTCGCCAATGTGGTCCTCGAGTTCGCGATACTCCTTCATCAGTGCGTCTGCCTGCGCTAGCAATGCAACGCCGGCCTCTTCCTTACCTGTTAGGAAATTGATGTGAGGCACGCCGCTCTCAGCTGCCAGCCTGTGGCTTCTGATATTTTCATTTAGACCGAGTTGTTCAACGTTCAATTTCTGCACGTACACATAGGCTGAGACCGCCAATACACCGGCAATGATGGATCCCGCAAAAGCCAGGAGAGCCAGGAGTTCAAAGGTGTTGCGCGTAAGGCCGATCTTTTCAGCTACAAAGTCCTTGCCCAGATAAGCGAAGACAGCCGTCTCAATACCCAGCAAAAAGTAAGTTAGCTTCTGCTGCCCCTCGCGCAAAGCTTTGTGCAGTTCAGATGAAGCGTCACTCATGGCGTATAACGTGTTATGGACATCAAGCAGGTCACATGAGCAACTTTTCTATGCACCACGATCGCCTCCCAGCATCCACTATAAGTACTTGATTTATAACTGACTTTTCGTATCTGGTGTCGAATGTGCCGTTACGAAAATCACGGCAAAGTCGCCAAAGCTGCTCATGAACAACTTCGCCTGCCAATGAACAAGACAGCGTCGTCTTCTGTAACGCCTTGAATTCATTGGGGAAATCCGATGCGGTGGAGACTCAAAGGGGCAATGCCAAATCTGTGAAAGCCTGCATATTGGAATGTTTAACTGGGCTAGCGCTGCCCTCACAATCGCCCCCCAGGCAGCGAAGCAACTCACAGATAGGCGCGCAAGGCATCCAGCGTCTTTGCAGCCGCACCCCGATTGCGGGCCGCGAACGCCAGGCCGGAATCCACCGCCGCTGCCAGCGCGGGCGGGTCGCTTACCAGCCCCAGCGCGGCCTGGACGGCCTCAGGCATACCAGCTACGCGCAGGGCTGCGCCTTCGGCCTCGGCCAGTTCGGCGGCCTCGGAGAAGTTGAAGGTGTGTGGGCCCATCACCACCGGGCAACCGCAGGCTGCGGCCTCGATCAGGTTCTGGCCACCCAGGGGCGCGAAGCTGCCGCCGAGCAGGGCCACATCGCTGAGGCCGTAGTACAGCGCCATCTCGCCGAGGGAGTCGCCGAGCCAGACATCGGCCTGCCGGGCTTCGTCGCTGTCGGCGGGGCCGCCCGTCCACTGCGAGCGGCGCGATACGCGCAGGCCATGCTGCTCCACCAGGGCCGCCACTTCATCAAAGCGCTGCGGGTGGCGGGGAACGATCAGTGCATGGAAAGACCTGGCGGGTTCATTGGCTGCCGAACCCGTGGCTGACAGCCCAAGCCTTGCCTGGGTCGCAGCCTTTATCTGCTTGAGGAAATCGGCTTCTTCGCCTTCGCGCGAGCTGGCGAACATCAGCACCGGCTGCGCCAGCGCCTGCCGCCATGCCCGGCCTTGTGCCTGCTGGCCGGCGCTGGGCGTGGCATCAAACTTGAGGTTGCCAAACACGCCAGCCACCGGCGCGCCAAGCTGGCGAAAGCGCCGCGCGTCGTCTTCGGTCTGCGCATACACCGCGGCCAGCGCGCCATAGGCCGGCAAAGACAGCGGTGCGATGCGCAGCGCCTGCTGCAATGATTTGTCTGACAGGCGGCCATTGACGAGCACCAGCGGCATGGCGCACGCGCGGGCCGTGGCCACCGTGTTGGGCCATATCTCGGTTTCCATCAGCAGGCCCAGTCGTGGCCTGAAGTGATTGAAAAAGCGCGCCACGGCAGCCGGGCTGTCCCAGGGCTGCCACACCTGCACATCGCCAAGCTGCAGCAGCGCCGCGCCCTCGGCGCGGCCGGTGGCCGTGCCGTGCGTGAGCAAAATACGCAGGCCCGGGTACTGCGCGCGCAAGGCTTTGAGCAGCATGGCCGCGGTGCGCGTTTCCCCGAGCGACACGGCATGCACCCACACCAGTTCGGAAGAAGTCTCGGCCGGTTGGGTGTAGTGGCCAAAGCGCTCTTCAACCGCCGCCAGATAGCCGGGCTCGCGCTGGCCGCGCCGCGCCAGCTTGCGGCGCAGCATGGGTTGCGCCAGCACCAGGGCCAGCGAATAAAGCCGCAGCAACAGCTGGCTCATGGGGTGGCCACAATGGTCGTATGCGCCGCCGCGGGGGCCTCACGACAAGCCAGCCAGGCTTGCCAGACGGCTTCAACGCTGGGGGTTGGTTGCGCAAACACGCTGACCTGCCGCCGCGCGGGCGCGCCGCCGTCCTCGGGCATCAAAGCCGGTGGCCCGGTTCGCCACGCGGTATCGAAGTTGTAGATCTGCACATGCGGCAAATCGAGCGCCACGGCAATGTGGCTCACGCCGCTGTCCACGCCGATCACGCCGGCGCAGCGCGCCAGCTCGTCCGTCAGGGTATCGAGCGACAGCAGAGGCCACACGGTGGCCACCACAGGGCTTCCCGGTTCATTCAGCGCCTCTGCAATGGCCTGGCTCGTTGCCAGCTCCTTCGCATTGCCGTGCGGCAAGGCCAGCTGGCAGCCCGCCGCGGCCAGGCGCCGGCCGAGCTCTATCCAGTGGTCCAGCGGCCACTCCTTGTCGGCGCGCGAGGTGCCGTGCACAAAGGCCACCCGTTCCAGGCCCGCCGGGCTTGCTATCTCTTCAGGAGCGCTCTTCCCGGTTTTTTCCTGGGCTGGAACCCGTGTTAATCCAAAGTCGGGTTCAGGCCGCAGGTCGTAGCCCAGCGCCTGCGCCGCCAGTTGGCGGGAGCGCTGCATGGCAGCGGTTTGTGGCGCGATGTGGATTGCCACGTCGGCCACCCAGCGCGTCGGCGCCTCGTAGCCCGAGCCATCGGTCTGGTTGGCCAGCGCATAGCGCTTGCCGCCCTCACCTGCGGTGGCCAGCCGGGCCAGCCGCGCCACCAGCGCGGACTTGGTCAGGCCCTGCAGGTCGATGACGGCGTCGTAACTTTCCTGCCGCAACTGCGCCTTGAAGGCACTCCACTCGGCGCGCGTAACCGCCGTCAGGGGCGACTTGCGCCAGCGCCTGATCTCACAGGGAATGACGCGGCGCAGGCCCGCGCAACGCGCCAGCAAGGGGGCAAATGATTTTTCGACCACCCAGTCAATCTGCGCGTCGGGCAAGGCAGCATGAATGTCCTGCACCACCGGCAGGGTGTGCACCACGTCACCCAGCGACGACAGCTTGACCAACAAGATTTTCAATGTAAACGCTTCCTTGGCGCATCACCTGCGGGCTCCCTCTTCTCCAGCCGGGGCCGCGGAGCCGGCTTTGCCGGGCCGCAGGCGCAGCGCCCCCTTGGGGGGCAGCGAAGTACACGAAGTGACGAGCGTGGGGGCACCATCTCTAATGCGCCGCGGCAGCGAAGCTGGCGTCGGGCTTGACGCTGCGCAGCAGCGCGAGCATATCGGCCTCGATGCGCTCCAGTGCCTGCTGGGTGTGGCCCTCGAAGCGGAGCACCAGCACGGGCGTGGTGTTGGAGGCGCGAATCAGGCCAAAGCCGTCGGGCCAGTCCACGCGCACACCGTCGATGGTGGAAATTTTGGCGGGTGCCGCAAAGTGGGCAGCTTTGGTCAGCGCTTCCACCACCGTGTGGGGCTCGCCTTCCTTGCAGGCGACGTTGAGCTCCGGCGTGCTGAAACTAGTGGGCAGGCCGTTGAGGAGGATGCCGGCATCCGGCACGCGGCTCAGGATTTCGAGCAGACGTGCACCGGCGTAGGTGCCGTCGTCAAAGCCGAACCAGCGCTCCTTGAAGAAGATGTGGCCGCTCATCTCGCCGCCCAGCGGTGAGTTGACTTCCTTCATCTTGGCCTTGATCAGCGAGTGGCCGGTCTTGTACATCAGCGGCACGCCGCCGGCCGCCTCGATCTCGGGCGCCAGGCGCTGCGAGCACTTCACGTCGAACAAAATCGTGCCGCCCGGCACGCGCGACAGCACGTCGCGCGCAAACAGCATCATCTGCCGGTCGGGGTAGATGTTCTGGCCGTCCTTGGTCACAATGCCCAGCCGGTCGCCGTCGCCGTCAAACGCCAGGCCCAGCTCGGCGTTACCGCTTTGCAGCGCCTTGATCAAGTCCTGCAGGTTCTCGGGTTTGCTCGGGTCGGGGTGGTGGTTGGGAAAGTTGCCGTCGACTTCGCTGAACAGCTCGGTCACCTCGCACCCCAGGGCGCGAAAAATGGCGGGGGCCGAGGCACCGGCGACGCCGTTGCCCGAATCGATGACGATCTTCAGCGGGCGCTCCAGCTTGATGTCGGAAACGATGCGATCGCGGTAATCCTTTTCAACATCCACGCGGCTGATGGCGCCGCCCTGCGCCGGCTGCGCCCAGCCTTCGGACTCGATCAGGCGGCGCAGGGCCTGGATGTCCTCGCCATAAATCGCCCGGCCAGCCATCACCATCTTGAAGCCGTTGTAGTCCTTGGGGTTGTGGCTGCCGGTGACCTGGATACCCGAGGTGGCCAGGGTGTTGGCCGCGAAGTACAGCATGGGCGTGGTGACCATGCCGACATCGATCACATTGACGCCGGATGCCGCCAGGCCGCGCATGAGCGCTGCGCTGAGCGAGGGCCCGCTGAGTCGGCCGTCGCGGCCCACGGCCACGGTTTTCTCTCCTTCCGCCAGCGCCACCGTGCCAAAGGCTTTCCCAAGGGCCTCGGCCATCTCATCGTTGATGGTGGACGGCACGACGCCGCGAATGTCATAGGCCTTGAAAATGGATGCGCTGACTTGCATGGGCGGGGGTTCACTGAAAGTTAAAGTGAATCGATTGTAGGGGGGTACCCTCCCTCGGGACGGGCCCCGGTGGGCTTCAGGGATATGTCCGAAAACGGCTAGTCAAAAGCTGCGCCCGGCGTAACATGCACCCATGACCAGCGCCCAGCCCCCCCTCGCCGACAACGACTGCTACCTCGCCCTGAAGGCGCGGGACGCACGCTTTGACGGCAGTTTTTTTACCGGTGTTACATCCACCGGCATCTACTGCCGGCCGGTCTGCAGCGTCAAAACACCCAAGCGCGAAAACTGCCGGTTTTTCAGCCATGCGGCACAGGCCGAGAGCGCCGGCTTTCGCCCCTGCCTGCGCTGCCGGCCCGAGCTGGCGCCGCACTCGGTGGTGTGGTCCATCCAGGACGCCTCCTACATCCTGGCCCACCAGGCAGCCCGCCTGCTGGACGAACCTGATCTGTCCGATGAAGCCCCCTCGGTCGAAAAACTGGCCGCGCGGCTGGGCGTGAGCGACCGCCATGTGCGGCGGATTTTCGAGGCGCAGTTTGGCGTCTCGCCCATGCAGTACCTGCAGACGCGCCGGCTGCACACCGCCAAGCAGTTGCTGGCCGATACCAGCCTGCCCATCACGCAGGTTGCGCTGATCAGCGGCTATGCCAGCGTGCGGCGCTTCAATGCCGCCTTTGTCGAGCACTACAAGCTCAACCCCACGCAGCTGCGGCGCCAGGGGGTGAGCGATGCCGGCCAGACCCATGGCACCGCGCCGGGCATCACCATCCGGCTGGGCTACCGGCCCCCTTACGACGTGGCGGCCATGCTCGGATTTTTTAGCAAACGCACCATCAGCGCTATTGAATTCGTGGCTGCCGATGCGCAACACCCCTCGATAGGCAGGACATTTCGCGTGGAGTCTGGCGGCAAGGTACATGCCGGCTGGTTGCTGGCGGCCTTTGATGAGGCCCGTTCCCGGCTGGTGCTCAACGTCAGCGACTCGCTGCGCGAGGTGCTGCCGCTGCTGATTCGCCGGGTGCGCGCCACGTTTGACCTCGACGCCGACCCTGCGGCCATCAACAGCGTGCTGCATGCCGGTTTTCCCCAGGGCGATGGCCTGCGCGTGCCCGGTGCGCTCGATGGCTATGAGCTGGCCGTGCGCGCCGTGCTGGGCCAGCAGATCACCGTGGCCGCGGCGCGCACGCTGGCGCAGCGCATGGTCGACCGCTTTGGCGAGCCGGTGCAAACCCCCTGGCCGCAGCTGACCCGGCTGTTCCCGGCGCCTGCCGTGCTGGCCGCCGCCAGCGGCGATGCGCTGGGTCAGCTTGGCATAGTCAGGCAGCGCCAGGCCGCGATTATGGGCATTGCGCAAGCAGTGGCCGACAAACGCCTGCAGCTGCACAGCGGCGCCGATGTGCATGCCACGCTGGAGACGCTGAAGGCCCTGCCCGGCATTGGCGACTGGACGGCGCAGTACATCGCCATGCGCGCGCTGCGCTGGCCCGATGCGTTTCCGGCGGGCGATGTGGCGCTGCACAAGGCAATGGGCGTGCAGGGACTGAAAAATCCGGCCCGGGAAGCCGAGCTGGCCTCGCATGCGTGGAAGCCCTGGCGCAGCTATGCCGTGATCCGCGCATGGAGCGGCACGCTGGAGCGGCCCGGTTGACGGGCTAAGAGTCGCTAACAAAACCCAGCGAAGCGTTCCTGGCTAGGCGTGCCGCCGCAGACAGTGCTGTAGCACGGCAAGGCGGCACAACGACGCCAGGAGGGTTTTGTTAGCGGCTCTAAGGAGATTCATGCGCTTAGGGAATGAATACGCCCTCTCGATTTCATTGGACGGGAAAGCGCCTTCGGGCGACCATGACCGGCGAATGATCGAGCCAGCCTTTCGAGCCAGCCTTTTTCTGACCTTTTCTGAATACGCCTGCATGACAGGTAAACCCTCGAAATTCGACACTCGAAACCATTCAAAGGTGAACAAGATGAAATTTGACCGCTCCATCGTTCAGACCACGTTCCAAAGCCCACTGGGCAAAATGATCATCGCCGCAACGGACAAGGGCCTGGCCGGCACCTGGTTTGCCGGCCAACGCCACCTGCCGTCACAGCTGGCGGAGCCGTATGTGTGGCCCGAAGACGCCAACCACCCCGTGCTGAAACAGGCCATTGCGCAGCTCACCGAGTACTTCGCCGGAACGCGCACGGCGTTTGACCTACCGCTGGACCTGGACTACGGCACGCCCTTTCAGCAAACGGTGTGGCAGGCCCTGCTGGCCATACCGCAGGGCGGCACCACCAGCTATGGCGAGCTCAGCAGCCGCATCGGCAAACCGGCGGCCGTGCGCGCCGTGGGCGCGGCGATCGGGCGCAACCCGGTCAGCGTCATCGTGCCCTGCCACCGCGTGCTGGGCGCCGACGGCTCGCTCACCGGCTATGCGGGCGGGCTCGACAAAAAAACAGCACTGCTCAGGCTTGAGGGTGCGCACATGAAGGAGACCCTGATTTGACCTCATCGACCACCGGGCTGGCACCACCCGCGGCACCACCCGCGGCACCATCCGCGGCATCACCCGCGACCCTGGCTGCCCCCAAAAGCTGGCTGACCGACTTTGTGCTGCTCGCGGCCATCTGGGGTTCGTCCTTTCTCTTCATGCGCATCAGCACGGTGGAATTCGGCCCGCTGCCGACCGCCGCCGTGCGCGTGGCGATTGCCGCCCTCTTCCTGCTGCCCATGGTGTGGCTGCGCGGCCTGCTGCCGGAACTGAAGAAAAACTGGAAGCGGACCTTCTTCATTGGCCTGCTCAACTCCGGCATTCCGTTTGCGTGTTTCTCGTTTGCCCTGCTGTCCATCACCACCGGGCTCTCGGCCATCCTGAACGCCACCGTGCCGATGTTCGGCGCGCTGGTCGCCTGGCTCTGGCTCAAGGACAAACCCAACGTCTCGCGCGTGCTGGGTCTGGTCGTCGGCTTTGCCGGCGTGGCCATGCTGGCCTGGGACAAGGCCACCTTCAAGCCCGACGCCTCGGGCGTGGCGCCCGGCTGGGCCGTGCTGGCCTGCCTGCTGGCCTGTGTGTGCTATGGCGTCTCGGCCAGCTACACCAAGCGCTACCTGTCCGGCCTGCCGCCGCTGGTCACCGCTGCAGGCAGCCAGATCGGCGCCACGCTGGGGCTGGCCCTGCCAGCGCTCTGGCTGTGGCCCGCGCGCATGCCGGGCACCTCGGCCTGGCTGGCGCTGCTGGCCGTCGGCGTGCTGTGCACCGGGCTGGCCTACATCCTGTTTTTTCGGTTGATCGAGAACGCCGGACCGCAGCGTGCGCTGTCGGTGACATTTGTGGTGCCGGTCTTTGCGGTGCTCTACGGCGTGCTCTTTCTCGGCGAAGCGGTGACATCCTGGATGATGCTGTGCGCCGCCGTGATTGTGTGCGGCACGGCGCTGTCGACCGGGCTGTTGAAGCTGCAGCGAGCGCAACAACCCAAGCCATGAGCTCCGCGCGAAAAACCAAACTGAAGCTGAAGACTGCCAGGCCGAGAAACCCGCTGGTGGCGCCGGCTGCGCGGCGCAAGGCGGGCGTCCACCGCAAGTCGCGGGCCGCCATTCGGCGCGATGAAAAAATGGCCCTGAAAAAGCGGCTGCACGAGGAATAAAGACACGCGTTCTTCGCAGGCCTTTCGTTGACGGCGTCTACTGCAGGGCGCTGGCCACCACATTGATGCTGAGCGCGAGAATCAGCATGTTGAAGCCAAACGACAGCACACTGTGCAGCAGCGTGAGGCGGCGCATGTCGCGCGACGTCACCTGCACGTCAGACACCTGCGAGGTCATGCCGACGACGTGCGCGTAGTAGAGAAAGTCGAAATAGTCCGGATCCAGGCCACCGGGGAACTTCAGGCCCGCGCGGTCCGGCTGCTGGCGCTGTTCCGCCTGGTAGTAACGGTGTGCGTAGTGGAACGCGAACATGGTCTGAATGAAAAGCCAGGAGGCCGCCAGCGCCCCCATGGACAGCGCAATATGCAGTGAGCGCTGCAGGCCGGACAGACCCCGGCTCTGCTGCATCATAGCGATGATGGCCGCCACGCAGGCCAGGGTGGCCAGCAGCATCAGCAGGAACAGCACCACATTCGGCTCGTCCTGCGCCTGGGCGCGCTCACGCGTGCTCTGGGCGTCAAAGCGCACACACAGCCACCAGGCGAGCAGCAAATAGACGGCAACACCCACACACCAGCCCAACAGCCCGCGAAACTGCCACCCCGTAGGAACAGGCAGCGCCGCGGTGATCAAGCCAACCAGCAAGCCATAACCCAGGCGCTGCGGGCCGGTGGTTTCAGAAAGGTGTTTGCGCATGCTGCCAATTGTGCCTAAGGTGGGACCTAAGGTGGGGCCTGAGCGTTCGTGCCTGCAACGACGGGCTCACGCGACACGACAGCAGGCTGGGCACCTTCGGCTGGCCACGTAAAAAGGTTTGTTGCCATTTTCATGACAACAAGCCATCCAGCATCGAACGCATGCGCCGCCAGTGCGAACCCTCCCAGAACACGCGATGACATACATCGCAGGCGCTGAAGCGCTCGTAGTGCTCGCGCACTTGCGGCGGCAGCAGGGTCACGACCCGCGTCTTCTCGATCGCATGCAGGGGTGCATTGCAATGCAGGCACAGCGTGAACGGCCGTGCACTGCGCGCCAGGTCGAGCCGCTCGAAGATTTCGCGCAACTGCAGCTCCGTTCGCAGTGCGTGCACGTAGCAGCCATGGGTGATGGTGCGGCGCTTGAGCAGGTCGCGATCCCGCGTCAGGACGATCCGCCCCTGTTCGGCGGCGATGCGTTCGATCTCTTCATCGCGAAAATGGTTGTCGTACAGGGTATCGAAGCCGGCCATGCGCAGCATGTGAGCCAGTCCGCCCAGATGCGCATCGGCGACGAAGCGCGTCACGCGCAAAGCCTGCCCACGCACGCGCAGCAGCGGCGTGACATCGAGCGCCTCGAACTTCGGGTACACGGACACACGATCGCCCTCGCGCAGCTGGCGGTCGAAGCCGACCGACTCGCCGTTGACCAGCACCAGTTCGACCTCGGTGTGCGGCACCCCCAGCGCTTCGATCATGTGCTTGGTGGTCGCCGCCCGCGCGCAGGGGCAGGCAAACTCGCGCCCGCGCCGCTGCGGCGCGAGAAACTCATTGAGCTCCTCGTAGAAGCGAAAGCTCGCCATGACCATCATCTGGACATCAGGACTAGTGTGAGCGCCGACGGGCCGGCCGATCCGTCAGTTTAGTCCGGACCGTGGCGGCTCGCCAGTCATGCCGTGGCGGGAATCCCAGGCGCGGCGTGACGAATCTGCCCCGCCTGGAACCCGGCGAATTTCACGCCGAATCAGCCCGGGGAAAAGTGCGGCGCACGTTTTTCGTTCAGTGCCGCGAAGCCCTCACGCGCGTCGGCGCCGGCAAAGCCCAGCATCTCCAGCGCCAGGGAATGCTCGAAGGCGGGCCAGGCCGCGCGCAACCAGTGGTTCAGGCTGCGCTTGGTGAAAGCCAATGCCGTGGGGCTGCCGGCGGCCAGCGTGCGGGCCACCTCGCGCGCCTTGTCCAGCAACTGGTCGTCGGGCACCGCCAGGCTGACCAGGCCGATGCGCTCGGCCTCGATGCCGTCGAGCGTGGAACACATCAGCAGGTGGTACTTGGCACGGGCCATGCCGCACAGCAAGGGCCAGATGAGGGCGGCATGATCGCCGGCGGCCACGCCGAGTTTGGTATGGCCGTCGATGATTTTGGCTTTGTGGCCCGCGATGGACACATCGGCCAGCAAGGCCACCGCCGCACCCGCGCCTACCGCCGCGCCGTTGATGGCCGTGACAATGGGCACATCGCAATCGATCATGCCCTGCACGATGGCGCGGCCCTCCCGCATCACGCGCAGGCGTGCGGCTTCGCTGCCCAGCATGTCCTGCACGAGGTCGAGCGTGCCGCCCGCGCAAAAGCCCTTGCCGACGCTGCGCACCAGAATGCAGCGCACGCCGGGCTCGGCCGCCAGCTGCGCCCAGACGGTGCCCAGCGCGGCATGACCCTGGGCGTCGGTGGTGGGCATGCCGCCCTCCGGGCCCAACACCAATTCGGCCACGCCGTTGTCGCCGATCTCCGCATGCAGATGGGGCGCGATGTCGATCCTGCGGCTCATTGCACGCCCTCCTGCCAGGCCCGCTGGCGCAACCAGGGGCTGACGCGGTAGCGCTCGCCACGGTAATGTGCGTCCAGTGCGTCCAGACAGCCCATGACGTTGCGGGCTTCCCATTGCGCCAGCCACTCAAAAGGCCCGGCCGGATAATTAACCCCCAGCTTCATGGCGGCGTCGGCGCCCTCCGGCGTGCACACCCCGTGCAGCACCGCGTCGGCCGCTTCATTGACCAGCATCGCGAGGGTGCGGGCCACCACAAGGCCCGGGACATCGGCGATGCGCTGCGGGCCGAAGCCCAGCGCCTGCAGCCAGGTGGCGGCGGCGGCGCACCACCCCGCGGAGGCACGCGAAGAAGGCGCCCAGGCCAGTGCGATGCCGGTCTCGCTGGACACAGGCAGGTCAAACACGGCCACTTCAGCGCCCAGCTGCGAGGCCGGCCTGCCGTCGGTCAGCCGCAGTTGGGCACTATCTACCGCCAGCCCGATCCAGTCGCTGCTTTCATCGCGCGAAAAAGCGCGGCCGGCCTGCGCCAGCGCCGCAACCAGTCGCTCGGCCACCGGTCCGGATCCCTGCACGCACAACGATTGCGCGACTGGTGCGACCGGTAGAGGCAACGGTGCGAAATCGGCGCTCGCCGGTTGTACGGTACCCGCGGTGTAGTCGTAAAAGCCGCGGCCCGACTTGCGCCCCAGCAAACCACCGTCGACGAGCTCACGCTGTACCAGCGACGGCGCAAAACGCTTGTCGTAGAAATTGGCCTCGTAGACCGAACTGGTCACCGCAAAATTGGTGTCGTGGCCAATCAGGTCCATCAATGCACAGGGGCCCATGCGAAACCCGACGGCACGCAGACAGGCATCGAGCACCGCGGGCGTGGCAGCCTGCTCCTGCAGCAGTGCCAGGGTTTCGGCGTAAAAAGGCCGGGCAATACGGTTGACGATGAAGCCCGGCGTCGAGCGCGCATGCACAGCCACCTTGCCCCAGACGCCGGCCAGGTCAAAAATGAGCGCAGCCACCGCCGGGTCGGTCTGCAGGCCCGAGACCACCTCGACCAGCCGCATCTGCGGCACCGGATTGAAGAAGTGCATACCGACCAGGCGTGCCGGATGTTGCAGGCCATTGGCAATGGCCGTGACCGAAATCGACGAGGTGTTGGTGGCCAGTACGCAATCGGCGGCCACGATGGCTTCGAGCTGCTGGAACAGCCCACGTTTGACGTCGAGCTTTTCGACAATGGCTTCCACCACCAGCCGCGCCGGTGCGGCCGCTTCCAGCGTGGCTATGGCTTCGATGCGCGACAGCGTCTGCGACACGCCTTGCGCCGTCAGCTTGCCCTTTTCCACCAGCGCATCAAGGCTCTTGGCCAGCTTGGTCTTCGCTTCGGCAGCCGCGCCTTCGCGGGTGTCGTAAAGCATCACGGCATGGCCAGCCTGTGCGGCGACCTGCGCAATGCCGACCCCCATGACACCGGCGCCGACCACCAGCAGAGGCGCCTCGATGAGCCTGTTCGTTGTCATTGCGCCATCCAGTTCGGTGGCCGCTTGCCCAGAAAGGCCGCAAAGCCTTCGCGGGCCTCGTCGGTACCCCGCACGCGGCTGATGGTTTGTGCGGTCAACTCGCGCACCTCATGCGTGATCGGCCCGACTTCAAGCTGGGCAAACAGCTGCTTGATTTCACGCTGTGCGCCTGGCCCGCCGGTCAGCAGTTCGGCAATGGCGGCATTCAGCGCCGCGTCGAGCGCGTCCAGCCCAACCACCTGCTGCACCAGCCCGATGGTCAGCGCCTCGGCGGCAGCAATGCGCGTGGTCGTCAGCGCCAGGCGCCTGGCCTGGCGCTTGCCCACCGCGTTGACCACATAGGGGCCGATCACCGCGGGCAGGATGCCGAACCTGGCCTCGCTGACCGCGAAGCTGGCGTTGTCTGCCGCAATCGCCAGGTCGCAGGCACAGACCAGGCCCACACCGCCGCCCAGCGCCGCGCCCTGCACCCGCGCCACGGTGGGCTTGGGACAAGACTCAATGCACGCCAGCATGCCGGCAAAGCGGCGCGCATCGTCCAGGTTCCATTCGCGGGAGGCAGTGCTGGCGCGCTGCATCCATTGCAGATCGGCACCGGCGCTGAAATGCCGGCCCTCGCCCGCCAGCACGATCACGCGCACGGCCGGATCAGCAGCAAGCTGGGTGAAGGCCGTTTCCAGTTCGGTGATCATCGCCTCGTCGAAGGCATTGAACACTGCCGGGCGGGACATGGTGACTTGAGCCACGCCGGGGGCGCGGGATGAGAGGGTCAGATTTTTCATGGCATGACTCGGCCGGCATCAGAAAAGCGCTGAGCCTTCCTGCCGGCAGGAAAAAAGTGAGTGAAAAAGTGGAAGGAAAACCTAAGGCTCAGTAGGTTTCAAGATGGAGCCGGCCTTCCTGTTTCAGGGCCGCACCCACCGTTTCCCACGACAGGCCAGCCTGCTGCGCCACATCGCGCAAGGCCAGCACCACGCCCTCTTCCATGCTCTTGAGTCCGCACACATAGAAGTAGGTGTTCGGGTCTTTGAGCAAGGCGCCCAGGTCGGCAGCCCGCTCGCGCATCGCATCCTGCACGTAGCGCTTGGGTTGCTCCAGCGTGCGCGAAAAAGCGAAGTTGATGTCGATGAAATCCTTGGGCAGGGTCTGCAGCGGACCAAAATACGGCAACTCTTCCTTGGTGCGTGCGCCAAAGAACAGCATCAGCTTGCCCCCCTCAAACTTGCCCGATTGACGCAGCCGGCGACGCCATTCGGTCATGGCGCGCATGGGTGCGCTGCCCGTGCCGGTGCAAATCATCACGATGTTCGACCGCGGGTGGTTCGGCATCAGGAAGCTGGTGCCGAACGGGCCGATCACCTGCACCTTGTCGCCGATCTGCAGGTCACACATGTAGTTCGACCCGACACCGCGCACCGCGTTGCCTTGGTGGTCTTGCAGCACGCGCTTGATGGTAAGTGACACATTGTTGTAACCGGGCCGCTCGCCATTGCGCGGGCTCGCAATCGAATACTGCCTGGCATAGTGCGGTTTGCCCGCTTCGTCGCTGCCCGGCGGCAAAATTCCGATCGACTGGCCTTCAAGCACCGGGAAGGGCATGCCGCCGAAGTCGAGCACGATGTGGTGCGTGTCGTATTCCTTGCCCACTTCGGTGACGCGCACATTGCCAACGACCGCGGCCGTGATGAATTTTTCGGCCGCCTTGGCGCCGTACAGGTTGGTGTAGCCGTGCGCCGCCGACCAGGGCGGCAACGTGGCGCCGTACTGCGCACTGTTGAAGGCCGTTTCGCCAGTGACCGCAGCCGGCAGCGAGGGCGCCACCGGTTCGATCTCGGGCATCGCACCGGGGGCCACGCCCTCAGCCGCAAGTTCTTCCGGGGTGAGTTCCGGGGGCAACTCGTCCCAGCCCAGTTGCTCGGTGAGGCTATAGGCCTTGATGCGCGGCATGGTGCGCCAGTTGTCAATCGAGCCGGTCGGGCACGGGGATATGCAGGCCATGCAGAGATTGCATTTTTCAGCATCGACCACGTAGTTGCGTGAATCGTGCGTGATGGCCTGAACCGGGCAGATGGCTTCGCAGGTGTTGCAGCGGATGCAGATTTCGGGATCAATCAGGTGCTGCTTGATAACGTGTATTTCGGTCATATCCATGGCGGTTCCCGGTCATCGGCTTGATTGGCATGCAGGAGGCGCCAAGTGCCCCCTGCATGATCTTCCTTGCTGGGGGAGATCAGTTAAAACGGACGTAATCGAAGTCCACCGGCTGGCGATTGATGCCCATGACAGGCGGTGCAATCCAGTTGGCAAACTTGCCTGGTTCGACCACGCGGCCCATCAGGCTGGCGACGTAAGCGCGGTCTTCGTTGCTGGGCAACCATTGGCCCACCGAGGCATTCCATTCGGCTTCGGACACCACGCGGCCATCCGGCGACACCTTGACGCCTGCCAGCGCGCCGATGTTGCGGTGAAAAGCCTTGTGCGGCACCCTGAGTTTGACGGAAATCCCCGCTTTTTCAAGCACCTTGTTCCAGCGCTCGACACCGGCCACCGAGTCCTTGATGTAGTCGTCGCGCAGCACTTCATTGAGCGCGTTGAGCATCGGCACTTCTTTTTCAACCAGTTCGCCATTGCGTGCTTCGAGCACCTTGTAGGTCTGGCCCTTGAGCGCATGGTCATCCACGCGCTTGCCTTCTTCGTAGCGGCCTTTCAGGCCGGTGCTGTAGAAAGTGGCGGCATTGCTGGACTCATCGGCACCGAACAGGTCAATCGTGACGCTGTAATGGAAGTTGATGTAGCGCTGGATGGTCGGCAGGTCGATCACGCCGGCGGCGCGCAGCTTGGCCACGTCGTCGGTCTTGAGTTCGTTCATCTTCTGCGAGGTGCGCTGGATGACGCGGGAAATGCCGCTTTCGCCCACGAACATGTGGTGCGCTTCTTCGGTCAGCATGAACTTGGTCGTGCGGGCCAGCGGATCAAAAGCGCTTTCCGCCAGCGCGCACAGCTGGAACTTGCCGTCGCGGTCGGTGAAATAGGTGAACATGAAGAAACTCAGCCAGTCCGGCGTGGCTTCGTTGAAGGCACCCAGGATGCGCGGATTGTTCGCGTCCCCGCTGCGGCGCTCCAGCAGGCCTTCGGCTTCATCGCGGCCATCGCGGCCAAAATGCTTGTGCAGCAAATAGACCATGGCCCACAGGTGGCGGCCTTCCTCGACGTTGATCTGGTAGAGGTTGCGCAGGTCATACATGCTGGGGGCGGTCAGGCCGAGGTGGCGCTGCTGCTCGACAGACGCCGGCTCGGTGTCGCCCTGCGTGACGATGATGCGGCGCAGGTTGGCACGGTATTCACCAGGAATGTCCTGCCAGGCTTTCTCGCCCTTGTGATCGCCAAAGTGGATGGTACGGTCGGTTTCGCCCGGGTTGAGGAAAATACCCCAGCGGTAGTCGCGCATCTTCACATGGCCAAACTGGGCCCAGCCTTGCGGGTCCACGCTCACGGCAGTCCGCAGGTAGACGTCCGAGTTGGTCGAGCCTTCGGGCCCAATGTCGTCCCACCAGTTGATGAAATTGGGCTGCCACTGTTCGAGCGCACGCTGCAGCGTGCGGTCTTCGCTCAGGTTGACGTTGTTGGGAATCTTTTCGCTGTAGTTAATGCTGGACATCGTGGTCTCCAAAAAACAAGGCTGATTCGGGGGATGGATTCGGTTGCGGTGCGCCACCCGGACTCGCACCGCACAACGAGAGCTTTTGTCTAGACGCGGTTCCAGTCGAACTGGGCCTTGTCGCCTTTGCCATAGACCTTCAGGGCACCCTTTTCGCCGACGGCGTTGGGGCGCTGGAAAATCCAGTTCTGCCAGGCGGTGAGCCGCCCGAAGACACGGGTGAACATGTTTTCAGGTCCGTTGAAGCGCAGGTTGGCCTCCATGCCGGTGAGGGCATCGGGCGACATCGCCACGCGCTCTTCAACGGCAATACGTACTTCGTCGGCCCAGTCGATGTCGTCAGGGTTTGAGGTGACCAGGCCGAGGGCGAACGCAGCGTCGGCATCGAGCGCCTGGCCCATGCTGGCGCGTACCGCGTCCAGCGCAGGTTGTTCGTTGTAGAAACGGCGGCCCAGGCGGCTCTGCTCTGTGACCATCGGGTACAGGCTGAAGTTGGTCTCGCTCACGGTGATCTTCGGTGCGCCAGCCTCGTCATCCGGCAGCGCCAGGTGGTAGCTGCGGTCGCAGGCCAAAGCCAATTCAAGAAAGGTACCGGCAAAGCAGGAGCCTGGCTCGATCAGTGCAAACAGGCTGCGCGACGACACATCCAGCCGGCTGAACGTGCGGCGCAGCAAACCAATCGTTTCACGCACCAGCCAGTGGTTTTGATGGGCCAGCAAGGTGGCGTCCATCGCCAGCACCGCAGCCGCATCGCCCTGGGTCTTGATGAGCCAGGTGCCAATGTCCAGCTCGTTGGTGCGCATTTGCAGGATGGCGTCTTCCAGTTCGCGCGCCATCTGCAAGGGGTACCAGGCAGCACCAGCGGCTTCGATGCCGGCCAGGTCGGTGGGCTGGGCGCCGGTGGGGCCCTTGACGGTCCAGGTGGCGGTGCGCTTGGTGCGGTCAATTTCGACCACGACGTTCGGGTAGCGCAGTGCGTCTGCTTCGATCACGCACTCAACCGGCGGCAGCATGACACCCTTGCCATCGGCCGGCCGGTCGCTCGTGGCGGCCAATTCAAGCGCCCGCTCCCGGACTTTCTGGGCAAAGACCTGCGGCTTGGCGATGTCGTCCACCAGGCGCCAGTCTTTGGCCTTCTGGCCGCGCACGCCTTCGACGCTGGTGCAGAACAGATCGGCCAGGTCGTGGCGCACATGCTTCTTGTCGGTGACGCGTGTCAGGCCGCCGGTGCCGGGCAGCACGCCCAGCAGCGGCACCTCGGGCAGGCTCACCGCGCTGGAGCGGTCATCCACCAGGATGATTTCATCGCAGGCCAGCGCCAATTCATAACCACCACCGGCACATGCGCCATTGACGGCGGCGAGGAACTTCAGGCCACTGTATTTGGAGGAGTCTTCCAGGCCGTTGCGGGTTTCATTGGTGAATTTGCAGAAATTCACCTTCCAGGAATGGCTGCTGACACCCAGCATGAAGATGTTGGCGCCCGAGCAGAAGACCTTCTCCTTGGCACTGGTCACCACCACCGTGCGGACTTCCGGATGCTCGAAGCGAATGCGGTTAATCGCATCATTGAGCTCAATATCAACGCCAAGGTCGTAGCTGTTGAGCTTGAGCTTGTAGCCAGGTCGCAGGCCTGCGTTTTCGTCAAAGTCAGCCGTCAGCGTGGCGACGGGCCCTTCAAACTTCAGTGCCCAGTGTTTATAGCGACCGGGGTTGGTTTGGTAGTCAACGCGAGTGTCAATGTTCACTTCATCTCCTCAAAATAAGCAAAATAGTGCACGAACCAGAATTCATACACGAATAATAATGCCTATAACAGAAAGACGTCAAGCACTTTTATGCATGTTTTTTGATTTTTTCATCCAGCGGGAGTTCCAGGGCATTGCGGACCAGTTCGCGCAGCGCAGCAGAAGTCGGCAACAGGGGCTGCGCGCTGGTGTTCACGGTGAACTCCGCCTTGGAATAAAAAGGTGCCCGACCGGCAAGGATGTCTTTCAGGTCTTCCATCGCCTCCTTGCTGTTGGCCATGGGGCGCAGGTCCCCCTGCTCCATCACCCGCCGCATGTGGTCCTCGGGCGTGGCCTGCAGCCAGACCGTCGTGCAATGGCTCAATAAAAGGTTAAACGTCGCAGGATCAGACACCAGCCCGCCCGGCGTGGCAATCACCGCCTCCGGATAGATCTGGATGGATTCCTCCAGGGCGCGCCGCTCATAGCGGCGGTAGGCGTTCATGCCGTAAAGCGCCTGGATCTCCGACACGCTGCAGCCCGCGAATTTTTCAATTTCCCGGCTCAGTTCAACAAACGGGAAACCCAGGTCGTCGGCCAACAGCTGCCCCAGCGAGGACTTGCCGGCGCCACGCAGCCCAATCAATGCAATACGCGGACTGCGTATGACATTGCCGCCACCGGTTCCCAGCATTTCCCCGATCACGATGCGCACGCGCCTGAGCGTCGCGTCATCACGCTGCTCGAGAAGCTCGCGGATCATCAACCACTCGGGCGAGGTGGTGGTGCGGTCGCCAATAATTTCGGCCAAGGAACACTGAAGCGCACCGGCCACCTGCAGCAGGACCAGTATCGAGGCGTTACCCAGACCATATTCCAGGTTGGCCAGGTGGCGCTCAGACACATCCGCGGCGATGGCCACCGCCTTGCGCGTGAGCCCGCGGCGCGCGCGCAAGGCCGCCACCCGCTGCCCCAGCGCCACCAGAAACGGGTTTTTACCCGGCGCCGTCGCGCCATCCACCAGCCCGGCCTCGGCCTTCGCCGGTTCAAAGTCAGTGGTCACATCGCTAAGTGTTAACCCTGATTGATGCAATATATTGCTTGACATGGGATTTTCGAAGATTTATTGTTCGTCCTGCACAATAATTCATATTACACCTGAACGCAAGCGCAGCGCAACCACGCAACCCTGGAGATACACGTGTCACCCACACACTTTCACGAACATATTGCAGAACTCACCATTCAACTGGCTGGGCGCCCTCTCGATGCCAGCCTGCAAGCGTGGCTGAATGCCGAGCACGGCCCCGGTAGTATCACCTATGACCGCCTGAAACAGGCCTGCGAAACCGGGGTCGCGGAGGGCTGGCTGTGTGACCGCGAAGGCGGTGGCATCCGCTACGGCCGTATCTTCAAACCCGCCGCTGACCTGCACGGTTTCTCGGTCGACGTGGTCGACATGAAAGACATTGCCGGGCCACACCACAGCCACCCAAATGGCGAGATCGACCTGATCATGCCCATCGAAGGCGATGCGCAGTTTGATAGCCATCCGGCCGGCTGGCTGGTCTACCCACCGGGCAGCGCACACAGGCCCACCGTATCCAGCGGCCGCGCGCTCGTGCTTTACCTGCTGCCCGAAGGCCGCATCGAATTCACCCGCTGATATGGCCCCCACGCTTGCCACTTCGTGTGCTGCGCTGCCCCCCGAGGGGGCTGTGCCGCCTTGGGAGCGGCCCGGCGGCGTCACGGCCCCCACGCTTGCCACTTCGTGTGCTGCGCTGCCCCCCGAGGGGGCTGTGCTTGCTTGGGGCGGCCCGGCGCGGCGCACTTTGGCCCCCACGCTTGCCACTTCGTGTGCTGCGCGAGGCCTTGCAGGCCGCGGCTCGCCAGATGCTTCGCCTCTGTCGCCTGTCCAAACCTGCGCAGGCAGGTTCGGAGCCGCAGGCTCCAGCCCCTTGGGGGCTAATTTCCCTTTGGGCGGCCCGGCGGCGTCACGATTACTCCTCACGAAAGAATTGCATGACTGAACTGATTTCCAACTTCCTCGGGGGCCGCTGGCAGGCCGGTAGCGGCGCCGGCACGCCCCTGTTCGACCCCACCCTGGGCACCGAGCTGGTCCGCGTGGACGCCACCGGGCTTGATCTCGCGGCAGGCTTTGCGTTTGCACGCGAGCAGGGCCGCGCAGCGCTGCAGCGCCTGACCTACCGCGAGCGCGCCGCGATGCTGGCCGCCGCCGTTAAGGTGCTGCAGGCGAACCGCGATGCCTACTATGACATCGCCACCGCCAACAGCGGCACCGTCAAGAACGACTCGGCGGTGGACATCGACGGCGGCATCTTCACGCTCGGCACCTACGCAAAACTCGGGGACTCACTGGGCGACCGCCGCTTCCTGCTCGACGGCGAGATGACACGGCTGGGCAAGGAAGACCTGTTCCAGTCGCAACATGTACTGACCCCCACGCGGGGCATCGCCCTGTTCATCAACGCCTTCAACTTTCCGAGCTGGGGACTGTGGGAAAAGGCGGCGCCCGCACTGCTGTCCGGCGTGCCGGTGATCGTCAAGCCCGCCACCACCACGGCATGGCTCACCCAGCGCATGGTGCAGGACGTGGTCGAAGCCGGCATCTTCCCGGCCGGCGCACTGTCGGTCGTGTGCGGCAGCTCTGCAGGCCTGATGGACGCGCTGCAACCTTTTGACGTCGTGTCGTTCACCGGATCGGCAGAAACAGCGGCCGTGATCCGCTCGCATCCCGCCGTGACGCAACGCTCGGTGCGCGTCAACATCGAAGCGGACAGCATCAACTCGGCCCTGCTGCTACCCGGTGAAGCCGCCGGCAGCGCCGCCTTCGATTTGCTGGTCAAGGAAGTGGTGCGCGAGATGACGGTCAAATCAGGCCAGAAATGCACCGCTATTCGCCGCGTCTTCGTCCCCGAGGACTTGTATGGCCCGGTGGCCGAGGCGATCGCCGCGCGCCTGTCCAAAACCGTTGTGGGCAACCCGCGCAACGAAACCGTTCGCATGGGTGCGCTGGTCAACCGCGCGCAGCTTGCCGGCGTCCGCGAGGGCCTGGCCCACCTGCAGACGCAGGCTGAGTTGCTGCACGATGGCAAAACGCACGCGCTGGTGGATGCCGACCCCGCCGTGGCTTGCTGCGTCGGGCCCACGCTGCTGGGCGCCCGCGATGCCGATGCTGCCGACCGCATCCACGACACCGAAGTTTTTGGCCCGGTGGCCACCCTGATGCCTTATCGCCATGCCGCCAACGACATGTCCCATGCGTTGACCCTGGTGCGCCGGGGCCAGGGCTCACTGGTGGCCTCGCTCTACGGCAGCGACCCGGCCGCGCTCGCCGCCACCGCGCTGGAGCTGGCCGACAGCCACGGCCGCGTGCATGTGCTCTCGCCCGATGTGGCGCAACTGCACACCGGCCATGGCAATGTGATGCCGCAGTCGCTGCACGGCGGGCCCGGGCGCGCGGGCGGCGGTGAGGAACTCGGTGGCGTGCGTGCACTGAGCTTCTACCACCGCCGCAGCGCGGTGCAAGCCAGCACCGCCGTGCTCACCGCCTTCTAGCCTTTTAAGCGCCGCCAGACGACTGCCCTGCAAAAATCAAGGAGACAGACTTGACCCCCACCCTCCCCGTCGCGCCGCCCGGCGCGCGCTTCAACTTTGCCCAGCACCTGATCGGGCGCAACCTCGTCCGACCCACCAAACCAGCCTACATTGACAACCAGGGCAGCCTGAGCTATGGCGATCTGGCGGAGCGCATTCGCCGCGTGGCGGCAGCACTGCTGGCCTCGGGCGTGCGCCGCGAGGAGCGCGTGCTGCTGCTGATGCATGACTGCAGCGACTGGCCGGTGAGTTTTCTGGGCGCCATGTATGCCGGCATCGTGCCGGTGGCCGTCAACACACTGCTCACCGCCGACGACTACGCCTATATGCTGCAACACAGCCGGGCTCAGGCGGCCATCGTGTCCGGGGCCTTGCTGCCCACGCTGCAGGCGGCCATGACCCAGGGTGGCCATGAGGTCAGGACCGTGATCGTCTCGCGTCCTGACGCGGCCTTGCCCGAAGGCGCCGTGGCACTCGACACCCTGATGGCACAACACGCGCCACTGGCCGAGCCGGCGGGCACCAGCCCGGACGATCCCGGCTTCTGGCTTTATTCCTCCGGCTCCACCGGCAGGCCCAAAGGCACGCTGCACAGCCACGGCAACCCCTATTGGACCGCCGAGCTCTATGGCACGCCGGTGCTGGGCCTCACCGAGCAGGATGTCTGCTTCTCGGCGGCCAAACTTTTCTTTGCCTATGGCCTGGGCAATGCACTGAGTTTTCCCTTGAGCGTGGGCGCCACCACAATCCTGATGGCCGAGCGGCCGACGCCGGAGGCCACGTTCAAACGCTGGCGCGGCGAGGTGGGCGGCCTGCGTCCAACCGTATTCTTCGGTGCGCCCACCGGTTTTGCCGGCATGCTGGCCTCGCCTGCCCTGCCGGCTAAAGAAGACATTGCGCTGCGCCTGGTCTCCTCGGCCGGCGAAGCCTTGCCCAGCGAACTGGGCGAGCGGTTCACGGCCCACTTCGGGGTCGAGATCATCGACGGCCTGGGTTCAACCGAAATGCTGCATATCTTCCTGTCCAACCGCCCGGGACAGGTGCGCTATGGCACCACGGGCTGGCCCGTTCCGGGATATGAAGTCGAACTGCGCGACGACGACGGCCGCCCGGTGCCGGATGGCGAAACCGGCGACCTCTACATCCACGGCCCAAGCTCGGCACTCATGTACTGGGGCAACCGCGAAAAATCGCGCGATACCTTTCAGGGTGCGTGGACCAAAAGCGGCGACAAATACGTCCGCAACGCCGACGGCACCTACACCTACTCGGGCCGCAGCGACGACATGCTCAAGGTCAGCGGCATTTACGTGTCGCCGTTCGAGGTCGAGGCCACGCTGGTGCAGCACCCCGCTGTACTCGAGTGCGCCGTGATCGGCAAGAAAGATGAAAAAGGCTTGACCAAGACAAAGGCCTTTGTCGTTGTCAAGCCGGGCCATCAGGTCGACGAGGCCACGCTGCAGGCCTTCGTGAAGGAGCGGCTCGCGCCCTATAAATATCCGCGCTTCATCGAATTCATGAATGAATTGCCGAAGACGGCAACCGGGAAAATCCAGCGCTTTCGCTTGCGGGAACAGGAGCGCAAGGCATGAGTGCCCCACAGCCACTTCAAACAACCACGAACGACACGTCATTCGTCGACATCGACTGGGCAGGCCGGCGGGTGCGTATCGAGCATCAATGGCTCAATGCCGGCAAGCAGGATCGCCCTCTGGTCGTATTCCTGCACGAAGGGCTGGGATCGGTCGCCATGTGGAAGGACTTTCCGCAGGCGCTGTGTGATGCAGCCAATGTTCGCGGCCTGGTGTACTCGCGCCCCGGCTATGGACGCTCAACGCCGCGCGCAGCCGCTGAGCGCTGGAGCGCCAACTTCATGCACGCACAGGCACACGAGGTGCTGCCCGCCTTGCTTGAAGCGCTGAACGTCAAGGAGAAACCCTGGCTATTGGGCCACAGCGATGGCGGCTCCATCGCTCTGCTGTATGCCTCGCGCTTTCCAGACTCGGTGGCGGGCCTGGTCGTTGTCGCGCCACACCTGATGGTTGAAGAGTATGGCCTGGCAAGCATTCGCACGGCCCGCGAAGCCTATCGGAGCACCGACCTCAAAGAGAAACTGACGCGCTACCACGAGGATGTTGATTCAGCCTTCCAGGGCTGGAACGACATCTGGCTGGACCCCAGCTTTCTCAGTTGGACGATCGAGGCCGAGCTGCCGTCCATCACTTGCCCGATTCTTGCCGTGCAAGGGCTGGATGACGAATACGGCACGCTGGAACATATCCACGGCATTGCCCGCCGCCTCCCACCCCCGCAAACGCAGCTGCTCGAACTCGCGCAATGCGGGCACTCGCCTCATCGCGACCAGCCTGCGGCCTTGATCCACGCCGTCAAGGAATTCATTGACCAACACCACTGACCAACACGCGCCCGCTGCCGATTCTGCAGCGTAACCCCTCACTCGCGCCTCACTCGCCCCTGACCCATCCCTTTGCCCAACGGAGACATTCCTGTGAAAAAATTTTCGGCTTCTTCCCTCTTGACCATTTCCTGTGCTTTGCTCGCTGCCTCAGCCGCCCAGGCGCAAGGCAATGACAGCATCAAGGTCGGCCTGATGCTGCCCTATACCGGCACCTTTGCCCAGCTGGGCGTGGCCATCGAAAACGGCTTCAAGCTGTTTGTGCAGGAACAGGGTGGCGCGCTCGCCGGCAAGAAGATCGAGTTCTTCAAGGTCGACGACGAGTCCGAGCCGTCCAAGGGCATCGAAAACGCCAACAAGCTGGTTCAGCGCGACAAGGTGGATGTGCTGGTCGGCACCGTGCACTCCGGCGTCGCCATGGGCATGGCCAAGGTGGCGAAAGACACCAAGACCCTGCTCATCATTCCCAACGCCGGAGCCGACATGATCACGGGGCCTTTGTGCGCGCCAAACATCTTTCGCACCTCGTTCACCAACTGGCAACCGGCCTACGCCATGGGACTGGTGGCCGCCGAGCGCAAACACAAGAGCGCCGTCACCATCACCTGGAAGTATGCAGCCGGCGAGGAGTCGGTCAAGGGATTCAAGGAAGGCTTTGAGGCCAAAGGCGGCAAGGTCATCAAGGAACTGAACGTGCCTTTCCCGACGGTGGAATTCCAGGCCTTGCTGGCCGAAATCGCCGCGGCAAAACCCGATGCCGTCTACACGTTTTTTGCGGGTGCGGGTGCCGTCAAGTTTGTCAAGGACTGTGCCGCCGCCGGCCTCAAGGGCAAGATCCCTCTGTACGGTGCGGGCTTTCTGACCGACGGCACGCTGGATGCGCAGGGCGACGCGGCTACAGGCCTGCTCACCACACTGCACTATGCCGATGGCCTCGACACGCCGAAAGACCGCTCCTTCCGTCTCAGCTACGCCAAGACCTACAAGCTGCAGCCCGATGTGTATGCGGTCCAGGGTTACGACGCGGCGCAAATGCTTGCTGCCGGACTGAAAGCCGCTGGCGGTGACTTCAGCAAACGTGAGGTGCTCATCAAGGGCATGGAGCAGGCAAAGATCGACAGCCCGCGTGGCACGTTCACCCTGTCAAAAGCGCACAACCCGGTGCAGGACATCTACCTACGCAAAGTGGAGAACAAGGAAAACAAAATGGTCAGTGTCGCCGCCAAGGCGCTGGCCGATCCTGCGCGCGGTTGCCGCCTGTGATGTGGCATGACGAATTGACATGACGTTAGCCAACTTCCTCATCCAGCTGCTCAACAGCGTGCAGTACGGCCTGCTGCTGTTCATGCTGGCCGCCGGCCTGACCCTGATCTTCGGCATCATGGGCGTGGTCAACCTGGCGCACGGCAGCTTTTACATGCTGGGCGCTTATCTCGCCTGGTCGCTCAGCGCCCAGCTGGGCAGCCTGAGCCTGGCCATCCTCCTGGGCGCCGTGCTCGCGGTCATTTTTGGCCTGGCGCTCGAATGGCTGCTGTTTCGCCATTTCTATCAGCGCGACCACCTCGACCAGGTGCTGCTGACCTTCGGGCTGATCTACATCTTTGAAGAGCTGCGCTCCATCCTCTGGGGCGACGACGTGCACGGCGTGACCATTCCCGACCTGCTCGGCGCCTCGATCCCCCTCACCGAGAATTTGTCCTACCCGGTCTACCGCCTCTTCATGTCCGGCGTCTGCATCGCGCTGGCGCTGGGTCTGTATGGGCTGATCTCCCGGACCCGGCTGGGCATGAAGATACGCGCCGGCGCCTTCAACCGCGAGATGGCCGAGTCCCTGGGCATCAACATCAAGCGCATCCACGCCCTGGTGTTTGCCCTGGGCGTCGGCCTGGCGGCGGTCGCCGGCATGATCGCCGCACCGATCGCCAGCGTCTACCCCAACATGGGCTCGCAGGTGCTCATCATGTG
>NZ_JBFUJO010000035.1:0-34012 GCF_056401355.1 Polaromonas sp. P4_F4 | reverse complement strand
GCAGTGCGTGTGCGGGAGGGGGAGGACGGCGTGTTCGATGTCTATTTCGCACACCACCACTGCCTGGAAATTGACTTGCGACAGCCGGTTGTGGATTAATTCAAACCGTCAACCATGTCTCCGCACACCTGTCCACCATGTGTCCGGTCCATACAGCTTCGCCAAAATAAAAGTAAGCAAAAGAAAAGGCGACCCTGCTGTCTGCGTCCCTTCGCTTCGCTGCGGGCAGCCTGCGGTGCTCGGTCCAGGCGGGGTCTCGCTCAACTCGCCTGCGGCTCAGACAATCGCGAGCCCTGATCCGCCTGGCCCTGCGCTCCTCGGCGCAGACAGAAGCAACCCAATACCGGAGACGTAAGACCATAAGGACACGCCATGGCGTGTCCTTGTTTGTCCTGGTATTTTCTTTGTGCATTCGGTATTGCTATCCGCTCCCCACCCGTGTGGCTGGGCCGAGCAGCGCAGATGGAGGCGGGATCAGGGCCGCAGTTGTTTGAGCCGCAGGCGAGTTCTGCGGCCCCCCGCCGGAGTCGAGCAGCACAGGTTGCCTGAAGCGAAGCGCAAGGACCCAGACTGCGGGTCGCCTTCTCTTTGCTTACTTTTCTCTTGGCGACGCAAGAGAAAGTGAGTCGCCCGCCGGGGCGAGTCCCGGCCTGGTCGTGAAGGCCCACAGCATCAACATCAGCACAGCCCCAGCTATCAATTAAATAGCTCTTCGCGCAGATATCTATTCGGGAAAAACCATTTCCCTCACAAATCCGTCCGCAATTTCCAGATCTCCGGAAACAACACCACATCCAGCATCTTGCGCAAATAACTCACGCCGCTGGTACCGCCGGTGCCGGGCTTGAAGCCGATGATGCGCTCGACCGTGGTGACATGGCGGAAGCGCCAGAGGCGAAACGCGTCTTCGAGGTCTGTGAGTTCTTCGCCGAGCTGATACAGGTCCCAGTACTGTTTCGGGTCGCGGTAGACGGTCAGCCAGGCCTGTTCGACCGCGGCGCTTTCAAGGTAGGGCTGTGTCCAGTCGCGTTCGGTGTGGCTGGCCGGCACGGCCAGGCCGCGCCGGGCCAGCAGGCGCAGCGCTTCGTCATAGAGCGAGGGGGCTTCATAAGCGGCCTGCACCTGCGCCAGCAGGTCCGGCCGGTGTGCGTGCGGCTGGAGCATGGCGGCGTTCTTGTTGCCCAGGGCGAATTCGATGCAGCGGTACTGGTAGCTCTGGAAGCCGCTCGACGCCCCGAGGTAGGGGCGCATTGCGCTGTACTCGGGCGGCGTCATGGTGGCCAGCACGTCCCAGGCATGGACCAGTTGCTCCATGATGCGGCTCACGCGCGCCAGCATCTTGAAGGCGCTGCCCAGTTCGTCGGCCGCTACATTCGCAATCGCCGCACGCAGCTCATGCAGCATCAGCTTCATCCAGAGCTCGCTGGTCTGGTGCTGGACGATGAACAGCATCTCGTCGTGCGCGGGCGAGAGTGGTTTTTGCGCGTTCAGAATCGCGTCGAGCTGCAGGTAGTCGCCATAGCTCATGTCGCGGCTGAAGTCGAGCTGGGCTTTCTCGTCGCGAACGATGTCCTCAGGCTTGCTCTGGGGGCTCTGGGGGTTGTGGGAGTCAGGGGCGTAGGGGCACATGATCAGGTCACCGCATGTTTCTGGTTGAATTCGGCTCTTTGCCACTCATCGGTGTCAAGTACCTGCTTGAGGTGCTCCACGGCGTTCCAGACATCTTCAAAGCCGATGTAGAGCGGCGTGAAGCCGAAGCGCAGGATGTCGAGATGTTTGCCGCCGTCGCCTGCGCGGTAGTCACCAATCACGCCGCGCGCAATCAGCGCCTGCACGATGGCGTAAGCGCCTTCCTTGCGCGTGAGGCAAACCTGCGAGCCGCGCTGCGCGTGCTCGCGCGGCGTTGCCAGCCCGAGGCCCTGATCTGCGCAGCGCTCTTCAACCAGTTGAATGAACAGGTCGGTGAGGGCCAGCGATTTGCGGCGCAGCACCTGCATGCCGCCCAGTGGCTCGGCCGCCAGAAAGCCGTCAAGCCCGCATTCCAGCGCCGTCATGCTCAGAATCGGCTGCGTGCCGCACAGGTACCGAGAAATGCCGGCGGCGGGCCGGTAGTCGGGCGTGAACTCGAACGGCGCGGCATGGCCCCACCAACCGGCCAGCGGCTGCCAGAAGCGGTCGGCGTGTTGGGGGTTGACCCAGACAAAGGCCGGGGCGCCGGGGCCGCCATTCAAGTACTTGTAGCCGCAGCCAATCGAGAAATCGGCCTTTGCGCCGTTCAGGTCCACGGGGACGGCGCCCGCGCTGTGTGCAAGGTCCCAGACCGTGAGCACGCCCGCTGCGTGCGCCGCGCTGGTCACGGCCTTCATGTCGTGCATGGCGCCGGTGCGGTAGTTCACATGGGTCAGCATCAGCACGGCCACGTTGGCGGTCAAGGCTGCGGCAATCTCCTCGGGCTCCACCAGTTGCAGACGGCAACCGCGTTCCTTGCACAGGGCTTCGGCAATATAGAGGTCGGTCGGGAAGTTGCTGCGCTCGCTCACAATGACTTTGCGCTGCGGCGCGTCCTGCGCGGCGATATGAAGTGCCGCGCTCAGCACCTTGTAGAGATTGATCGAGGTGCTGTCGGTGGCCACCACTTCGCCCGGTTTTGCGCCTATCAGCTGCGCAATCTTGTCACCCAGGCGCTGCGGCAGGCTGAACCAGCCCGCGCTGTTCCAGCTGCGGATCAGGCCCTGGCCCCATTCCTGGACCACGGCCTCCTGCACGCGTGCCGCCGCGGTTTTTGGCAGCACGCCGAGCGAGTTGCCATCCAGGTAAATCACGCCTTCGGGCAGGCTGAACTGGTCGCGCAGGGTGCGCAATGGGTCTTGCGCATCGAGTGCGCGGCAATCTTGCAGAGTTGTGGTCATGTCAGGTTCATCTTTCAGGGGAGTTCGCGCAAGACTGCGCGAACGGGGGAAGCATCGGCCGTCATCAGCTTGAGCGGCAGGGCAATCAGTTCGTAGTCGCCTTCGGGCACCTCGTCGAGCACCAGGTTTTCCAGCACGCGCAGGCCGCGCTGGCGGATCACCTGGTGGCTGTCCAGGGTTTTGCTTGCGGCCGGATCGATGCTGGCGGTGTCGATGCCGATCAGCTTGACACCGAGCGCGGCGAGGCGCTCAACGGTCTCGGGCGCGTAGGCCGCGAGCATGGGGTCCCAGTGCCCGACCGGCATGCGCTCGTAGGTGCGAACCAGCACGCGCGGCGGCAGGTCATGTATGGCATGCGCGAGGTGCTCCCACTCGATCAGCGGCCCTTTGGCGATGGCGTGAATGACGCGGCAAGGCCCGATATAGGGCGTGAGATCGATCGCGCCGATGGCGGCGCCCTGCGGGTCGTAGTGCAAGGGCGCGTCGGCGTGTGCGCCTATGTGCGGCGACAGGGTGAGGGTGCTGACGTTCACCGGGCAGCCCGGCGCGATGCTCGCGGCCCATTGCTGTTGGTAGGGCGTGTCGCCCGGAAAAACCGGCGAGCCTGGCGCCACGGGGGGCGAGATGTCCCAAAGCCTCAAGGGCCTTGCGGTGGTGGATGGTAGGACTCTGGCTGTCATACGTGTAAAGGTAGCACCGCCGAAAAAGCCGTGGTGTCGGTTATTTCCAACAAGTGACAAAAATAGTTTAAACCTAAAGTAATTGCCGGCAAAAACGTCGAAACCAGGGGGGAGATAGGGTGGTGCGCGCTCCTGCCGTCCTGCCGTGGCTGGGGCACAATCCAGACCATCGGCACTGGCCGTCGGGCGCGGGTCTGGCACCCGGATTCTTCTTCATCAACATCAAGCAAAGAGACAGAGGTACAACATGAGTTCGAACGACAAGGCAACCGGCAAGGTCGCTGTGGTGACGGGTGCAGGCACCGGTATTGGCAGGGCCGTCGCGCTGGCACTGCTGCGGGAGGGTTACTGCGTGGCACTCGTCGGGCGACGCATCGAACCACTTAACGAGGTGGCCAAGGAGTCAGGCACCGACCGCGCGCTGCCTGTCCCTACCGATGTGGGCAACCCTGAATCGGTCGCGGCCCTGTTTGCCAAGATCAAGGAAGTGTTTGGGCGGCTCGACCTGTTGTTCAACAACGCCGGCGTGAACGCCCCGGGCGTGAACATCGAGGACATCACGTTCGAGCAATGGCAAAACGTGGTGAACATCAACCTCACGGGTTCTTTCCTCTGCGCGCAGGGCGCCATCCGGCTGATGAAAGACCAGCAGCCGCAGGGCGGCCGCATCATCAACAACGGCTCGATTTCCGCCCACGCGCCACGCCCCAATTCCGCGCCTTACACCTCGACCAAGCACGCCATCACGGGCCTGACCAAATCGATCTCGCTCGATGGCCGCAAGTACAACATCGCCTGCGGGCAAATCGACATCGGCAATGCCCTGACGGAACTCTCCGCCCGCATGACCAAAGGCGTGCCCCAGGCCAACGGCGAGATCGCTGTGGAGCCCATGATGGACGCCAAGGAAGTGGCCGATGCGGTGGTTCACATGGCCGCGCTGCCGCTGTCCACCAATGTGCAGTTCATGACCATCATGGCCACCAAAATGCCGTTTGTGGGTCGCGGCTAGGCCAATACGGTTCAGTCAAGGACTGTGAAGCTCCCTCCCCTTCCGGGGGAGGGTTGGGGTGGGGGCCAGCGGCGACCAGATAAGCACGGTGGCCCGATGCCCACGCCGCGAGCCCCCATCCCGGCCTTCCCCCAGCGGGGGAAGGAGATGATCGGCCGGACCGTGAAGCCCCGAACCGGGGCCTCCCCCTACGCGGTAGGCTGCTAGGCCTTGGCGTGTGCCGTAGCCGTCGCCCGAGGCATGGCCGTAGCAAGCACGTAATATGCGATGCCGGCGATGGCCACGCCAAAGAACCAGCCATAAATGCCCCACCAGGACGGCAGCAGGCTGGTGAAGTTGGGCAATATGCTGGAAAACAGCGCGCCAATGACGGTGGCGATGAGGGCGTTGCGGTTCCAGCCGCCCTGGTAGCGGTATTCGCCGTCCTCGTGGTAAAGCGCTTCCACATTGACCTGGCCTTTGGCGATCAGGTAGTAGTCCACCAGGATGATGCCCAGCAGCGGCCCCATGGTGGCGCCGATGGCGCCAACAAACGTTGCCGCGTTGCCTTCCCAAGGCGCAAACGGGTAGAGCACCAGTGCGATGCCTGCCGCGATGTAGCCGCCGGTCTTGAAGCTGATCTTGCGCGGAAACACATTGGCAAAGTCAAAGGCGGGCGAGACGAAGTTGGCCACCACGTTGATGCCCAGCGTCGCCACGGCAAAGGTCAGCGCGGCCAGCAGCGCCAGGAACCAGCTGTCGAACTTGGCGGAAATCTGCTCGGGGTGCAGCAGCACCTCGCCATAGACCTTGAAGGCGGCAATCGTCGTCACGCCGGCCACCAGCGAGAACAGGATCAGGTTGATCGGCAGGCCCCAGAGGTTGCCTTTCTTGACGGTGGCCTTGTCTTTGGCGTAACGCGAGAAATCGCAAAAGTTCAGGTACAGCGCGGCGAAGTAGGTGATCCAGGTGGCGCCCACGGCCATCAGTGCCCAGAACGAGCCGGGCTCGCCGGGCACGCCGGCATCCTTGGTCTTGGCCAGCAGCACATCCTGCGGAATGCCGTGGTCAAACGAAAAGCCGCCGGCCTTCACGCACAGGCCCACCGCAAGCACCAGCATGGCCACCCACACCGCCGGGCCGGCCCAGTCCTGGAACTTGCGCACGGTTTCCATGCCGTTCTGGATGATCAGCAGCTGCAGGGCCCAGACGACGACGAAGCAGATCACCTCCAGGCCGGAATGGCCCAGCAGGTGGGTCGATTTGTGAAACGCCATGATGGCGTCGGAGCGGGTGAGCAGCGCCACAATGGCGCCCGAGGCTGCGGCGGTCTGTGCGCCATACCAGAAGCAGGCCACCACGGCGCGCACCAGTGCGGGCAGATTGGCGCCCCAAACGCCGAAGGAGGCGCGGGCCAGCACGGGGTAGGGCACGCCGGTTTTAACGCCTGCGTAACCGACCAGGTTCATCAGGAAAAAGATCACCATCGAGCTCAGGCCGATGGCAAGCAGGAAGTTGGTGAAACTGCCGCACAGCAGGAACAGGCTGGCCGCCAGGTAATAGCCCCACAGGCTGTGCACATCCGAGGTCCATACATTGAAGATGCTGAAGGTGCCCCAGTTCCGCGTTTTTGCCGGGGCCAGGTCTTCGTTGTAAAGGTCGGGCGATGGGTTGCGAATGTCCATGGGTGATCTCCAATGCAGAGGGTGGATGCCGGGCCAGGGGGATGGAACTACAAGGCAACTGACCAGCGGGCCGGTCAATTTTGTATACACGACTGTACTCAGAAATGAAAACTTCAATCCACGGGTTTACCCGTGGCCTGATGCTGCGGTGCAGCATGTTTCATGCCATGGGTCCGGGCGCGCATTACTGCCGGACACGCGGTTCGGCAACGGATTTTTGCGAGCCTCCCGGACCTTCCCTGGCGTTAAAGCCTTCCGGGTCTTCCCGCGTCGTTGCAGTCCCTTGCAGCCGTGCTGCTGCCTTGCCGGTCAGTAGGCTGCGCTGGGGATTACCGCCTGTGCGGAGCCGGGCGAGATGAAGTCAGCCGCCATGCGCCGAACCGCATTGGCATAGACCAGCACATCGACGCCGGTGGCCACAAAGGTGCAGCCCAGGGCGAGGTAGTGCCGTGCCAGCGCCGGGTCCGAGGTGAGCGAGCCCGCTGCCTTGCCGGAGGCGATGATGGTCTTCATGGCCTGCTCGATGGCCGCCCGCACCTCGGGGTGACCCGGTTTGCCGCGGTGCCCCATGGACGCTGCCAGGTCGGCGGGGCCGATGAACACCCCATCCACGCCGTCCACCGCGCAAATCGCTTCCAGGTTTTTCAGGGCCGTGACGGTTTCCGCCTGCACCAGCAGGCAGACCTCGCTGTCGGCGTGATCCAGGTAGTCGGTGCGCGCGCTCCAGCGCGAAGCGCGTCCCACTGCACTGCCCACGCCCCGGATGCCCAAGGGCGGGTAGCGTGTGGCGTCCACGATGTGCTGGGCCTGGGCGGCTGTGTCGACCATGGGCACCAGCAGGTTTTGCGCGCCAATGTCCAGCAGCTGCTTGATCAGCGGCACCTCGCCGGCCACCGCCCGCACCACCGGCTGCGAACGGTAGGGTGCTACCGCCTGCAGGGCGGCCAGCGTGCTGCGCAGGTCGTTGGGCGCATGCTCGCCGTCGATCAGCAGCCAGTCGAATCCGGCCGTGGCGGTGACTTCCGCCAGGTAGGGCTCGGCCATGGACATCCACAGCCCGATTTGCTGCTGGCCGCGGGCCAGTGCGGCCTTGAAGGGATTGCCGGTGCTCATGAAGTCATCCTTTGATGGTGGAAATGGTCGTTGGGGGTGTTGAGGGACGTTGGCGGACTGCGGACCGATGCCGTCGCGCATGCCAACGATACCAGCCTCCCGCGCGCGGCGGTCAGCTCACAATGCCCAGGTGCCAGGGCACGAATTCGTGATCGCCCAGGCCCAGCGCCTCGCTCTTGGTCGGCTCGCCCGAGGCATGGCGCAGGATGGCTTCGAAAATCCGCTGGCCCATTTGCGGCACGTCCAGCTCGCCGTCCAGGATGGCGCCGCAATTGAGGTCCATGTCTTCCTCCAGGCGGGTGAACATGGGCGTGTTGCTGGCCAGCTTGATCGTGGGCGCCGGCTTGGAGCCGAACATCGAGCCGCGGCCGGTGGTGAAGCAGATCAGGTTGGCGCCGCTGGCGATTTGCCCGGTCGAGGCCACCGGGTCGTAACCTGGTGAATCCATGAACACGAAACCGTGGCGGTCGATGGGCTCGGCATATTCATACACGGCCTGCAGCGGCGTGGTGCCGCCCTTCATGGCCGAGCCCAACGATTTTTCGAAGATGTTGGCCAGGCCCCCGGCCTGGTTGCCGTGCCCGACCACGCCATTGAACTGGGCGTTCTGGCCGGCCGTGTATTGCTCCCACCAGGCCAGCCGGTCCAGCAGTTTCTGGCCGACTTCGGGCGTGACGGCCCGGCGGGTCAGCATGTATTCCACGCCGTGGATTTCGGGCGTTTCCGACAGGATGGCGGTGCCGCCGTGGCGCACCAGGATGTCCATGGCCGCGCCCAGCGCCGGATTGGCCGTGATGCCGGAGAAACCATCGGAGCCGCCGCACTCCAGGCCAATCTTCAGATGGCTGGCCGGCACGGGCTGGCGCCGGGCCGCGTTGGCGTCCGGCAGCATCTCCCGGATGGCCGCTATGCCGGCTTCAATGGTTACGCGGGTGCCGCCCACCTCCTGCATCACCAGCGTGCGCATCAGCTTGCTTTCAGGCAGGCCCTGCGATTCCACCAGCGACGCCACCTGGTTGCGCTCGCAGCCCAGCCCCACAATCAGCACCCCCGCCAGGTTGGGATGGCGGGCGTAACCGGCCAGGGTGCGGCGCAGCACATCAAAATGTTCGCTGGGCGACGACATGCCGCAGCCGCTGGTTTGCGCAAAGGCAGCCACACCGTCCACATGTGGAAAGTCCGCCAGCCGTTCGGGCGTGAAGTGGGCCGCAATGTTCTTGATGACGGTGGCGGAGCAGTTGACCGACGACAGGATGCCGATGAAGTTGCGGGTGCCGACACGGCCGTCGGGGCGCACAAAGCCCATGAAGGTGGCGCGCTCGGCATCCGTCACATACTCGACTGGCCGCACGTCCTGGCCGAAAGCCGGGTCGCGCTCGAAATCCACCAGCGTCAGGTTGTGCGCGTGCACATGGTCACCTGCCTCGATGTCGCGCGCGGCGATGCCGATCACTGTGTCGTACTTGATGATGCGCTCGCCGCCGGCGATGCGGCAGGCGGCGATCTTGTGACCGGCCGGCACCTGGGCGCGCGCCCGCGCGTCAATCTCCGGCAGCGCCTGGCCCAGGGCGAGCGGGGTTTTTGCCACGAGCACGTTGTCGTTGGCGTGCAGGCGGATCAGCGGGCTGGCGGTGGGGGAGGGCATGGCGGGGCTGGATAGGTCTGGTCTGGAAAAGGCGGCGCGGGCGGCGCTCAGCTCTTCATCAATTCCCTGAGCTTGAGCTTTTCAATGAGCACGGTTTCTTTCTGGTAAACGCTGGCCACATACTTCTCGTAGTCCGGGCCGTCCAGGTAAAGCACCGGTGCATCGATCTTGTCGGCGACCTGTTTGAACTCGGGGCTGGCCACGGCGACGCGAAACGCTTCGCGCAGTTTCTGGGTGATGGCCGGGTCCATTCCTTTTGGGGCGCCGATGCCGTTGGGTGCATCCACGACGACGTTGTAGCCTAGCTCCCTGAGTGTGGGCGTGTCCTTGAAGCGTGCGGTACGCCGCTCGCCCCAGGTGGCCAGTAGCTTGAGCTTGCCGGCCTCGACATGCGGCGCCCAGGAGCTGGAGTCGGCCAGCAGGTCGACATGGCCGCCGAGCACCGCCTGCAAGGCCTCGGCACCGCCCTTGTAGGGCACGTGGTTGAACTGGACGCCAGCGGCCAGGGCGAACTCCTCCATGCCGACGTGCGTGGCGCCGCCTATGCCCGCATGGGCATAGGTCAGCTTGCCGGGGTTGGCTTTGGCAAAAGCCACGACCTCCTGAAGCGACTTGAAGCGCGAGTCGGCCGGGGCGGCAATGCCGAAGGTCTGGCCCGAGGTGCGCGCCAGGTAGGTAAAGTCCTTGAGCGGGTCCAGCTGCAGTGTGCCGAGCTGCGAGAAACGCGTGACGGAAATGGGGATCTGACCGATGGTGTAGCCGTCGGGCCTGGCCGAGGCCATGGCCTTGGTACCTATCATGCCGGAGGCGCCGGCCTTGTTTTCAACCGCGATGGACTGGCCCAACACGCGCGAGGCAATCTGGCATAAGGCCCGCATGGACTGGTCCGCGGTGCCGCCGGCAGGCCAGGGGCAGATGAAGGTGATCGGCCGATCGGGATAGGCCTGCGCCCGTGCGTTCAGGGGGTTCATGAGTGTCAGTGCCCCGGCACCCGCAGCGGCGGCGCCGATGAGCAGTTCGCGGCGCCTGACCCCGGCGGGAAGGGTGGAAATTTTCATGTTTGTCTGCCTCGGGTGGATGGATACGGATGAATTTCTTATGCAGCGTCTTATGCAGCGATTCTTGCCCGATTCTTCATAACAATCTAATCGAATAGTGGAATCACTTCATAGCCTCTGGGTTAACATGAACCATGGCCCAGATTGACCGTGTCCTTCGCTCCAACATCAAGCTGCGCCACCTGCAACTGATGGTGGCGCTGGACCAGTTTCGCCATCTGGGCCGAACGGCCGAGTTCCTGTCGGTCAGCCAGCCGGCCGTCTCGAAAATGCTGACCGAGGTCGAGAGCATGCTCGACCTGACGCTGTTTGAGCGTTCCACGCGCGGCACGGTGCCCACTTCCAGCGGCCAGGCCATCGTGCGTTTTGCGCGCTCGGTGCTCGCGGAATACGAACGCACGCGCGATGAAATTGCAGCGGTTGCCAGCGGGGCGGCGGGCCGCACCCGCGTTGGTGCCATGGTGGTGGCGATGCCGGTCCTGCTGGCCGGCGCGGTCAAGTTGCTCAAGCAGCGTTCGGCGCAGGCCACGGTGTTGGTGGAGGAGGGCGACCTCACACACCTGCTGCCCAAACTGCGCCTGGGCGAACTGGACCTGTTTGTCGGCCGGCTGGAGCCTGGCTACGCCGCGCCGGACCTGGTGACCGAGGCGCTGTTCAACGAACCGATGAAGGTGGTGGTCAGGCGCGGCCATGCACTGGCGCGGCGCAAAACCCCGGGCTGGGCCGATCTGGCCGCCATGCCCTGCGTACTGCCGCCGCCCTGGGCTTCACTGCGTGTGAAGATCGAGCAGACTTTCTTTCGCCACGGGCTGAACCCGCCGGTCGACATTGTCGAAACCTCGTCCTTCCTGGTGCTCAGCACTTTTGTGCAGCAGCGTGAGGCGGCCGGTTTCCTGGCGCGCTCGGTGGCCCTGCACTTTGAGAAGGAGGGCCTGTTGGACATTTTGCCCATCGAGGTACCGATTGAGCTGCCCCCCATCGGCCTCATCACCGTGCGGGGGCGACGGCTGACGCCGAGCAGCGAGCAATTGATGGATTGTTTGCGCCTGGTGGCCGAAGATGTTCAGAACGAAGAGGTTCAGACGCCTGGCCGGAAATCGACACAGGCTGCGGGGCGGAAGCCGGCGCAGAAGCCGGCACAGAAGCTGGCACAAAAGGGGAGCAAGCGGACCAAGACAACCGGCACATGACGGCGGCGTACCGGGCCCCGCGTGGCTCCGCCGCGCTATGGCGTCAATTCACATCCAGCGCAAACAGCCGGCCCGACCACGGCGCGTTGGCCAGTGCATCGAGCGAGACCGGCTGCCTGGCCGTCGTCACATAGAGCCGGCTGAGGTCGGAGCCTCCGAATGCCAGGTCGGTGGGGCACGGGACGGGCAGGCCGATCACGCGGTCCAGGCTGCCCTCGGGTGAGATCCGGACCACGCTCCAGCCATCCCGCAAGGCTGTCCATACGCCGCCTGTGGCATCAAACGCAATGCCGCTGACGCGGCCCGAGCCCTTGGGCACCGTGGTCAGCCGGCGGATGGCCGTTGTGCCGGGCTTCATCGTCAGGATGTCGCCGGAAGCCGGGGCGCAGGCATACAGGGTTCCGTCTTCCGGCCGATAGCGCAGGCACTGCACCGGCTCGGTCAGGTGCCAGCGCGGCTTGAAGGTGCCGGACGGCGCTATCGTGCCGACCGCGCTCCCGCCGCTGGCCACCTCGAACGCGGCCCAGATCGCCTGGCTGTCGTCGGTGCAGATCGCCTGCAGCACGCCGCCGGGCCAGGCCGTCACGGGCACTGCCGCGCCATCGGCGGAAATGCGCGAGGCGCCGGATTGATGCGTCAGGATGAAGTCCTCGTCCTGCAGGATCAGTCCGCTCACGGGCAGGTCCACCTGTGCAATCAGCCGGTCGGTTTCGCCATCAAAAACCCGCAGCGAGGGCGCCAGCGAGTCGACCCAGTACAGGCGCTGGCGGCGCGCGCACCACTGGGGGTGATTGCCGAAAAAGGCCCAGGGGCCGGGCACGGGCTGCAGGGCTGAATCATCAGCCAGCTTCAGGCTGTCCTTGAGTTGCGCGCCAATGCGCCGGGCGGCGTCCGCCACTTCCGGGCCCAGCAATTCCAGCCGTTCGCGCGTCAGGCGCCAGGCTGGCCCTGCCACGCTGATGGCGCCGCGCACTTTGCCCTGCGGATCGACCACCGGTGCGCCCACGCAGCGCACCCCCAGCACGATCTCCTCGTCGTCGATCGAGTAACCTCGCGCCGCGGTGATCCTGAGATCGGCCTGCAGCCGCCGGCGGTCCGTGATGGTGAGCGGCGTCAGTGGCTTGAGCGTCATGTCGCGCACCAGCGCATCGCGCTCCGCATCGCTCATGGCCGACAAAATGGCCTTGCCCTGGCTGGTGCAATACGCCGGCTTGCGCTGGCCGAGCGCGGCCGCCGAGCGCTTGCTGTGCGCGCCGTCGTAGCGCTCCAGCGAGATCACTTCCGCGCCGTCCAGTGTGGCGAGGTAGGAGGTCTCCCCGGTCAGGTCGCGCAGCGCCCGCAGTTCAACGGCGGCCGCAGCCACCAGGTCGGGCAGGGCATAAGCCTGGCGCGCCATCTCGAAGCAGCGAAAGCCCAGCCGGTACACCTTGCGCACCGGGTCGCGCCGCAGCAGGCCGCGCGCCACCAGTGTCGCCAGCAGGCGGTACACCGTGGTGCGCGGCAGGGCCAGGCGTGCGGTGATGTCGGCCTGGCTCAGGCCCTCGGCGGTGGCACCCACCGCCTCCAGGACGTCGATCGCTTTCTCAAGCGCGCCGGTGCCGTCGCCACTACTGGTTGCCACTTTATTTGTCCCAATATGTGGAAATTGACTGATGTTGGGTCTGCCGCGGGTGCAGATACCCGATGGAAATATTCCGTGATCTTATTACGATTGAATCGTCAGGCCGCTCACCATGCGCCCTGAATGTGCCCTGAAGTCATACCCACAATTTGAGACATCATTTTTTGAGCCTACACCCATGACCCACGCCATCAACCCTCCGCCACTGCCGGTGATTCCGCAGCGCACCCCTGCCGTTCATGTTCCCGATTCGGTGCTTGACCGCCTGGCCAAAGTCACCAGCGGTTCGCTGACGACGCAGCTGTACATCAAGGGTTTTCGCCAGCCTGTGCTGCACGGACTGACGCCGCTCAACAAGAAAATCAAGCCCTTCGCCGGCCGTGCCTACACCATGCGCTTCATACCGGCACGCGAAGACGTCGATGTGTACGGCAACCTCACGACTTCGCCCAACGCCGACAACCTGCAGTGGGTCGGTGTCGAGCAGGTTGAGCCCGGCCATGTGCTGGTGATCGACAGCAACAAGGACGGACGTGCCGCCTCGATGGGCAACATGCTGATCACCCGCATGATGATGCGCGGTGCCCGCGGTGTGGTCACCGACGGTTCCTTTCGCGATGGCACGGAGCTGGCGCAGATGGACTTTCCAATCTGGTGTACCGGCGTGACCGCCACCACCCGGCTGTCCTATCACCATGTGGCCGACCTGCAGGTGCCCATTGGTTGTGCCGGCGTGGCGATTTATCCCGGCGATGTCATCCATGGTGACGGCGACAACATCACGGTGATCCCCGCCCATCTGGCCGAGGAGATGGCCAACCTGTGCGAGGCGCGCGACGACATCGAAGCCTACATCGGCCTGCGCGTGCAGGCCGGCGAAGCGCTGTGGGGTCTGTATCCGCCCAGCGAAGCCACACGCGCGCAATACAAGGCGTGGGTGGCCGCCAGCCGTCCGGCCATTGCGCCCGTCAAGCCCGCCGGCAGCCGCTGACGCATTCTTTCCTCTTCCTCTGGGGGAGGCCCTCACCCCCGCCCTCTCCCAGGGGGAGAGGGAGCAAAACCAAGGACCCCTATGACCACCTTCAGCCCCGAGCACTACAAGGCCCTGATCCGCCGTTACTTCGACGCCTGCAACGCGGCCGACTACCAGGCCCTGATGGACTGCTTCACCCCCGACGCGGTGCATTACTTTCCGGCGGGCCTGCCGGAGATCCCCTGGCGCGGCGCCGACACCATTGCCCGCAAGTGGATCTGGTGTGTCGACACGCTGGGTTCGCAATGGACCATCGAGAAAATCCTGGTCAGCCATAACAGCCCCGAAGCGGTGATCGAGTGGACGCACTGGAAGAACAAGAGCGGCACGGCCCTGCGCGGTGATGAGTGGTACCGCTTCGATCCCCAGACGGGCAAGATCGCCGAGATCCGCGCCTACTATGCGGCGCCGGCCGACAAGACGGTGGCGATCAACGAGCTGGTCGACTTTGACTATGCGGGGCGGGGGTATCACCTGCGCAGTGACTGAGGGGGACGGTCCGCGCAGTCCACGCTCGCGTTCTTTGCAAAAAAAGATGCAGTGCCCAAATAGTCCGCAGACGAATAGCCATGAAATTCATGGCTATTCGTGAGGTTTTCAGGGCCTTTTCATGGCCGCTTGCCGAATTCCTGTGTTTCTGTCGTCCATGCCAAGGCCTGCTCGCTCAGCGAGAACCCCAGGCCCGGGCGGTCGGACACCCACATGCGGCCATCCTTGAGCTGCATCTGCTCGTTGAACAGCGGGCCCAGCCATTCGAAGTGTTCCAGCCAGGGCTCAATGCCATAGGCGGCCGCCAGGTGCAGGTGGATCTCCATCGCGAAGTGGGGCGCCAGCTTGCGCTGCTTGAACTCGCCCAGGGCCATGATCTTCAGGAAGGGCGTGATGCCCCCCACGCGCGGCGCATCGGGCTGGATGAAGTCTGTGCCCGCCATGATGAGCTGCGCATGCTCGTCGAAGCAGGTCAGCATCTCTCCGGTGGCGATAGCGGTGTCGAAGCGATCGGCCAGCAGGCCGTGGCCTTCGAAGTCATGCGCGTCCAGCGGCTCCTCGATCCAGGTCAGGTCGAAGTCCTCGAAGGCACGGCAGGCGCGCGTGGCCTTCTGGCGGTCCCATTGCTGGTTGGCGTCCACCATCAGCGGGAAGCCGTCACCCAGCAGCTTGCGCACCGCGCCCACCCGCTCGATGTCGATGGACAGGTCGGGCTGGCCCACCTTGATCTTGATGCCGCCGATGCCACTCTCGCGCGAGATGGCCACGTTCTTCAGCACCTGGTCCAGCGGCGTGTGCAGGTAGCCGCCCGAGGTGTTGTAGCACTGCACCGAGTCGCGCTGCGCGCCCAGCAGCTTGGCCAGCGGCAGCCTGGCGCGCTTGGCCTTCAAATCCCACAGGGCGATGTCGAAGGGCGCGATGGCCTGTGTCGTCAGGCCGCTGCGACCCATGGAAGCGCCGGCCCACAGCAGCTTGGTGAAGATTTTCTGGATGTCGTTTGGGTCTTCCCCGATCAGGTTGGGCGCTAGTTCCTTGGCGTGGGCGTACATGCCGGGGCCGCCAGCGCGCTTGCTGTAGCCGAAGCCGATGCCTTCGTGGCCGTCACGGGTGCGGATCTCGGCGAAGATGAAGGCGATCTCGGTCAGCGGCTTTTGCCGGCCGGTGAGCACCTTGGCGTCGCTAACCGGCGTGGCCAGCGGCAGGAAGGTCAGCGAGAGCTTGACCCATTCGATGCGGTCGCCGGTGTCGGCGGCGGTGCGCGCGTCGGACGCGACCTGGGCGTAGGAAACGATGTTGGATTCAACTGCCACGTGAAAATCTCCTTGTGTATGGAAGCGCTTCCATTTTGCACCGTGCTGCCGCACAATCCAAGCAGCTATTCAAGTAGCTATGGCCGTAACTGCCGTGCCCATCCCAGGATGCGGGACAAATCCGGAAGATGGCTGGAAAAGCATGGCCAAAGACCCAAAAGATGACCTGAAGGAAGATCCGAAAGATGGCCCGTCGATGAATGTTTCCAGGCGCGCCGCCGGCTTGCGCGGCGCCCGCATGGCCGATGTCGCGGCGGCCGCCGGCGTGGCCCTGGTCACTGTCTCCCGGGCATTGAACGAGCCGGGCAAGGTGTCGCCGGCCACGCTGGCCCGTGTGCGGGCTGCGGTGAAGCAGCTGGGCTATGTGCCGGACCTCACCGCCGGCAGCCTGGCGTCGGCCCGCTCGCGCATCGTCGGCGCGGTGGTGCCCACGCTGTCCAACGCCTGGTTTGCAGATGCCATGAATGGCCTGGCTGCGGCACTGGCACCGGCAGGCTACCAGCTGATGCTGGCCCAGTCGAGCTACCACCCCGAGGCCGAGGCCGGACTGGTGGATGCCTTTCTGGGCCGGCGCGTCGACGCGATCGTGCTGACGGGTGCGACGCACGAGAAGGCGGTGCGGGCCAAACTGCGCCGGCTGGGCTTGCCGGTGATGGAAATCTGGGATCTGCCGGCATCGCCCATCGACATGGCGGTGGGCGTCTCCCACACCGGTGTGGGCGAGGCGGTGGGCCGCTTTCTGCTGGCCCGTGGCTATCGCCGTATCGGTTTTCTGGGCGCCCGGGAGGAGCGTTCGCTCAAGCGGCTGGCGGGCCTGGCGGCGGTGCTGAAAAAGCAGGGGCTGGACGATGTCGACGTGGCCGGCTTGCCCACGGAATTGCTCCCGCCGGCTTCCAGCATCGCGGCCGGTACGGCGGCCATGGAACGCCTGGCGGCACGCTGCCCGGCGCTGGATGCCGTGTTTTGCAGCAACGACATTCTGGCCATGGGCGCCTTGCTGTATTGCCGGCAGCAGCAGTGGCAGGTACCGCAGCGCATGGCGGTTGTCGGCTTCTCGGATCTGGCGATGGCCGAGGCCGCGTTCCCGCCGCTCACCACGGTACGGGTGCAGGCGACGGAGCTGGGCCGGTGCGCCGGCCAGATGCTGCTCGAACGCTTCGCCGGTGTGGCGAAACCCCGCGGCGGCAGGGTGCTGGACCTGGGGTTTTCGCTGGTGGAGCGGGCCAGCGCCTGACGCCGGCCGCCGCCCACGGGCTCCTTATTCCGCCTTGATTCCCGCGATCTTGATCACACGGGTCCAGCGGTCCACTTCCTTGGCGACGAAGGACGTGTAGTCGGCCGAGCCCAGCGAGGGCACCACAAAGCCCTGCGACTCCATGCGGGTCTTGATCGCCGGACTCTGCATGGCCTTGACCGCGGCCGCTTCGAGCTTGTCCACAATGGCCTTGGGCGTGCCCTTGGGCGCTGACAGGCCTGACCAGGACAGCGCAGAGAAGCCGGGGTAGCCCGACTCGGCAATCGTCGGCACGTCCGGGTACAGCGGGTTGCGCGACAGGCTGGAGACCGCCAGCGCCCGCAGTTTGCCGGCCTTCACATGCGGCAGCGCCACGTCCTGGTTGATGAACATCATCGGGATCTGGCCGCCCAGGATGTCGGTCATCATCGGGCCGCCGCCGCGGTAGGGAATGCCCACCATGTACAGGCCCTTGCAGCTCTGGTTGCCCTTGGCGCCGGTGCAGGTGCCCACGGTCTGCTTGAGCAGCTCCATCGCCATGTGGCCGGACGCCGCGTGGGTGTAGCCGTAGTTCAGCTTGCCGGGGTTGGCCTTGCCGTAGTCGACCAGTTCCTTGAAGGTCTTGAAGGGCGTGTCGGGGTGCACCACCAGTACGTTGGGGCCGGAGTGGATCTGGGTGATGTGGATGAAATCCTTGTTCGAGTCATAGGCCAGCTTGGGATTGAGGCCGTGCGCCACCGCGTTCTGGCCGACACCGCTGAGCACCAGCGTGTAACCATCGGGTGTGGCCTTGGCGGCGCGCTCGGCACCGATGACGCCGCCGGCGCCGCCGATGTTCTCCACCACGAAGGGCTGCTTGAGCGCCTTGGTGAGCTCCTCGGCGATCATGCGGCCCATGATGTCGCTGGTGCCGCCGGCCGGGAACGGCACGATCAGCTTGACCGGTTTGGTCGGGTAGTCGGTCTGGGCCTGGGCGGCCAGCGGAAGCGCGAAGCCCAGCGCTGCGATGGCGCTCAGGCAAACGAGATGGCGTCGAAACATGTTTTCTCCGATGAGTGTTGGAAGTTGCTCTGGTACGAGCAAGCCCGGTCATTCTGGGTGACGCCTCCGGCGGGGCCTACAGGGGTTTTCGCGGAGAGCGGCTTGAAAGTCCCAACCCATGGGACAAATCAGGGCCCCAACCGGGGGCAAGTCGGCCTGCGCTGCCGGCGCATCCCGGGTTCGCCGGCCCAGCAGCCCCACCAGCCATTTCGCAGCACCGGCCTGCTGGCCGGAAAAGTCAGTGGCGGGGCGTGGACCAGACGCCGGCAGCCTGCAGCAGGCCGCGCGTGTAACCCAGCGCGAACGACATGAAGCGCTCGCGGTTTTCGTCAAGGTCCGACACCGGCACATGGTCCGGGCACAGCGGGCCGGCATAGCCGCCGCGCTGGTAGGCCTTGATGGCCTGGAACATGTCGACGTCCCCCTCGTCCGGGAACACTTCCTGGAAGTCCAGGTAGCCGCCGCGGATGTTGCGAAAGTGCACCATGAAAATACGTCCGGTGGACGCAAATTCCTCGATGACGGGAATCATGTGCTTGCCCGGCTCCCTGAACATCTCGGCCACGGTGCCCTGGCAGAAGTTCAGGCCGTGGTTCTTGCTGGGGCTTATCGCCAGGAATTTGCGCAGGCCGCCGGCCGAACCGACCACGTGCTCGATGCCGTTGAGCCCGCCCACGGGGTAGGCCGGGTCATGCGGGTGGCAGGCCAGCCGCACGCCCGCCTTGTCGGCGGCGGGTACGAGGCCTTCGACCAGAAACTCGATCGCATCCCAGCCGGCCTTTTCCGTCACCGGTGGCACTTCGCGCGCCAGTTTCTGGCCGCACAGCATGGCGGTTTCGGCATCGCCTTCGTCCTGGTTGGTCGGGTAGCCCACGCCCCAGTAAGAGTTCTGGCGATCGCCTTCCTGCGTGTATTCGGCGTACACGAAGCCCGAGTTGCGGGCGCCGCCTCGTCCGGGTTTGAGGCCGGTGCGCGTGATGCCCACCATCTGCACGTTGTACTTGAGGCAGGTGATGCCGGCGTCGGCGGCTTTCTGGATGTTCTGCGCCAATACGTCCCGCTGCTTGCGGGCGCTGTCGAGGTCGACCAGCGAGTCCAGCAGGATGGAGCCGACGTCGAGGGCGAAGACGTCCAGTTTCAAGTCGAAACTTTCAACCCATTTGCGGTAGCTTGCCAGTTTGGCGGCGTCCCAGGCGCTGACACCACCGGTGGCGGAAACCAGTTCGGTGCCGCGGTTGTCCAGCACGACACTTTGCACGCCCAGTTGCGTGGACAAGCGCAGCCGGCGCTCGTTCGGGTTGAGAAGCTGTTCACTGATATACATGGCGTAGCACGGTCCAAAATGATTGATGGATATTCAGGCTCCCCTCAAAGGGAGTCGAAGTTCATTTTGGTGTGCGGGTGCGGACGGTACAAGCAGAGGATGCCGCTGCACGGTTGGCGAGTTCAGCCTTCGTCCCATGGATTGGGACGGTTCATGCCTTTTGGCTTCAGGGGGCGAGGGCAGCCGTCCTGCACCCGCGCCTCCACGGCCGTGAACCTTGCGGGTCCAGGCGGGTCGAATTCAACAGGCTGACAGGAAGGCGAGGACCTGATCAGTCAATCCGTCCGAGCAGCAGGAACTCCATGAGTGCCTTCTGCACATGCATCCTGTTTTCCGCCTCGTCCCAGACCACGGACTGCGGCCCGTCAATGACGTCGGCTTCGACCTCTTCGCCGCGGTGCGCGGGCAGGCAGTGCATGAACAGGGCATCGGGCTTGGCGGCCCGCATCATGTCGGCATCGACGCACCAGTCGGCAAAGGCTTTCTTGCGTGCCTCGTTTTCGGCTTCATAGCCCATGCTGGTCCACACATCGGTGGTGACCAGGTCGGCGCCGGCGCAGGCCTGCATCGGGTCCTTGAAGACCTGGTAGCTTTCGGCCGAGCGGATACCGGCGATGGACTGGTCGACTTCATAGCCGCCGGGCGTGCTCACATGCACCTTGAAGCCGAGGATCTCGCTGGCCTGCAGCCAGGTGTTGGCCATGTTGTTGCCGTCGCCGACCCAGGCCACCGTTTTCCCTTTGATGGAACCGCGGTGCTCGATGTAGGTGAAGATGTCGGCCAGGATCTGGCAGGGGTGGAATTCGTTGGTCAGGCCGTTGATGACCGGCACGCGCGAATGTTCGGCAAAGCGGTCAATCTTGGTCTGCTCGAAGGTGCGGATCATCACCAGGTCGACCATGCGGCTGATGACCTTGGCGCTGTCCTCGATCGGTTCGGCGCGGCCCAGCTGGCTGTCGCCCGTGGTGAGGTGCACCACGCTGCCGCCCAATTGGTACATGCCGGCCTCAAAGCTGACGCGGGTGCGGGTCGAGGCTTTTTCGAAAATCATCGCCAGCGTGCGGTCAGCCAGCGGCTGGTGTTTTTCGTAGGCCTTGAACTTTTTCTTGATGACCGCCGCCCGCTCGAACAGGTAGGCGTACTCGCCGGCATTCAGGTCGCTGAACTGCAAATAGTGCCTGATGGGCCTGGCCGCGGTGCTTTTCGCTTCGGCTGATTCGCCGGCCCCGGATTTCGTTGCCTTGGTCACGCTCTTGGTCATGCTTTCTCTTTCAATAACTGCTTGATCAGCGGGACCACAATCGCCACGACTTCATCGGCTTCTGCGGTGGTCATGATGAGCGAAGGCACCAGGCGGATCACGGTGTCGGCCGTCACGCTCAGCAGCAGGCCTTTCTCGGCAGCGCGGGCAAGCAGTTCCCCGCAAGGCTTGGTCAGCTCAATGCCCAGCATCAGGCCGCGGCCGCGGATTTCCTTCAAGCCCGGCTCGTCGGCCAGTTCGCGCGCCAGCGCCGCCCGCAGGTGCTCGCCCACCTTGACCGCATTGGCCAGCAGGCCTTCTTCTTCCATGATGCGCAGGGTTTCCACGCCGGCGCGCATGGCCAGCGGATTGCCGCCAAAGGTCGAGCCGTGGTTGCCGGGGCTAAAAATATGGGCAGCCTTGGGGCCGGCCACCACCGCGCCGATCGGCACGCCCGATCCCAGCCCCTTGGCCAGCGGCATGACATCGGGCTTGATACCGGACCACTGGTGGGCAAACCATTTGCCGGTGCGGCCCATGCCGCACTGCACTTCGTCGATCATGAGCAGCCAGTCGCGCTCGTCGCAGAGGGCGCGCACCTCCCGCAGGTACTCGTCCTTCATACTGTTGATGCCGCCTTCGCCCTGGATGGCTTCAAAAAACACCGCGACCACATTCGGGTTGCCGGCCGTGGCGGCCTTCAGGGCCTCCAGGTCGTTGAGCGGCACACGGATGAAGCCTTCGACCAGCGGGCCGAAGCCGGCCTGCACCTTGGCGTTGCCGGTGGCGCTCAGGGTGGCGATGCTGCGGCCATGGAAGGCTTTTTCATAGACCACGATCTCCGGCCTCTCGATGCCCTTGTCATGGCCGAATTTGCGCGCCAGTTTCAGCGCAGCTTCGTTGGCTTCAAGGCCGGTGGAGCAGAAAAACACGTTCTCCAGGCCCGACAGCTCCACCAGCTTGGCCGCCAGCGTTTCCTGCAGCGGCACATGGTAGTAGTTGGAAGTGTGGATCAACCGGCCGATCTGCTCCTGCAGCGCAGGCACCAGTTTCGGGTGGTTGTGGCCGACGGTATTCACGGCAATACCGCCCAGCGCGTCCAGGTAGGATTTGCCGTTGACGTCCCAGACGCGGCAACCCTGGCCATGCGACAACGCGATGGGCAGGCGGCCATAGGTGTTCATGACGTGGGGTGAGGCGGCTTCGATGGGCTGGGGCAGGGCTGCGTTCATGGGAAAACTCCGGGCAAGGCGGGGAACAGGCGGCCGCCGGGAAGCCGGCGGGCATGCAGCAATTTTAGGCGCAGACTTCGCGGGCTTTTGTGACGATAGTGCATCACAGCAATGCGCAGAATTGGAGTGACAGTCAGGACTTGAGTCTTATATAAGATACAATCATGGTGCGGTGCAGCATGGCGCAATACCCCCAGCTCCTGGCACGCGACAAACCCTCCATCAGATGGTCTCCAACTCCGCCAAAGAAGTCTTTATTCAGGGCATTACCCGAGACGGCAAAACCTTCCGGCCCAGCGACTGGGCCGACAGGTTGTGCGGTGTGATGAGCCAGTTCCGTCCCGGCGGGCCGCAGCCGGGCAGCCACCTCACCTATTCGCCCTGGTGCGTTCCCACGGTCATCAATGGTCTCAAGTGCGTGGTCGTCAACGCCGAGTTGCGAGATGTCGAGCCCATGGCCTGGGACTTTGTGATCAACTTTGCCAGGGACAATGAACTGCAGGTGGCCGAAGCTTGCCTGATTCCCGATAAGCTTTAAAGCGGCTGCGCGGGCACGATGCGGGATTGCGCGGTGCCCGCAATCTTTATCTGCCTGAGTACATTCTTTTTGTGCTGCGTGTGCCTTGTCCCGCCCCACCCCCGCTCGCTACGCTTTCCCGGAGTTGAAAACAAAAAAGCCGTCTTTCGACGGCTTTTTGCTTTGCTGCAGCGCACCCTACAAAACGGCGGACCGAAAAATCAGTCCGGGCGGTTTGCCTGAAAGATCAGGCGGCCTTTGCGGGGGCCAGTGCCAGGGCTTTCACCTTGGCGGACAGACGGCTTTTATCGCGCGCTGCCTTGTTCTTGTGGAAGATGCCTTTGTCGGCCACTATGTCCACAATGCTCTGGGCTTTGGCGAACAGGTCTTTGGCCTTGTCCTTGTCACCGGCTGCAACGGCTTTTTCGACGTTTTTCACAGCGGTACGGTATTTGGAGCGCAGCGAGGTGTTCGCGGCGTTGAGTTTGACGTCCTGGCGGACGCGTTTGCGGCCCGACGCAAGGCGCGGGTTCTTTTTCTTGGGTTTGGCGGTAGCCATATATAGTTTCCTTTAATCCTGGGGAGGAGTCTGTGGATGTTGCAGCAAAGCCTTGGATTATACGACGGCGGAGTTTCAGGCCGGAAATGGTGGTTTTAGACCAAGAAGGACTTACACCAGCAGGGGCCGCGGAACCGGCTTCGCCGGGCCGCAGGCGCAGCGGCCCGAGGGGCTGGAGCCCGCGGCTCCAAGCCTGCCTGCGCAGGCTTGGACAGGCGACAGAGGCGAAGCGTCTCGCGAGCCGCGGCCTGCAAGGCCTCGGGAGCTACACGCAGTGAGCGACCGTGGGGGCTATAAACTCCACGGGTGTCACTTTTTAAAGCCGCCTCCACCGTATCCCTGCTGACCCTGGTCTCCCGAATCACCGGTTTGGTGCGGGAACTGCTGATTGCCTCGACTTTTGGCGCCAGCGCCATGACCGACGCCTTCAACGTGGCGTTTCGCATTCCCAACCTGTTTCGCCGCCTGTTTGCCGAAGGCGCCTTCAGCCAGGCCTTTGTGCCCGTGCTGGCGGCCAGCAAGGCCAACAACGGCGATGCCGAAACCAGGCTGCTGATCGACCGGGTCGCGACGCTGTTGACCTGGGCGCTGCTGTTGACCTGCGTGATAGGCGTGGCGGGGGCGCCGGTGCTGGTATGGGCCATGGCCAGCGGCCTGAAGCAGGAGCCGCGTGGTTTTGAAGCCGCCGTGTTCATGACCCGCTGGATGTTCCCCTACATCGCCTTCATGTCGCTGGTGGCGTTGTCGTCCGGCGTGCTCAATACCTGGCGGCGTTTTGCGGTGTCGGCGGCGACGCCGGTGCTGTTGAACCTGGCCATGATTGCGGCCGCCTGGCTGGGCGCGCCCTGGTTCCGGGCGCAGGGCATTGAGCCCGTGTACGCCTTGGGCGCCGGCGTGATGCTGGGTGGGGTTTTGCAGCTGGCGGTGCAGGTGCCGGCCTTGCTGCGCCTGGGCCTGCTGCCAAAAATCGGATTGAACTGGGCACGCGTTCAGGCTGCCTGGGCCGACACGGCAACCAAAAACATCGCCAAACTGATGGTTCCTGCCTTGCTGGGGGTCAGCGTGGCGCAGATTTCCCTGCTGATCAACACCCAGATCGCCTCGCACCTGACGCCCGGCAGCGTGAGCTGGCTGACCTATGCCGACCGGCTGATGGAGTTCCCGACGGCCATGCTGGGCGTGGCCATCGGCGTGGTGCTGATGCCGCAGCTGGCGGCGGCCAAGGCGGCCAGCGACGCCGCCAAATACTCAGCCATGCTGGACTGGGGCCTGCGCATCGTGGTGGTGCTGGCCGTGCCGTGCGCGGTAGCCCTGCTGACCTTTGCCCAGCCGCTGGTCGCCACGCTCTACCACTACGGCGCCTTTACCGACCGCGACGTGCAACAGACCACCACCGCGCTGATGGGCTACGGCGCAGGCCTGCTGGGCCTGGTGGCCATCAAGGTGCTGGCGCCGGGCTTTTATGCCAGCCAGGACATCCGCACGCCCGTGCGCATTGCGGTGGTGGTGCTGGTCATCACGCAATTGCTCAATCTGGCGCTGGTGCCGGTTTTGCAGCACGCCGGGCTGGCGCTGGCCATCGGCATCGGGGCGCTGATCAATGCGCTGTGGCTATTGGTTGGACTGATGCGGCGCGGCAGCTACACACCCGCCCCCGGCTGGGGTGCATTCGCCTGCCAGGTCCTGGCTGCCAGCGCGTTGCTGGCGGTTTTTTTGCTGTGGGCCGCAGGCCGTGTCAGCTGGATCGGCCTCAAAGATGCATATTTGCAACGGATTGGCCTGTTGGCCCTTGTTTTATGTGTATCAGCGGCTATTTATTTTGCAGCGCTCTGGTTCTCCGGGCTGAAGCTTCGCCAGCTGGTCCGGCGCTGATCCGGTCGACCCGGTCTGCCCGGTCTGCCCGGTCTGCCTTTTGTCGGTCGGGACGAACCGGGGGTATACCTGATCCCCACAGCGGTGCCAGTTTGTGAGAAAGTAATGCCATGCAATTAAATCTGGCCGTACCGTCCCCATTGCAGTATTTCTCCAGCCTGGTGCAGAGCGATGAGCATTTCCCCCTGCTGGAAGCCGCCATCAGCCTGGCCCAGGATGAATACCCCGACCTTGACGTGCAGCAGGTGCTGGGCGATGTGGACCAGCTGCTGGCCCGCCTCAAGCGCCGCCTGCCGGCGGACGCACCCGCGCTGCAACGCCTGCGCGCGCTGAACCAGTTCTTTTTCCACGACCTGAGTTTTGGCGGCAACGTCAACGACTACTACGACCCCGACAACAGCTACCTGAACGCCGTGCTGCGCACGCGGCGTGGCATTCCCATCACGCTGGCCGTGCTGTGGCTGGAACTGGCCCTGGGGCTGGGCCTGAACGCGCGCGGGGTGGCCTTTCCAGGGCATTTTATGGTCAAGGTCAACCTGCCCAAGGGCCAGGTGGTGATAGATCCGTTCAGCGGGCAGTCCCTGAGCCGCGAAGAGCTGGCCGAGCGGCTGGAGCCGTTCCGCCAGCGCGGCAGCATGGCGGAAGAGTTCGAGGTGCCCATGGGCTTGTACCTGCAGTCAGCGCCGCCGCGCGACATCATCAGCCGCATGCTGCGCAACCTGAAGGAAATCCACAAAACCCAGGAAGACTGGCCACGCCTGATTGCCGTGGAAGACCGCCTGATCGTGCTGCAGCCCGACGCCTGGCCCGAGTACCGGGACCGCGGGCTGGCCTGGGCAGCCCAGGGGGAAGTGACCCAGGCGGTGACCGATCTGGAAACCTACCTGGCGCATGCCGAGGATGCACTGGACATTGACGCGATGAGCGAGCGCGTCGCCCAATTGCGGGGGAAACACTGACTTTGGGCGTCCGGCGGGGATAGGGTTTCACGGCGCCTCTTTTGCCCGCCAACACCGGCCAGGTTCCGAAATGGCCAAACTGATCGCACACTGACCGGTAACCGCCTCAGGGTCGGACGCAGTCGGGTGCCCTGTCAGGTGCTCCAGAGACGGGTGCCATGCCAGCGCCAGAGCATGGCCAGCGCCACCAGGCTGAAGACCGCGCCGGCGGCAAAGGTCACCGGTGCGCCTAGCTGGTCCCACAGCACTCCCGCCAGCGTGCTGGCCAGGAGCATCGCCAGGCCGCTCACCAGGTTGAAAAACCCGAACGCCGTGCCGCGCAGGTCGGGCGGTGCGGCGTTGGTCACCATGGTGGCCAGCAAGCCCTGGGTCATGGCCATGTGCAGGCCCCACAGCGCGATGCCCGCCCAGACCCAGGTCCAGTGGTTGCTGTAGGCCAGCAGCGCATCGGCGCCAATCAGCACCGCCAGCCCCCAGGCCAGCAGCGTGGTGTGGCTCACCGAGTCCGACAGCTTGCCGAAGGGGTAGGCGCCCAGGGCATAGACCATGTTCATCCCGATCAGTACCAGCGGCGTGTAGGCGACCGGCAGGCCACCCTGCAGCGCCCGCAGCAGTAAAAACGCTTCGCTGAAGCGCGCCAGCGTGAACACGGCGCCGATGGCAACCACCCGCCAGTACGGTCCGCTCAGGCGCTTCAGGTTGTCTTTGCTGATCGGGTTGAGCCGCGGCGCCTGCCGGTCGCGCACGGGCTCGCGCACGCCGAACAGCAGCAGGGCCACGGCCAGAAAGCCGGGAATGATGGCCACCCAGAAGATGGCCCGGAAATCATTGGCCCAGAGCAGCATCAGGCCCATCGCAATCAGGGGGCCGAGGAAGGCCCCCACGGTATCGAGCGCCTGGCGCAGCCCGAAAGCCGCGCCGCGCAGGTTGGGCGGCGCCAGATCGGCCACCAGCGCATCGCGCGGGGCGCCGCGCAGGCCTTTGCCGACGCGGTCAATCAGGCGGGCGGCCATCACCATGCCAGTGGTTGTGGCCAGCGCAAAGAGCGGTTTTGACAGCGCACCCAGGCCGTAGCCGAATACCGCCAGCGGCTTGCGCTTTCCCCAGTAGTCGCTGAGCACGCCCGAGAACACCTTGACGATGAGCGCCGTGGCTTCGGCAAAGCCCTCGATCAGGCCGACGGCCCACATGCTGGTGCCCAGCACCGTGACCATGAAGACCGGCAGCAGGCTGTGGATCATCTCGGAAGAAATGTCCATGAGCAGGCTGACAAAGCCCAGTGCCCAGATGCCGGCCGGAAGACGCTGCGAGCGGCTGGCGTTGTTAGCCACGGTGTTTACCGGAGGGGCTTGCCGGTCAGCCATCGCGGCCGGATCAGCCGACGATGACGGCGGCGCCCTCGCCGCGGGGGGCGATCACGCCAATCTCATAAACCTGTTCACCGGCGTCACGCAGGGTTTTGGCCGTGGCCTGCGCGCTGGCGGCGTCCACCACCACCACCATGCCGATGCCGTTGTTGAAGGTGCGGTTCATCTCAAAGTCGTCGATACCGGCGGTCTTTTGCAGCCAGGCAAACAGCTCGGTTTGCGGCCAGCTGCCTTTTTTGAGGTGAGCCGCCGTGCCCTCGGGCAGCACGCGCGGAATGTTTTCCAGCAGGCCACCGCCGGTGATGTGGGCCAGCGCCTTGATCGGATGCGCCGCCAGCGCGGCCAGTACGTTCTTGACGTACAGCCGGGTGGGCTCCATCAGGGCTTGCTTGAAGGGCTTGCCATCCAGCGTGGCGGGGCAGTCGGCGCCGGCGCGATCGATGCATTTGCGCACCAGGCTGAAGCCGTTGGAATGCACGCCGCTGCTGGCCAGGCCCAGCACCACGTCGCCGGTCTGGACTTCCTTGCCCGTCAGGATCTTCGACTTTTCCACCGCGCCCACCGCAAAACCGGCCAGGTCGTACTCGCCCTCGGGGTACATGCCGGGCATTTCAGCCGTTTCGCCGCCAATCAGGGCGCAACCGCTCAATTCGCAGCCTTTGGCAATGCCGCCGACCACCGCCGCGGCGGTGTCCACATCGAGCTTGCCGCAGGCGAAGTAATCCAGGAAGAACAGCGGCTCGGCACCCTGTACCAGCACATCATTGACGCTCATCGCCACCAGGTCGATGCCGACGGTGTCGTGCATGTTCCATTCAAAGGCCAGGCGCAGCTTGGTGCCCACGCCGTCAGTGCCGCTTACCAGCACCGGTTCCTTGTAGCGCTTGGGCACCTCAAACAGCGCGCCAAAACCGCCAATGCCGGCCAGCACGCCTTCGCGCATGGTTTTCTTGGCCAGCGGCTTGATGCGTTCAACCAGGGCGTCGCCCGCGTCAATGTCAACGCCGGCGTCTTTGTAGCTCAGGGGGGAAGAGGATGAGGTGGTCATGGGGTGGGGCTCTGGTGCGATGGGGTGCGGTCGGTCGGGTGGGCGGGGGTCTGCAGTCTGGAGCAGCCCTGCAAGCCCGATAGAATTCAGCCTTAGATTCTAAAGGCTGCGTGTCCAGTGTCCTGCCAGACCCCTGGCGGACCTTACCAGCCTCCCTCGGCAAGCTCACCGCAAGGCTTTATGCAATTCACCCACACCCAAAAAAGCGTCGCCGCCTGGTGCCTGATTGCGGCGCTGGCCGTTGTCGCGCTGTGGCTGCTGGGCCCGGTGCTGACGCCTTTTGTGGTGGCGGCGGTGCTGGCCTATGCGCTGACGCCGCTGGTGAACAGGCTGGACAGCCTCGGCAAGGGCCGCCTGCCGCGCGTGGTAGCGGTGCTGCTGGTGGAGTTTCTGTTTATCGTGGTGCTGTTCGGCCTGTTTCTGCTCATCGTGCCCATCATGGCCAAGGAATTGCCGCTGCTGCGTGAACAGGTGCCGCTGCTGGCGGACCGCCTCAACACCGAATTGGCGCCCTGGCTGGCGAAGTTCGGCTTTCGGGTGTCGCTCGACGTGGCCAGCATCAAGGCCTTTGTGCTCAAGTACCTCAATGCCAATTTCGAGGACGCCTTCGGCTCGCTGCTGTCCTCCCTCAAGCTCGGGGGCAGCGTGGCGCTGGCCATCATGGGCAATGCCGTGCTGATTCCGGTGGCACTTTTTTACCTGCTGGTGGACTGGGATAATTTTGTCGGCCATGTGCTGGAGCTGGTGCCTCCCCGCCTGCGCGAGGGTTTCGACAGCTTCACCAGCGAGGCCGATTCAGTGCTGGGCCAGTACCTGCGCGGCCAGTTGCTGGTCATGCTGATCATGGCCGTTTTCTATGCCGTCGGGCTGGCGCTGTTTGGCCTGGACCTGGCGGTGCCCATCGGCGTATTTACCGGGCTGGCGATGTTCATTCCCTATCTGGGTTTCGGCGTGGGGCTGATACTGGCGGTGCTGGCGGGCGTGCTGGAATTCGCCTCCATCAAGGCTCTGGTCATGGTAGCGGTGGTGTATGGGCTGGGGCAGGTGATTGAAAGCCTTTATCTCACGCCGCGGCTGGTGGGGGAGCGCATTGGCCTGCACCCGCTGGCGGTTATCTTTGCCTTGCTGGCATTTGGTCAGATGTTCGGGTTTGTCGGCGTGCTGGTGGCACTGCCGGTAAGCGCCGTGTTGCTGGTGGGTATTCGTCGCCTCAAGGCCAGCTACATCGCCAGCAGGCTTTACACGACCTGAGGGCTTCCATGAGCAGGCGTGAAACCGGCAGTGTGCAGGCATGAAACAGATAGCGCTTGATATCGGGCTGGCCTCCGCCCCCTCGTTTGCCAATTTCTTCGGCGGGCCGAACGAGGCGGCGCTTAAGCACCTGGAGCTTTGGGCTGGCAACACCCTGCGCTCACCGGTGCCGACCTACCTGTGGGGCGAGCCGGCCAGCGGCAAGACCCATTTGCTCAGGGCCGTCAGCGAGGCGCTGCGGGAGCAGGGCGCCCCGGTGGGCTGGATGGATGCGTCCATGCTCGAGCCACCGGAATTCAGCGAATCCTGGGCCGCCGTGATTCTGGACGACTGCCATCTTTACACGGCGGTGCAGCAGCAGGTCGCATTCAACTGGTTTGTCAATGCGCTCAATTCGGCCGATGGCCGTCCGCGTGGGGTGCTGGCCGCCGGCCTGGTGCCGCCCGCCGATCTGGCCTTGCGTGAGGACTTGCGCACGCGCCTGGGCTGGGGTCACGTGTTTGCCCTGCAGGCCCTGACCGAAGCGGAGCGCCGTGCCGTGCTCAGGCGCGAAGCCGATGCACGCGGCGTGTTTCTGGGCGATGACGCCATGGACTTCATGCTGACACGGTTTTCGCGCGACCTCGGAAGCCTCATGCAACTGCTGGACCAGCTCGACAGCTACGCCCTGCAAACCAAGCGGGCCATCACGATCCCGCTGATCAAATCCATGCTGGAGAGTCAATGACCGTGACACAAAAAATTGCTTTGTTCGACCTGGATCACACACTGATCCCGATTGATTCGGATTACGAATGGGGCGAGTTCACCATTGCGCAGGGCTGGTGCGAGGCCACCGAGTTCAAGCGCCGCAACGCCGAATTCTTTGCGCAATACCGCGCCGGCACGCTCGACATCCACGACTATGTGCGCTTTGCCACGCGGGCCATCCGCGAGCAGGGCGCAGCCAAATCGATGGCTGCCCATGCCCGCTTTATGCAGGAAGTGGTGCAAAAACTCATTACCCCGCAGGCCCTGGCGCTGGTTCAACAGCACCGCGATGCCGGCGACGAGCTGGTGATCGTCACGGCCACCAACGAGTTCGTGACCCGTCCAATTGCCGAGGCTTTTGGTGTGAAAGAGCTGATCGCCGTGGAGCTGGCGCGTGACGCCCAGGGCCAGCTGACCGGTGAAATCAGGGGCACGCCGTCCTTCCGGGAAGGCAAGGTTGCCCGCGTGGAGCAGTGGCTGGCCACCCGCCAGCTGGGCTGGCACGATGTGCAAACCTGCTTTTACACCGACTCCCTCAACGACCTGGCGCTCCTGGAGAAGGTGAGCTGCCCGGTGGCCACCAATCCGGATGAACGCCTGCGCGCCATCGCCACCGAGCGCGGATGGCGCATACTTGACCTGTTCTAATTGACCAGGGCGGCGCCAGCCGCCCCGCAACGACGGGCTAGCCCGAAAAATTCTGTTTTCATGATCAAAAAATTCATCGACAAGCTGTTTGGCAAATCCGGCAGCACCGAGACCACTGCTTCCGAAAGCAGGCGGATCAAAAAATTACCTTTCGGCAAGCGCCAGGACGTCGGCCCCAAAGAACACGGCATCGACCCCAAGCTGGTCGACGACCGTGCCATGGATGTCGTGCGCACCTTGAAACACGCGGGATTTGAAGCCTATGTGGTGGGCGGCGCCGTGCGCGACCTGCTAGTCGGCCTGCGGCCCAAGGACTTTGATGTGGCTACCGACGCCACACCCGAGCAGGTCAAGAGCCTGTTTCGACGCGCCTTCATCATCGGCCGGCGCTTTCGCATCGTTCACGTGATTTACGGTCGTGGCCGTGAGCATGAGGTCATCGAGGTCTCGACCTTCCGCGCGCACCTGGACAGCAGCCTGGCGGAGCAGGTGGGCGGCAACGAGCGAACCAGCAAGAGCGAGCTGGCCGGCATGAAGCATGCTGTCGACAGCTCGGGCCGCGTGCTGCGCGACAACGTCTGGGGCCCGCTGGAAGAAGACGCTGCGCGGCGCGACTTCACCATCAACGCCATGTACTACGACCCTGAAACCCAGATCGTGGTCGATTATCACAACGGCATCCGCGACGCGAAGAAAAAGATCATCCGCATGATCGGCAACCCGGTCGTGCGCTACCGCGAAGACCCGGTGCGCATCATTCGCGCGGTCCGCTTTGGCGCCAAACTCAGTGCGCTGGGATTCAAGTTTGAAGACAAGACCTCAGCGCCCTTGCGCGAGATGAGCGGCCTGCTGGCCGATGTGCCGCAGTCGCGCCTGTTCGACGAAATGCTCAAGCTGCTGCAGACAGGCCATTCGCTGGCCAGCATCGAGCAGCTCAAGACCCTGGGCCTGGGTACCAGCATCTACCCGCTGCTGGATGTGGTGGTCGATGCTGCCCATGAGCCTTTCCTGAACCTGGCGCTGAAAGATACCGACCGCCGCGTGGGTGAAGGCAAACCGGTGGCGCCCAGCTTTTTGCTGTCGTGCATCCTGTGGTCCGATGTGCGCGACGGCTGGGCGCGGCGCCGCAAGCGGGGCGAACACCTGATGCCGGCATTGCAGGATGCGATTGATGACGCGTTCAACGCCAAGATTGGCGACGTCTCGGGCCGCGGCAAGCTGGGCACCGACATGCGGGAAATATGGACCATGCAGCCGCGGTTTGAAAAGCGTGTTGGCAGCTCGCCGTATTCGCTGCTGGAGCAGCCACGCTTTCGCGCGGGTTTTGACTTTTTGCGCCTGCGCGCGCAGACCGGTGAAGTCGACATGGCGCTGGCCGAGTGGTGGGAAAAATTCAGCACCGCGTATGACGATGAACGCCACGCCATGATTGAAGAGGCACGCCAGGAGCAACTGCAAAAGCCGCAGCATCCGCGCACGCGCGTGAAGCGCCAGGACGCGGAGGCGGACGGTTCAGTCGCCAGCCCATCCAGTGTCCGCACGGACGCCGATCAACCCGAAACCTCGTCAGAACAGGGCGACACGGCGCCGGCCCGAAAACGCCGCCGGCGTCGCAAACCGGCGAATCGCGCCAATGCGGCCGATCCCGGCAGTGCAGAAGGCGGTGCTGGCGGCAGCGACCAGCCCTCGCCAGGTGTTGCCACCAACCCTTGAACCTTGGGGTGTGAGCCGTGAGTGTTGAGCGCGTCGTTCAGGCCTACATCGCTCTGGGAGCCAACCTCGGTGACGCAGCGGCAGCGCTGAGGCAGGCGGCAAGCGCCCTGGACCGCCTGCCGCTCACGCAGGTCCGCCGGATGTCCGGCCTCTACAAAACTGCACCGCTGGACACCGATTCGGGCGAGGCCATCGCGCCCGGCGGCGACTACCTCAATGCGGTGGTCGAACTGGAGACAGGCCTGGCCGCACCGGCGTTGCTGGAACAGCTGCAGCGGATCGAGCAGGAGGCCGGCCGCGAAAGACCCTACCGGAACGCCCCGCGCACGCTGGACCTGGACCTGCTGCTCTACGGCAGCGCCAGCATCGCTTCGGCGCAATTGACGGTGCCGCATCCGCGCATGCTGCCGCGGGCTTTTGTGCTGGTGCCGCTGGCTGAAATTGCACCGGAGCGGGTGAGCCCCGAACAGCTCGCGGCGGTGGCGCACCAGGCCATTGAGCGGCTGGGCGACTTCGTGACGTAGCGGATTCTCAGGGTGCCAAGCGCTCGCGCAGCCAGCTTGAATCGGCTTGCAGCGTGTAGCGCAGGCGGTCATGCAGACGGCTTTTGCGGCCCTGCCAGAACTGCCAGTTGTCGGGCTGGAGGCGGTAGCCGCCCCAGTGCGGCGGGCGCGGAGGCTGCAGCAGGAATTTGGCGCCATATTTGGCTGCATTGGTCACCAGCACACTGCGGCTGGCAATGACTTCGCTTTGCGGACTGGCCCAGGCGCCAATACGCGAATCCAGCGGGCGGCTGTTGAAGTAGGCGTCGCTTTCTTCCTCGGAGACTTTCTCGACCACGCCTTCAATGCGCACGACACGTTCGAGTTCGACCCAGTGAAACTGCAAGGCCGCATAAGGATTACCGGCCAGCTCGATGCCCTTGCGGCTCTTGTAATTGGTAAACCAGACAATGCCGCGCGCGTCATAGCCCTTGACCAGCACCACACGGGTGGAGGGTCGCAGGCTGCTGTCCACGGTGGCCAGTGTCATCGCATTGGGCTCCGGCACCTGCGCCGCAATGGCCTCGTTCAGCCACTGGTCGAATTGCTTCAAGGGGTCGGCGTGCGATGCGTCTTCATTGAGTTCCGCGCGTTCGTAGCTTTTGCGGAGGTCGGCCAGGTCGAGAGTGGGGTTGCTCATGTTCACGATTGTGCACGGTTCAGGGGGCATCTCGGCGTGGCTGGCCCAGGCTGGCATGACGCTGTTCGCTGTTTGATGGTCTGTTTAATAGTCTATTTAAGGGGAATGGCACTTACTTTGGCAGGTTGGCCTTCGGCGACGTGCGTAAGTGCTTGAAAGCAAAGGGAGATGGCTGACCAAAGGGTCGATAGGATGGTTGTTTACGAAGCACCCAAACCATCTTCCCAAAGGCCAGCCACCATGGATCGTAATGCCCAAAGCGTCTTGCATCAACGTTGCAGCAGCATTGGACGCCGGGCGAGATCGACCCAGGCGGTGGAATTCTTCAACGTTCTGACGAGTCCGGAGTTG
>NZ_JBFUJO010000034.1:0-34122 GCF_056401355.1 Polaromonas sp. P4_F4 | reverse complement strand
CTTTCAAAGCGCTTGCTCCAGCGATCGATGTAGCTGTCGCTGCAATCCAGCTTGGTGCGAATCTCCGCCCAAGTGAGCCCATCGGCCAGCAGCAGGATCAATCGGGCGTGGCGCGCCGAATCGGCTCGGGCGTTCCTCGCTGCAGCTTGCTGTTGAAGTTCCATGCGTTCGCTTTTGGTCAGTTTCATCGCAACCTCCATGGCCACAATGATACTTCCGTTTTAAACGTTACAGTCCACTAGCGCCCTCAGCCCTCAGCCCTGCACGAACAGGGTCACCAGCGGATCCGGCCCCACCTGGCGGCTCCAGTGGCCATGCACTGCCGCATCAAACGTGGCGCCCGGCGGAAGCAGGTCGGCCGAATAAAAATGCTCACCGGGTTTGAACACCCGTGACACCCCGCCCTGCAGACCAATCTCCATCTGGCCACCGAGAATGACGACCCACTGCGGCGTCCCCGTGCAATGAAACTGGCTGCGAAATCCCACCGGGCTGTGGCGTAGCTGGTAGCCTGTGGACGGAAGCACCGGCGACAGCAGCGCTTGCGGCGAGCCTTCCGTCAATGCGATCGCCTCCTCGCGGAATTTTGCGCGGCCGTCAGTGTCGGTGTAAAGGATGACTTTGGTGAAGGTGGTCAATGAAATCTCCGGTGTCGTCTTGGGATAGCCATCAAGGTCGGGGTTGCGCACATTGTCATGCCGCCGCAGGCGCATTGAAGTCGATGAGCACTTTCAGCGCCCGGCCCTTGTCGCCCGCCAGCTTGAAGGCATCCGCCGCCTGGTCGAACTTCAGGGTGTGCGTGATCACCGGCCGACCGTCGATGAGGCGCTGATTGAGAAAGCGCACCGCGACCGCAAACTCCTGATGAAAACGGAAGGTGCCGCGCACATCCAGTTCCTTGGCCACCAGCAGGTTCATCGGCACGCTGATATCACCGCCCAGCCCCACGATCACGACCACACCGCGCGGCGCCATCACGTCCAACCCGCCGCGCAAGGCCTTGTCGCTGCCGGATGCTTCGAACATCACCTCGATCATGCCCTTGTTGAGCGCATAAGGCGCCAGGCCGCCAGGCTGGCGGGCGAGATTGATGGTTTCGTCCGCACCCAGCGTTGCGGCGCAGGCCAGCGGCACGTCGGCAATGTCGGCTGCAATGATGTGCGCCGCGCCGGCACGCCGCAGGCCGGCGATCAACAGCAACCCGATCGGACCGCAGCCCGTGACGAGCACGCGCTTGCCGAATACCGAGCCAGCGCGCGTGATGGCATGCAGGCCGACCGACAGGGGCTCGGCCAGCGCCGCCTCGGCCAGCGGCAGGTCATCGGCGACCAGGTGGGCCTGGCTGGCATCGATCACCAGATGCTCGCGGAACGCGCCTTGCACATGGGGGAAGCGCATGGCACTGCCGTAAAAGCGCATTTCCATGCAGTGGTTCTGCAAACCCAGGTTGCAGTAGTGGCAGGTGCCGCAGGGCCGCGAGGGTGACACCGCAATGCGCTGGCCAACCCGGAATTGTGTGACGGCGCTGCCCACCGACTCGATCACCCCCGACACCTCGTGCCCCAGCACCATGGGCTCCCTGATGCGCACGGTGCCAAAGCCGCCGTGCTGGAAGTAGTGCAGGTCCGAGCCGCAGATGCCGCCGTAGGCAATGCGCACGCCGAGCTCGGTCGGGCCCGGCTGGTCGGACACGAAGGTGTCAAAGCGCAGATCCAGCGGAGCGTGGCAAACAAGTGCGCGCATGAATTTCTCCTCAAATAGCAAAGTCGGTCAAAAAAATCAAAAAGTTAAAGAGTCAGAGGGTGGCGGTCACGCCGCCGTCGACGTACAGGATGTGGCCGTTGACGAAGCTCGCTGCATCGCTGGCGAGGAACACTGCCGCGCCGCCCAGGTCTTCGACGTTGCCCCAGCGCCGGCTGGGCGTGCGTCCGATCAGCCAGGCGTTGAACTGCTCGTCGGCCACCAGCTTCTCGTTGAGTTCTGTCCTGAAATAGCCAGGCCCGAGGCCGTTGACATTGATGCCATGCGGGCCCCAGTCAATCGCCATGCCTTTGGTGAGCATCTTGACCGCACCCTTGCTCGCCGTATAGGGTGCGATGTTGGGCCGGCCCAGCTCGCTTTGCACCGAGCAGACGTTGATGATCCTGCCGCGGCGGCGCTCTATCATTTTGCGTGCCACGGCCCGGCCCATGAAGAACACGCTGTCGACGTTGGTGCGCATCAGCTCATGCCACTGCTCGGTGGAAAATTCGTGCAGGGCCATGCGGCGCTGCATTCCCGCGTTGTTCACGAGAATCTCGATGGCACCGAGGGTGCTCTCGATATCCTGCACCGCGGCCTCTACGGCCTCGGCCTGCGTGACATCAAACATCCGCGTGTGGACCTGCAGCCCTTCGCCGCGCAACACGCCTGCCGCCTGTTCCAGCCTGCCGGCGTCCCGGCCATTGATGACCAGGGTGGCGCCGGCCTGCCCAAGCGCGCGCGCCAGCGCGAAACCGATGCCGGCGGAAGACCCGGTGATCAGCGCGAGCCGGCCGTCCAGCCGGAAGGGATTCGAAGTACTCATGGGAGTGCTCGTGGGAGTGCTCATGAAAATGCTCATTCAGTGCGGTGGGAAACCGTCATCGCCACGGCAGCGGCAATGACATCGGGGGGTGTCGTGATGTTGAAGGCCAGTGCGTTCTCGCTGGCGTCGGGCGCCTCGAGTGTCGCCAACTGGCTGTCCAGCAAGGTGGCCGGCATGTAGTGACCAGCGCGCTGCGCCATTCGTTCGGCCAGCAGGGCCCGTTCGCCGTGCAGGTATACAAAACGCACGGTGGGCGAGCCCTGGCGCAGCACATCGCGGTACGAGCGTTTCAGGGCCGAACAGGAAAGCACCAGGCCGCGCCCCGCGAGGCGCGCCTCGCGGATACGACTGGCCAGCACCCCGAGCCAGCCCTCGCGGTCCGCATCGGTCAACGGCACGCCGGCGGCCATGCGCGCCACGTTCTCGGCCGAGTGGAGTTCATCGCCCTCGATAAACTCCAGTCCGAGGCGGGTGGCGAGCTGGAATGCAACAGTGCTCTTGCCGCAGCCGCTGACGCCCATCACGACAAAAATATCGGGCTCCATCACATGCGAAACGAAAGTGCGCTCTCCGCTCTCTTCAGTCAACCCGGTTGCCGCTGGCAGCATCGAACACGTGGGCCTTGTTGGCTGCGATCTCCAGCATGACAAGCTCGTCCGGCTGGACATTGGTACGCCCATGCATCACGACGATCAGCTGTTCATCGCCCACTTGCAGCAGCAGCTCGGTCTCTGCGCCGGTTGGCTCCACCACGATGACCTTGGCCGCGATGCCCTGGCCCGTGGTTGAAATCTTCAGGTCGCCCGGCCGGATGCCATAGTGCACCGCCTGCCCGTCGCGGCCCTGCTGGAGCGTGCCTACCGGCCAGCGGCTGCCCTGGGCCTCGACCCAGCCGCCGCCCTCGCCCTGACGCAATACACCCTTGAGCACGTTCATCGCCGGCGAACCGATGAACTGCGCAACAAACAGGTTGGTGGGCCGGTCGAACAGTTCCAGCGGCGTGCCTATCTGCTCGATGATGCCGTCATGCATGACGACAATGCGGTCGGCCATGGTCATGGCTTCGATCTGGTCGTGCGTGACGTAGACCGTCGTGGTCTTGAGCCGCTGGTGCAGCGCCTTGATTTCAGCGCGCATGGCCACGCGCAGCTTGGCATCCAGATTGGACAGCGGCTCGTCAAACAGGAAGACCTTGGGGTCGCGCACGATGGCCCGGCCCATCGCGACCCGCTGGCGCTGACCGCCCGAGAGTTCACGGGGAAAGCGATCCAGCAAGGGGTCAAGGTTCAGAATGCGCGCCGCATCACCAACGCGCTTGTTCGTCAGGTCGGCTTCAGCCTTGCGCAGCTTCAGGCTGAAAGCCATGTTGTCGCGCACCGTCATGTGCGGATACAGCGCGTAGCTCTGGAACACCATCGCGATGTCGCGGTCCTTGGAGTCGAGGTCGTTGACCATCTTGCCGTCGATGGCAATCTTGCCGCCGCTGATTTCCTCCAGCCCGGCCAGCATGCGCAGCAAGGTCGACTTGCCGCAGCCCGAGGGGCCCACCAGCACGACGAACTCGCCATCGGCAATGTCGAAGCTGATGCCGTGGATGATCTTGACCTTGCCGAAATTCTTTTCAATTTTCTGGAACGATACGGATGCCATGTGGCTGCCCTTTCTTGCTCAGCTCTTGACAGCGCCGGCCGTGAGGCCCGACACCATGTAGCGCTTGAATGTGTAATAGATTGCCGCCGGCGGCAGCGCGTAGATCAGGCCTGTCGTCATCAGCAGTTCCCACGGCGAATCGTCGGCCGACAGGAAGTTGCCGAGCGCCACGGCCAGGGTGACACTGGTGTCGTTGGACAGCAGCAGGAACGCATACAGGTACTCGTTCCAGGCCAGCAGCAACGCGTACGTACCCACGGCAACGAGCGATGGCACCATCAGCGGCAGGTAGACCAGGCGGAAAAGCTGCAGCGCCGTGGCGCCGTCCATCTTGGCCGCCTCGTCGAGTTCGTACGGCAGCTTGTCGGAGGCCTGCTTGAGCACCCAGATGCAATACGGCGAGGCGATCGTCACCATCGCCAGGATCAGCGCCCACTGGCTGTTGAGCAAGCCATAGTTGCCCATGGTCTTGTACATGGGCACGGCCAGGAACGCCGCCGGAATGAAGTAGGTGAACAAGGCCATGTTCATGACCGTGCGGCCGCCGGGAACCCTGAGCCGGCTGATCGCAAACGCTGCCGCCGTAGACACGGCCAGCGTCAGGAAACCGACCGACAGCGCAATCACCAGCGAGTTGCCCATCTGCACCCAGAAGTGGTCGAGGTAGAAGTGCTTCTGGTGAAAAACAAAAGAGAAGTTGTCCAGCGTCGGGTTTTTCGGCCAAAGTCGGCCCGAGGTCGCCTGGTCGCGCGGCGAGATGGCGAACAGCACCATGTGGTAGATCGGAGTGATGGTCCACAGGAGCAAGGGAATGCCGACCAGCAGCAGCCGGGCTTCGTTGGCGACCGCCTTGAGGGTGATGCGTTTCATTTGGAGCTCCGATGAGCTGCGTCCAGGAGAGCGAATACGCCCTCGGAGGCAGCGTAGTAAGCGCGGCGGTTGACATTTTTCCGCAGGGCCGCCCCAAGGAAAAAACGGCCCCCTCGGGGGGCAGCGCAGTACGCGCAGCGACAAGCGTGGGGGTTCATTTCGAGAGCCGTTTCATCATGAAATAGACCAGCGGGAGCACCAGCGGCAGCGCCACGACGATGGAAGCCAGCGACAGGTCGACCTGGTCCAGCCGCAGATAGCGGATGCCCAGCGTGGCCAGAACGTGGGTCAGGTCAGCCGGCCCGCCGCCCGTGAGCAGGTACACACTGTTGAAATCGCCCAGCGTCCAGATCATCGACAAAATGGTGGACGTCAGGTACAGCGAACGCATGGACGGCCAGGTGATGAAGCGGAACTTCTGCCAGCGCGAAGCGCCATCCACCGACGCCGCTTCGTATTGTTCGGCCGGAATCGCCATGCGGCCGGCCAGCAGGATCAGGGTCCAGAAGGGCAGCGATTTCCAGATGTGGGCCAGCATGGAAAACGACAGCGCCAGCGTCGGGTCATTGAGCCAGTTCGGGCCGTCGATGCCGGTCAGCTTGAAGATCAGGGTGTTGATCACGCCCCACTCGGGATTGAGCATGAAGCGCATCGACAGAATGGTCGGAATCGAGGGTACGGCCCAGGGCAGGATGAACACCAGCGACAGCCACTTGACCCACCAGCGCGTGTTCAGGAAGAAACCCGAGAGAAACAGCGCGACGATCATCTTCAGGTTGACCGAGACGACGATGAACACGACGCTGTTGACCACCGTGCGGAAAAAAATCGGATCGGCAAAAAGCCGTACATAGGTTTGCGGTTCCCGCGCCAGCCACAAACCGTAGCCTACCGGGTAAATCACAAACACCAGAAAAATCAGCAGATACGGAATGACCAGGATCATTCCCCACCGTTCCCACGACGTCATGCCCTTGCTGGCAGACCCCGCTGACGGGCTCACCTGGTCTACAGTGATAGTGCTCATGGCATCGCTCCTCGCGCAACCGCTCCCGCAAGGGGAACGGTTGCGCGACTTTCTTTAATGGACAGACTTGGCTCTTAGTTCGCGACGGTCTTGATGCGGGCGATCATTTCGTCGACCGCCTTGTCAACCGGCACTTTCTCGTTGAGAACCCGGTTCGCCGCCTTGGCCCAGACGTTCTCGTTGTTGAGAACGGTGAACTTGTAGTTCTTGGTGAACTCGAAATTCACCGTGCCGGCCGTGAACTGGTTGTACACGGCGGTGCGGTGCGGATCGGCTTTCCAGAACGGACGCTGCTGCGCCGTCTTCATCACCGGGAACCAGCGGCCCAACGAGCCCTCGACGTACGGCGTGAGGTTTTCCTCCTGCAGCAGGAAGGCCACAAACTCCTTGGCGCGGGCCTTGTTCTTGGCCTGGTTGAACACCACGCCGGTCTTGATCGCGGCACGATAGACCATCTTGCTGCCGTCAGGCTTGTTCGGGAAGCCGGCGGTGCGGATGCGCTCGGTGTAGTTCTTCTTGGCAACTTCGCGGTCCTCGGGCTTGAGTGCCGCGTTATTCATGTCATCAAGCCACTTCGCGGCGATGGAGATCGTGGCGTTGTGGGTCAGGATGGTGGTCTTGTTGTGAAACGCGACGTTGTTGTCCGGGTCTTTCCAGCTGGTGGAAGACGGCGGGGTGCAACCCTTGGTATACGGCTGGGTGTAGTCGGTCAGCGCCGCGATCAGCCCGGCGCGCACCTTGGGATCGTCGACCAGCAGTTTGCCGCTGTCACTGACCAGGCTCACGTTATGGGCATCCATGAAGGTCAGGAAGGAGTAGAACGAGTCGCTGGAGTCCACGCCCAGCGGCTGGCCAATGCCGAAGGTGCGGTTGCCGGTTTTTTGGCGATAGGCAGGCTGCACCTTGTCGCACCAGAAGGACCAGTAGTCCTTCCAGGCTGTCGGGATGTCCGACTCCTTGAACCCGGCCTCGGCCAGCATGTCACCCCAGTACTGGATGTGCATGGTCTGCTGCTTGATCGGGAAGGCGTAATAGGCCCGCGTCTTGGCAACGTCGTTGTACAGGAAGGCGGTTTCGACCGTATTGGGCGCAAAGCGCGCACGGATCGGGCTGATCACGCTGCTGATGTCTTCAAGCTTGCCGTCGAAGGCCCACTTGCCCGTGACCTGGAAATCGTAGACGTCGGCGTAGGCCACGTCGGGCGGGTTGCCGGAATCGAGCGCCGCCACGGTCTTCGGAATCATGTCCTGGATCGGGTATTGCGAGAGCTCGACCTTGACACCCTTGTGCTTGTCTTCATACTTCTTGATGGCCGCAAACAGGGCATCATCCTCGGCCTTGTAGAAGCCTTTGACCCACCAGATGGTGAGTTTCTCCTGGGCTGCTGCATGGCCGCCGGCTAAAAGCGCCGTGGTCATGAACGCCGCTGTGGCAAGTAGTTTGAACTTCATCGACAGTCTCCTTCTTTGGTTGGTGAGGAAAGGCTTGCGGGAATCAGGCCGCCTTCAGCGGCAAAGCGGGTCGGTGGACGCGTGGCAGGCGGCGGCGCGAACCAAGCACCTGCTCGATGTCCTTGTGCGCCCCTTCGATCAACACCAGCACGGCGCGCTCGGCCTTGGCCGGATCGCGCGCCACCACGGCATCGAGCACAGCACGGTGCAAGGGCAGCGAGCTGCGCGGACCGTCCTTCTTGCTCGTGGAAATTTCGAAACTGGTGCGCAGCAGCGCGCCCAGCGCCTTGCTCATCTGCACCAGCATGCGGTTGTGCGAGGCACGCAACAGCCCCTGGTGAAAACGCAGGTCGCTGGTCACATAGTCGCCGCCACCCATCACGGCGCGGTGCATGCCGGCATAGGCCTCTTCGATTTCAGCAATGTCGGCATCGGTAGCACGGGTCGCCGCCAGCTTCACGGCCGCCGGCTCCACCACCAGGCGCAGGTCCTGCAGGTCGCGGATGAACTCGGGTGACAGGCCGGCGCGCGACTGCCACGCAATCACGTCAGGGTCGAACCAGTTCCATTGGTCGGACGGCAGCACATGCGTGCCGACTTTGGGGCCGGTATGGATCAGACCCTTGGCAACCAGCGACTTGACGGACTCGCGCACCACCGTGCGGCTGACACCCAGCTGCTCGCACAGCACCGGCTCGGGCGGGATCGACTGGCCGACCGCATAGCGGCCCGCGACAATGGCTTCGCCTAGCAGGTCTACCGTGTTGCCGTGGACGTTTTTGATCATGTGCTGGAAGTGAGTTTCGTTGCTATCATATGATGATTAGAAGCCCGAAAACCTATGGAAAACCCGAGGCTTTTACTGGCATTCGGGTACTGGTGTGAGCAGGGCTTCCCCGGCAAAATGGGCGCGCAGATTGGCCGCGGCCAGATCGGCCATGGCGCCGCGTGTCTGCCGCGTGGCGCTGCCAATGTGCGGCGCCAGCACCACGTTGTCCATGGCCCACAGCGCGGGCGGCACGTTCGGCTCGTTTTCGAACACATCCAGGCCGGCACCGGCGATCACGCCCTGCTGCAGCGCTTCCACCAGCGCCGCTTCATCGACCACCGAGCCACGCGCCACATTGATCAGGTAGCCCTGCGGGCCCAGCGCCTTGAGTACACCGGCATTGATCAATTTGCGGGTACCAGCGCCGCCGGGCGTGATCAGCACCAGAAAATCAACCTCGGCCGCCAGCGCCTGCGCGCTCGGGTAATAGGCATAGGCCAGTTCCGCCTTGCGGCTGCGGGCGGTGTAGGCCACCGACATGCCGAAGGCCTCTGCGCGGGTGGCGATGGCCTGCCCAATGCGGCCCAGACCCACGATGCCCAGCCGCGCCCCGGATACCTTGCGCGCCAGCGGCATCGGCCCCTCCGGCCAGCGGCCGCTGCGCACATACTGGTCGGCTTGCGGTATGCGGCGCGCCACGCTCAGCATCAAGCCGATCGCCAGATCGGCCACGTCGTCATTCAGCACGCCGGGCGTGTGCGTCACCTGGATGTTGCGCTCCAGCGCCGCAGCGACATCCACGCCGTCGTAACCCACGCCCATGATGGAAATCATTTCCAGCGCAGGCAACTGCTCCATCAGCGAACGCGGCACCCTGGACTCGCCGCTGCCGGCGATGGCGCGGATACGTCCGGCGGCAGCGGCAAATGCCGCCGGGTCGGTTTGATGGATTTGTTCATGCACGACAAAAAACTCGCGCAGGGGCTCAATCAGGTAAGGCGGCAGCTTGGCGACGGCCAGGATTTCGGGTTTGGGCAAGGGAATCTCCTCAGTTCAACAGGCTTGACGAATTGCCATAATGGGGCATTAGGTCTTATCATCATACGATTGAGTCCCGATTGACATCCATGCAAACCCTGAATCCTTTACGGAAACTTTTACGGAAACGCAGCACATCATGAGTAACCAGACACCCAAAAAGAAACCCGAAGAATTACGCAGCCAGCAATGGTTTGGGCGGCAGGACCGCGACGGCTTTGCCTACCGCAGTTGGGTCAAGGGCAAGGGCGTGCCGCATGACCAGTTCGACGGCCGCCCCGTCATCGGCATCTGCAACACCTTCAGCGAACTCACCCCCTGCAACAGCCACTTCCGCACCATTGCGGAGCAGGTCAAGATCGGCGTGTACGAGGCCGGTGGTTTTCCGCTGGAGTTTCCGGTGATGTCGCTGGGCGAGACCCTGCTGCGCCCGACCGCCATGCTCTACCGCAACCTGGCCAGCATGGACGTGGAAGAAAGCATTCGTGGCAACCCGATTGACGGCGTGGTGCTGCTGATGGGCTGCGACAAGACCACCCCCGCCCTGGTCATGGGCGCTTCCAGCGTCGACCTGCCCACGGTCGGTGTCAGCGGCGGCCCCATGCTCAGCGGCAAGTGGCGCGGCCAGGAGCTCGGCTCCGGCACCGGCGTGTGGAGCATGAGCGAGCAGGTACGCGCCGGCACGCTCAAGCTGCAGGATTTCTTTGAGGCTGAAAGTTGCATGCACCGCAGCCACGGCCACTGCATGACCATGGGCACAGCCTCCACCATGGCCAGCATGGTCGAAGCGCTGGGCATAGGCCTGCCCGGCAACGCCGCCTACCCGGCGGTGGACGGCCGGCGCAACGTGCTGGCCCGCATGGCCGGTCGGCGGGCGGTCGAGATGGTGCACGAAGACCTCACGCTCTCCAAGATCCTGACACGCGAAGCGTTTGAAAACGCCATCAAGACGCTGGCGGCCATTGGCGGCTCCACCAACGCCGTGATTCACCTGATTGCCATTGCCGGGCGCATTGGCGTGAAGCTGACGGTCGACGACTTTGACCGGCTGGCCAGCGAACTGCCCTGTCTCGTCAACCTGCAGCCTTCCGGCAAATACCTGATGGAAGATTTCTGTTACGCCGGTGGCCTGCCGGTGGTAATGAAGGAAATTGCGCAGCACCTGCACACCGATGTCATCACGGCCAACGGCAAAACCATTGGCGAGAACATCGCCGACGCCGAGAACTACAACACTGACGTGATCATGCCGCTGAGCACGCCATTCAAGGACAAGGCGGGCATTGCCGTGCTGCGCGGCAACCTCTCGCCGCGCGGCGCCGTCATCAAGCCCAGCGCCGCCACGCCTGAACTGATGGTGCACAAGGGCCGGGCTGTGGTGTTTGAAACCATTGAAGACTTCCACGCACGCATCGATGACGAGGACCTCGACATCGACGAGAACTGCGTGATGGTGCTGAAAAATTGCGGCCCCAAGGGCTACCCCGGCATGGCCGAGGTAGGCAACATGCCGCTGCCGCCCAAAGTACTGCGCAAGGGCATTACCGACATGGTGCGCATCAGCGATGCCCGCATGAGCGGCACCGCTTACGGTACCGTCGTGCTGCACACGGCGCCCGAAGCGGCGGCGGGTGGCCCGCTGGCGCTGGTCCAGAACGGCGACATCATTGAACTCGACGTACCCAACCGCCGACTGCACCTGCACGTGAGCGACGAAGAACTCGCCAGACGCATGGCCGACTGGAAGGCACCGGCGCCGCCGCTGACGTCTGGCTACTGGAAACTTTACATTGACCATGTGCTGCAGGCCGACGAGGGCGTGGACCTGGACTTCCTGGTGGGCAAGCGCGGCGCTTTTGTCCCGAGGGATAATCACTGACTTTTCCCGCGAGGCAATCACTGCATTGCCTTGCGCCGCAAGCACCGGTCGGCGCCGCGCTGGCAGTTACCATGGGTGCAGCTGGCGCGTCCCGGCCCCCATCACAAGCCTGAAGGACGCCCCGGCCGCTGTCTTTTTCAGGAAGTTCAATGCAAGCCAGGAAATTTGATGGTGTCGCACATGGCGACACCATCTCCCAAGTCAACCCGATCCATACGGGAGCCACCGAAAACCGGTGCGGCCTGATCGGCGCCGCATCGCTGTCGCTCCCCCCGCACACGAGGACCTTGCCATGAGCTCCCTGCTGGCGGTTGACTGGGGCACGTCCTCGCTGCGCGGTGCCCTGCTGGCGCCCGACGGCCAGGTGCTGGAAGAGCGCGCCTTTGCGCGCGGCATCCTGACCGTCGCGCCAGGTGAGTTTCCTGCGGTGTTTGACAGCTGCTTTGGCGCATGGATGAACCCGAAAACGCTGTGCCTGATCTCCGGCATGGCTGGCAGCCAGCAAGGCTGGCTGGAGGCGCCCTACTGTCCCTGCCCTGCGGGCTTCGACAGCATTGCCGGTCAGCTTGCGTGGGTGGAGCCGGGCCGCATCGCCATCGTGCCCGGCTTGTGCATTGAAGCCGGCGGTGTACCTGACGTGATGCGCGGAGAAGAAACGCAGGTGTTCGGCGCCCTGCAGCTGCTGGGGCTGGACAACGCCCGGCTGGTATTGCCCGGCACGCACAGCAAATGGGTCACCGTTGCCAACCGCCGCGTCACCGGTTTTTCGACCTGGATGACCGGCGAGTTCTATGCCCTGCTGCGCCAGCATTCCCTCCTGGCGCGCACGCTGCCAGAGAAGGACACTGCGCCAGACGCGGGCGCTTTTGCGCAGGGCGTTGCCCATGCGCTACGCGGCGAGGGCCTGCTGCACACGGCGTTCAGCACGCGGACCCTGTCACTCTTCAAGCGCATGGCCACCGACGCATTGCCCAGCTACCTGTCGGGGCTGGTCATTGGCGAAGAACTGAAGTCCCAAACCCTGCAACGCGGCGATACCGTGGTGGTCATGGGCGCGCCAGCGCTGACCGCCCGTTATGAGCAGGCGCTTGCGCAGCTGGGTGTCACGGTCCAGCGCGTCGGCGACGGCGCCACCTGGCGTGGCCTGCGCGCCATTGCCGACACCCTGCCCCACCCTTGAAAGCCACACCAATCACCATGAACGCCCATCAAAAATTTTCCAATGCCCTGCAGACTGTTCCGCTGGTCGCCATCTTGCGCGGACTGCAGCCTGCAGAGGCCCTGCCGGTCGGCCAGGCCCTGGTGTCCAACGGCTGGACACTGATTGAAATCCCCCTGAATTCGCCGCAGCCGCTGGACAGCATTGCGGCCATGGCGAGCGCATACCCCCAGGCGCTGGTCGGCGCCGGGACCGTGCTCACGCCTGACGATGTACGCAATGTGCAGGCGGCCGGCGGCCAGCTGATTGTCTCGCCCAACTTCAACCCCGCGGTCGTGCGTGAGGCCGCGCGTCTGGGCATGGTCTGCCTGCCTGGCGTGATGACGGCCAGCGAAGCGTTTGGCGCGCTGGAGGCTGGTGCCAGCGGCCTGAAGATTTTCCCCGCCGAAATGATCACGCCCGCCGTGGTGAAGGCACTGCGCGCGGTGTTGCCGGCCAGCACCGTGGTGCTGCCGGTGGGCGGCATCACGCCCGACAACATGGGCCCTTACCTCGCTGCGGGCGCCAACGGTTTTGGCATCGGGTCCGCACTATACAAACCCGGCACGCCTGCCGCCGACGTGGCAGAAAATGCCCTGAAATTCATGGCAGCCTGCGCTGGTACCATCCGGGCATGAACGCTCCAACACCCAGGCCATCCTCCCTCATTTCATTCGGGCTGGCCGGCCGCGTCTGTATCGTCACCGGTGGCGCGCAGGGCATTGGCGAGGCCTGCATCCGGCGCTTTGCGCGCGAACAGGCCGAGGTGGTCATTGCTGATATCGACGACGCCAGAGGCGCTGCGCTGGCCCGTGAAGTGGGCGGCCTGTATGTGCACTGCGATGTGGGCGACAAGACCCAGGTCGACGCACTGGTGGCGCAAACCATCGCCGCGCACGGCCGAATTGATGTGCTGGTAAACAATGCCGGCATTTTCCGGGCCGCCGATTTTCTGGAAGTCACGGAAGCCGACTTCGACGCGGTCCTGCGCATCAACCTCAAAGGCTCATTTCTCGTGGGCCAGGCCGTGGCGCGCGAAATGGCCAAAACCGAAGCAAGACCAGGCGTCGGCGGGTCCGCCTCGCGGGGCAGCATCGTCAACATGAGCTCGGTCAACAGCGTGCTCACGATTCCCACGATTGCCAGTTACAACGTCAGCAAGGGCGGCATCAACCAGCTCACGCGTGTGATGGCGCTGGCGCTGGTGGACAAAGGCATACGCGTCAATGCCGTGGCCCCCGGCACCATCGCCACCGACCTGGCCGCCAAAGCCGTGCTGACCAGCGAAGAGGCCAAAGCCCGCATCATGAGCCGCACGCCGATGAAGCGCCTGGGTGAACCGTCGGAAATTGCCGACACGGTCGCCTACCTGGCCAGCGATGCCGCCAGCTACATCACCGGTGAAATCGTGATGGTTGACGGCGGGCGGATGACGCTGAATTACACAGTTCCGGTCTGAGGAACAAGCACCGCTCGCGGCAGGTTTGCGTTCCTGTGCCGCCCGGCCGGAAGCAGGGCATCGGACGACAGGCGCACGCTCCATTTTGAACGGACCGATTCCAGCAGTGCGCGAGAACCGGCACCCGTCCGTATCTGGGAAGACTGGAATGACTGGAAAGACGCCAACTCTGCCTGATTTTTTTTGAGTTATGGCGCTTGTCCTGTACACGCATGATCCGATTCCGCCGTTATGGAGGTATCCGCAAAATGCGAGGAATCCATCACCATGCAAGTTCACGCAGAACAAGTCAAACGGGTCGATAAAGCACACCGCGCCGACGAGCAAATATTGCTGCTGGCAGAGGTCGATTTCAAGTGGCTCATGGCTGGGCTCGGCTGGTGGATTGACGCGGCCCGCTTTCATAGCGACCCGGCCTATGCCGCCGGCCTCCTGCGATTGGCCATGGCATCGCCTTCTTTTGCGCTGCGGGACTGTGCCGCTTCGTTGCAGGCTCAAATGAGCCGCCCTGCTGCATGCAACGCCGGGCGAGCCGGCCCCTGACGAGCCACGATCCAGATATATAGACGTACAGATGTACAGACGTCCATCATCCCGGAACCTTGACCAGGGAGGGTTGCGGCCTCAGTCACAGCACCCGAACTGCTCCTGCTGTGGCGGGCACTTGACGGAGCCGTAGGAGCAATAAACGCAGCAGTCGCCAGCCTTGGGCCTCAGCATCGCCTTGCAGTTTTCGCATTCATGGAAAAACTGGCAGGCATCGGTTGGCATGGTCTCCCGTTTTGCATGGCCGCACAGCGGACACGTCAGGATCGACTCAAGGATTGGCCTGTTCATGCGGACGGCCCCATCGCACTATCCCGATTGCCCGGTCCTGAAAAGGCAGGTCCTGGGGCCCGAAGCACTACTCGCCCGTCGCCGGATGACCCGTCACCCTTTCACGCCCGCAATGTAGTGTTCGAGCTGCTGGATGATGAAACTCTGCTCAGAGATGATGTCCTTGACCAGATCACCGATGGAAACCAGGCCGATGAGCTTGCCGTTGTCTATGACGGGCAGGTGGCGAAGGCGCTTGTCTGTCATCAGCGCCATGCATTCCTCGTTGGTATGGCCAGGGCCCACGTACTGCACCGGTGAACTCATGATGTCGCGCACCGGCGTTTCCCTGGACAAGCGGTCCACCAGGAGCATTTTCCGGGTGCAATCGCGTTCGCTGATGACGCCCACGAACTCTTCGCCGTCCAGCACCAGGAGCGCACCGAGGTTCTTCTCCGTCATCAGCTTGACGGCATCCCGTACCGGCGCCGACGGGGAGACGGTGTAGACCTTGTGATCTGCCTTCGACTTGAGGATTTGTGCAACGTCTTTCATGGCTTTTCCTTCGCGGTCTGCAGCCGTTGAACACCATCACGCACCATCACGGCGACGGGTGCGGGTAAGCTGGCTTCCCGATCCGAATAAAGCGCTCGCGCTGATCACCCGCATCGCATCCACCACGGCGGTCACGTCTGGCAACCAGTGATGATCGCCTCTCAATTTCATTCTAGGTGTCGTCATGCCCCTCGTCAAACGGGCTCAACGGCCCCCGCACTGCAACCCCACAGATCCAGACATGAACGCATGCCTTCGCGTCCCTGGTGGCGTTGCCAAGCCCTGTCGGCGTGCCCGCATGCGGAGCCGGAAATCCTTTAAAAAAACCGCGCCATCAGGGGGCCTAAAATTTCGTATGACCTCTGACACCACCGCAGCTGATAAAACGACGTCGCCCGGGGCGGCCGCCGGCCTTTTCACGGATGACATTCACACCGTCCGCTGCGCCTGGTGCCAGTCCACGCCGCTGTATCGCCACTACCACGACAGCGAGTGGGGTTTCCCGGTGGCGGACGAGCGCCGGCTGTTCGAAAAAATCTGCCTTGAGGGTTTTCAGGCGGGCCTGAGCTGGCTGACCATCCTGAACAAGCGCGAGGCCTTTCGCAGCGCTTTTGCCAATTTCGAGGCGGAACAGGTGGCCGAATTTGGCGAGAGTGACGCCAAGCGCCTGCTGGGCGATGCCGGCATCGTGCGGCACGCCGGCAAGATTGCCTCGACCATCAACAACGCCCGGCGTGTGATCGAACTGCGCCGCGAATTCGGATCGCTGGGCGCCTTTGTCTGGCGGCTGGAGCCCGAGGCGGCCAGCCGGCCCGAGCGCATCACGCAGGAAGCCGTCAGGGCCATGCCGGTTTCAGCCGCCGCCACCGCGCTGTCAAAGGACCTCAAGAAACGCGGCTGGACCTTTGTGGGGCCGACCACGCTGTATGCCTTCATGCAGGCCATGGGTCTGGTCAATGATCATCTGGAGGGCTGCGCCAGCCGGCAAAAGGCCCTGGCCGCCCGGGCAGCCTTCAAGCCACCGTGCTAGTGCAGTGTTGCATGCTTGATGGGACAAATAAAAGCGATGGATTTTGGGTCAGGGCAAGGCGCAAACCACAGCGATACCCGAGGTATCGCGCGGATTTGCAACGCCGCCATGACGCAAAAGACGCGGTTTTATGTTCCAGATAGCATGCAACACTGCACTACCGTGAGGCCCCGCGTGGCATCCGCCCGCCCGGCCCCTTCCCTTCCTCCCTGCTATAGCCAGCGTGCGCGCTTGAAGCGCCGATAGAGCAGCGCGCAGGCAATGGCAATCATGCCCAGCGCCATCAGATAGCCGTAGCGCCACTTGAGTTCGGGCATGTTTTCAAAGTTCATGCCCCAGATGCCCGCAAACGCGGTGCACACCGCAAAAATACTGGCCCAGGCCGCCAGGCGTTTGGTGACTTCACTCTCTTCAATCGTGACCATCGCCAGGTTGACCTGGATAGCCGTGCCAATGGTGTCCCGCATGTTGTCAATCAATGCATTGATGCGCGTCAGGTGGTCACCCACATCGCGAAAATACTCCTGCACGCCGGCGCAGATATGCGGCACCCGGCCACCATGCAGCTTGCTTGCGCCTTCCAGCAGCGGCGCCACCGCATGCTTGAGCACCATCACCCGGCCCTTGAGCTCATACAGCCGCTCGATGTTGGAGCGGGCCGAGTCTTTTAAAAAGATGTCCCGTTCGATGATTTCCAGCTCGGTCTCGAGTTGGTCGATGATGGGAAAGTAGCGGTCCACCACTGCATCCATCAGTGCATACAGCACAAAGCCGGAGCCATGCCGCAGCAGTTCGGGCTCCCCCTCGCAGCGAGCGCGTACACCCAGGAAGCCCTTCTGGCTGCGGTTGCGCACCGAGAGCACATAGTTGCTCCCGGTGAACACATCGACCTCGCCGATGTTGAGTTCGCCGGGATGGTCCGGCACCGGCTCGACCAGTTGCAGCACGGAAAACAGCGAAGCGCCATACTCCTCGATTTTGGGCCGCTGATGGCCATGCCGCGAATCTTCAACCGCCAGCTCATGCAGTCCGAATTCATGCTGCATTTCCTCGAGTTCTTCCGGCGTGGCGTCCTGCAGCGCCACCCATACAAAGGCATCGGGGTGCGAAAGATATTCGCTGATCTCGCTGACGGGAATGTCAGCCAGTTTGGTGCCGTTCTGGTAGACCACGCAATTGATGAGCATAGGAGGCGTCGCCGGAATAAGCAGCCGAATTAAGCAGCCGAAATAAGCAGATTGAGACGATTCTGGCACACCGAAGCGGGCTGGCGTGACAGGGACAGCCCTATGGCCTGACCACCCCTACCCTCTCACGCCCGCAGGCTCACCCGGACTGGAGACGGCGCAGCAGCGTTGCCGTGCTGCACGGCCAGCCGAGCCGGCCGAACCAGGCCCCGCCGGCAATGGCAGCGGCAATCACCACGCCATAAACCACCAGCGCTGCGCCCTGTGCAACAAACACCTGAACCAGGCCGCTGCCCCAGCGGATGGCCAGCCAGCCGCCAAGGGCGGCGACCACCAGACGCGCCAGGTTTCCCATCACGGGCCAGAGCAGGCGGGCCGCCCCCTGCGAGGCGAAATATAGCACGAGGCCGAGGCCGAAAAATCCATAGAGCGGCCCGACCGCGCGCAGGTAAAGCGTTCCGGCCTCGAGCATGGCCGGGTCGTTGCCGAACAGCGAAAGCCAGGCCCGCGGAAATGCAGCCGCAGCCAGACCAATCGATTCGGTCAGCGCAAAGGCAATGGCCGCGCCTGTCCAGGCCGCCCGCAATGCGCGTTCATGCTGGCCCGCCCCCATGCAGGTGCCCACCATCGCGACCAGCGGCGCACCCAGGCCAAAAACCAGGGGTACCAGCAAATACTCCAGGCGTGACGCCGTTCCGTAGCCGGCAATGGCTGCAGACCCAAAGCCGCCTGCCAGAGATGTCGCGACCGCAATCGACAGATTGGTCGCGGCGGTGGAAACGGAACCAATCAGGCCAATGCGCAAAATGTCCCGGAAAAGGGGCCAGCGCAACTGGACGTTTTGGAAAAAAGGTTTGAGCAGGCTGCGGCTCGACCCCAGGTACACAAGCAGCGCGATGCTGCCGGCGAGGTAATACAGCAACAGCGCAATCGCGCCCCCCGCAATGCCCAGCGCCGGAACCGGACCCCAGCCAAAAATCAGCAAGGGCGACAGCGGCACCAGCGCCAGAACGCCCGCGACCGTGACGTTGGCGGGCACGGCCATGTTGCCGGTACCGCGTATGACCGCCGCCAGCGAGTTGAACAGCCATACCAGCACCGCGCCGGTGAACACCCAGTTTGAATAGGTCAGCGCCGCCTGCAGCGAAGCGCCGCTGCCGCCCATCTGCACATACAGCCAGCGGCCGCCCAGCAACAGGCACAGGCTGAAGGCCAGGCCAAAACCCAGCGCGATCACCACGGCGTGCAATACCAGCGCATTGGCATCATCGCGCCTGTTGGCGCCCAGCGCCCGCGCCACCGACGAGGCGATGCCCCCGCCCATCGCACCGGCCGAGGTCATCTGCATCAGCATCACGAGGGGAAACACCAGAGCCATGCCGGCCAGCGCATCGGTGCCCAGTTTTCCAACAAACCAGGTTTCGATCAGGCCCACCGCAGCCTGCGCGACCATCACCAGCACATTGGGCGCGGCAAGGCGCAGCAGCGTGGGGCCAATCGGCGCTTCCAGCAGGAGGCGCGTACGCTGGTCAATGCCTGCCGTGTTGCCTGTCATGCCGTTCCCGCTTCAAACCATTAGCAAACCACGAAAAAACCACGAATCAGCTCGACCGGCGGGGCACGACCACCTTGTTGACAGAGATTTGCAGCACCTCGCCACGCTGGTTGCGTGTCTCACAGCGCACCGTGGCCATGCCGCGGTCGGGCCTGGAACGCGACGGCACAATGCCGGTGATCTCGCTCTCGACCCGCAGGACGTCCGTGGCGCGTGTGGGCCGGGGCCAGCTAAGTTCGACGCCGGCACCCACGATGCCGCCGGCAATCGGCAAGCCGCCGGTCACCAGCAAACGCATGGTCACGGCAGCGGTATGCCAGCCGCTGGCGGCCAGCCCGCCAAACAGCGTGGCCTTCGCCGCCTCCTCATCGAGATGAAAGGACTGCGGATCGAACTGCGTGGCAAAAGCCTTGATCTGCGCCTCGTCCATGGCGTGCTCGGCACTGGTGTATTTGTCGCCCACCTGGAGGTCTTCAAGGTAGAGCACGGCTGAAGAAGAGGCGTTTGTCATGGGGTCTATTCCTATTCCTATTCCTGATTGCGTCATGGCGTCAAAACGTCATGGCCTGATGGGTTGAGAGCGCGGTGGTCAGGCTGCCGCAGGCACGGCGCGGCGCGGCAGACCGGCTTCGCGGATCGGCAGGTTCACCAGCGCAGCGCCAGCGGCCAGCACAATGTCGATGTACCAGACCCAGTCGTAGCTGCCGGTCACCTGAAACACATAACCGCCGAGATAGGCGCCGAGAAACCCGCCGACCTGGTGCGCCAGCATCACCACGCCAAACAGCATGGCCATGTTGGAGGTGCCAAACATCTTGGCGACCAACCCTGCCGTTGGCGGAACCGTCGAGAGAAAAGTCACCCCCATGACGGCCGCAAAGACCAGCATGACGGCCGGCGTTTTGGGCGCCAGCAGGAAGGCCAGCACGGCCAGACCACGCGTGGTGTACAGCAGGGCCAGCAGCGACTTCATGCGCCAGCGGCCGACAGCCCAACCCATCGCCAGGCTGCCGACGATATTGAACAGGCCGATCATCGCGAGCGCCCAGCCGCCCACCTCGGGCGGCAGGCCGCAGGCCGCCACCACGCCCGGCAGGTGCGTGGCCAGGAAGGCGACGTGAAAACCGCACACCAGAAAACCCAGGCTGAGATAGAGGTAGCTGGGCGTGGCCAGCGCCTGGCCGATCGCCTGGCGGGCGCTGAGTGCCTTGGTGCCCGATGCCGCTGCGGCCTGCGCCGCCAGGGCTTTCGAGTTGCCCTTGAGCGTCCACACCGCCGGCAGCGCCAGCAGCACCAGCACGCCAAGCCATTGCATCGCGCTGGCCCAGCCCACAGCGGCCGTCAGGCCAATGGCGATGGGCGCCATGGCGAACTGGCCGAAGGAGCCGCCGGCATTGACGATGCCGGTGGCCAGACCCCGTTTTTCAGGTGGCACCAGGCGCGTGCTCGCGGCCATCAGGACCGACGGACCGGCCATGCCGGCGCCGCCCGCGGCCAGTACGCCGATGGCAAAAATCAGGCCGGCCGTGCTGGTCATGAGCGGTGTGATGAAGGTGCCCACGGCGACCAGCAGCACGCCGATGAAAATCACGCGGCCGGTGCCGATGCGGTCGGCCACGGCGCCGGCAAAGGGCTGTGTCAGGCCCCACCAGAGCTGGCCGAAGGCAAAGGCCAGGCTGATGCTGCCAATGCCCAATGCGGTCGACGTGTTGAGCGCCGACAGGAACAGCCCCATGGTCTGACGCACGCCCATAGTGAGGGCAAAGACGCCGCCGGCTGCCAGCAACACCAGCCAGAGTGCGCCCTTGCGCGGGCCAGCGGTTTGGGGCTTATTCATCATCGGTTCCTGGTTCAGGTTTAGCTTCATGTTCAGCGGGGGACAGGAGTTCAAGCGATTCATTGATCAGCCTGTGCAAGGCCAGCACACGTTCGGCGCCCAGCCGCCGGTTCAGGCCTTCCTGCGCGACCTTCCAGCGCAGGCGGGCCTCTTCACGTTTGGTGCGACCTGCCGGCGTGATGGCCACAATGCGGCTGCGCGCATCGGTGCCCGCAGCCAGCTCAACCCAGCCCGCGTCAATCAGCGGCTTGAGGTTGCGTGTGAGGGTGGAGGCACTGAACTTCATGCTCTGCGCCAGTTCACCGGGACGCAGGGGGCCCAGCTTCAAAACATGGCTCAGCAGCGAATACTGTGTGGTCTTGAGCCCCGCCTTGGCCATTTCAAGGTCATAGTGGTGAGCCACGCGCCGCATCAACTGGCGCAGCCTCAGGTTGGTGCAACCCTGGGCCTTCAGCTCGGCTTCCACTGACTCCATTGACAGGGATGATTTATCGCTCATAATTTAATTGTACCTACAATCATTGCATATACAAATTAAATGAACACAAAGACCCCGCAGGACACGTTGACACAATGGCTGGAACAAAGCGCAGCAGTGCGCGCCCGCATGCTGGCGGGCGGTGGCAAGCCAGGCCTTGCCGGCCCCGAACAGGTGGCGGGCAAAACCGGCATGGAGGTGATGCAGGCCATGCTGGCCGGTGAGTTTCCCTACCCCCACATTGCCGAAACGCTGGACTTTGCGCTGATTGAGGTAGAGCCCGGCAAAGCCATCTTCCAGGGAACACCGCAACTCAAACACTACAACCCGCTGGGTACTGTGCATGGCGGCTGGTACGCCACGCTGCTCGATTCAGCCGTGGGCTGCGCCGTGCACTCCATGCTGCCCGCGGGCCGGGCCTACACGACGGCGGAGTTGAGCATCAACATTGTGCGGGCAGCGTCGCACCAATCCGGGCCGCTGCGCGCCATCGGCACTGTCATCCACTGCGGCCGGCAACTGGCCACGGCCGAGGGCCGCATCGTCGGGCCGGATGGCAAGCTGTATGCGCATGCCACGACAACCTGCCTGGTATTTGAGGTGCCGGCGCGGGCATAAGCGCAGCTTGGCGAGACGAGGTGCGGCGCGGCTGATCAGGTGAGCGCTGAATGGGTCTGGAGCCGTCGGGAGCCGCGACCCACCGGGCAAAAGAAACTCAGCAGTTCCTCAAAGTTCCTCAGGCGCTCAACTTGCCCGGGTCAGGTTTCAGCCTTTCCAGGAAGGGCGCCAGCAGATCCAGGGGTAGCGGGAAAACGATGGTCGTATTCTTGTCAGCACCAATGACCGTCAGCGTTTCCAGATAGCGCAACTGGATTGCCTGCGGCTCCTGCGCAAGGATTTTGGCCGCCTGGAACAGCTTCTCGGAAGCCTGCAGTTCACCCTCGGCGTGTATCACCTTGGCGCGGCGCTCGCGCTCCGCTTCCGCCTGTCGCGCGATCGCCCGGATCATGGACTCTGTCAGGTCGACCTGCTTGATCTCGACATTGCTGACCTTGATGCCCCAGGAGTCGGTCTGCGCATCGAGCGCCAGCTGGACGTCCATGTTCAGCTTCTCCCGCTCAGCCAGCATGTCGTCGAGCTGGTGCTTTCCCAGCACCGACCGCAACATGGTCTGGGCAAGCTGGCTGGTGGCATTGAGGTAATCCACGACCTGGATGATGGCCTTTTGCGGGTCGATGACGCGCAGGTAAACGACCGCGCTGACCTTGACCGACACGTTGTCGCGCGAGATGACGTCCTGGGTCGGAACTTCCAGCACCACGGTGCGCAGGTCCACCCGCACCACCTGCTGGATGATCGGGATGATGATGACCAGGCCCGGCCCCTTGACCTGCCAGAAACGCCCGAGGGTAAAGACAACGCCGCGCTCGTACTCGCGGAAGATGCGCACCGCCTGAAACAAAAAAGCGATGACCAGGAGTACAGCAAGGGCACCGCCCAGCCAGCCAAATCCGATGTTCATTTTGTTTCTCCTTCAGGGCGGGTGGGCTCGACGGTCAGCACCAGCCCGTTGATGCCAACCACTTTGACTGTCTGGCCGATTCCGAGTGGCGCGTTCGCGTGTACCTTCCACACTTCGCCATGGACCCGCGCGAACACGCCGCCTTCGGTGCTGGCAAGAACCTCTCCGCTCGCGCCGAGCATCTGCTCGCGGCCGCTCACCACCGGCCGCTGACGCGCACGCATGGCGAAGTTCAACACGACGAGGAGGAAGCCGATGCTCACCGCGGTCACGCCCGCAATGAGTTGCCAGGGGATGCGGTAGCCGGGCACATCGGTGTCTATCAGCATGATCGAGCCCATCACGAAGGCCACGACGCCCCCCATTCCCAAAACGCCGAAGCCCGGCGCAGAATGCTCCGCGATGAGGAGGCCGACACCCAGCACGATCAGTGCGAGGCCGGTATAGCTGACCGGCAGCAACTGCAAGGCGAACAGCGCCACCAGCAGGCAGATGCCGCCAATGACGCCCGGTAGCACGAGACCCGGGTTATAGAACTCGAACAGCAAGCCATAGAGGCCCAGCATGAGCAGCAGATAGGCAATGCCCGGATCCGTGATGACGACCAGCAGCCGGGTGCGCCAATCCGGCTGGTATTCGATGATCGTGGCGGTTCCGGTGGCGAGCCGTCTTTCCTGGCCCAGCATCGGGATCTTCCGGCCGTCGAGTTGCTTGAGCAACTGTGGAAGGTCGGCTGCGATCACATCGATGACATTCAACTTGAGCGCCTCCTCCGCGGACAGGCTGACCGCCTCGCGCACCGCCTTGTCGGCCCAGTCGGCATTGCGGCCGCGCAGTTGCGCGAGCCCGCGTATGTACGCTGCGGCATCGCTCGTCTGCTTGCGCGTCATGGTGGATGGGGCGTCGGAGGCGCGGTCGCGCTCCTTCTCGGCCTTGTCCTTGGTCGCACCAGGCTCGCGCGGTTCGGACTGTGGCCCGATGCTCACCGGCGTCGCCGCGCCCAGGTTGGTCGCGGGCGCCATGGCGGCGATATGGCTCGCGTACAGGATATAAGTGCCGGCACTTGCGGCGCGTGCGCCGTTCGGTGTCACGTAGCTGGCGACTGGAACCGGCGAAGCGAGAATGTCCTTGATGATCGCGCGCATCGAGAGGTCAAGGCCGCCCGGCGTATCCATTTTGAGCACGACGAGCTGCGCCTTGAGCTCGACCGCTTTCGCCAGGCCGCGCTGCACGTAGTCGGCGTTGGCGGGTCCGATGGCCCCGCTCTGCGTCAGGACAACAACAGGGGCAGCCGGCTGTGCAACAGCCAGTGACGACCAGAGGATCAACAACAGCGCGATGGTCCGCATCAATCCGCCTCCGGGCCAGCAGCCCATTCAACGAACCTGTATAGCTAACTGTGCCACAAATCGCGCCATCGAGACAGACAAAAGAAGGGGGGCAAAAGCGGGGAAAGCGGCGAAGAGCGGCTTTCCGAAGGTCTGCCGGACGACCGCGGCCAACCACTCCAGGGTGCAGGACACCCCCTGCAAACTTCTCCCGCAAGCGGGATAATCCGCGCATGCGACTACTCCACACCATGCTGCGCGTTGGCAATCTCCAGCGCTCCATCGACTTCTACACCCAGGTGCTCGGCATGAAGCTGCTGCGCACCTCCGAAAACCCGGAATACAAGTACAGCCTGGCCTTCGTCGGCTATGAGGGCAACCCGGCGCAAGCCGAAATTGAACTGACCTACAACTGGGGCACCGACAGCTACGAGCTGGGCACGGCCTATGGCCATATTGCACTGGGCGTGCCGGACGCTTACGCGGCCTGCGAGAAGATCAAGGCGGCGGGCGGCAATGTCACGCGCGAGGCCGGCCCCGTCAAGGGCGGCAAGACGGTGATTGCCTTTGTGACCGACCCGGACGGCTACAAGATTGAGTTGATCCAGCGCGCCGAAGATGGCGGCGGTGCCGGTTTGCGCTGAGGCTCGCAAGAGCTGTACCTTTTATAGCTCCTTGCGTCCATTTTTATTGGGCCTTCACAGCTAAAGGCCGATTTCGCGCATGAACGCCCAGGCTTGAGCGTTCCCCGGCTCAGGCGGCCTGCCGCTGCAACTGGCAGGCCTGCTGCGCCAATGCCGTGATCTGTGCCCAGTCGCCACGCGCCAGCGCGTCCGCTGGCGTGAGCCAGGAGCCGCCGACACAGACCACATTGGGCAACGCCAGAAACTCCGCGGCGTTGGCGGTCGAGACGCCGCCGGTCGGGCAAAACTTCACATCGCCAAACGGGCCGCCCCAGGCCTTGAGCATGGCTGGGCCGCCTGCCTGCAAGGCCGGGAAAAACTTGAGCTCGGTCAGCCCGTCTTCCTGCGCCATCATGATCTCGCTGCCGGTCGCCACGCCGGGCAGCAGGGGCAAGCCGGCATCGCGGCAGGCCTGGCCCACGGCATGGGTGTAGCCCGGGCTCACGGCAAAGCGGGCGCCGGCCATGGCGCAGGCCTGCGCGTCGGCGGCGCTGCGCACCGTGCCGGCGCCGGCCACAGCTTCGGGCACGTCGCGCGCAATGGCCTCAATGCAGGCCAGCGCCTGTGGCGTGCGCAAGGTCACTTCCAGCATGCGGATGCCGCCCGCCACCAGCGCCCGCGCCAGCAGCACGGCCTGGTTGACATCGGTCAGCACAATCACGGGAATCACGGGCGCGTCCCGCATGACCTGCAAGGCCGTCAGCTTTCCGCTGAGATCCAGATTTACATCCACGATAAAGCTCCTTCTTCCGCCGTCAGGGCATGGCGGCGCATGCCGGTAAATAATTCGCGGCCCAGGCCGATGCCGTTGTCCCTGCGCAAGGCAGGCGGCATGGTGTCGACCTGGCGTGCCGCCCATTCTGCTTCAGGCACGAGAACCTGCAACTCGCCGGTGACCGAATCGAGCCGGATCATGTCGCCATCACGCACCTTGGCCAGCGGTCCGCCCGCGGCGGCCTCGGGCGACACGTGGATGGCCGCCGGCACCTTGCCCGAGGCACCGCTCATGCGGCCATCGGTGACCAGCGCCACCCGGAACCCCTTGCCTTGCAACACCGCCAGCGGCGGCGTGAGCTTGTGCAGTTCCGGCATGCCATTGGCCTGCGGGCCTTGCCAGCGCACCACGCACACCACGTCGCGATCCAGTTCCCGGGCATTGAAAGCGGCGTGCAAGGCTTCCTGCGAATCGAACACGCGGGCGGGTGCTTCAATCACGTGCCGGTCATCGGGGACGGCGGAGACCTTGATCACGCTGCGGCCCAGGTTGCCCTGCAGCAACTTGAGTCCGCCGCTGGGACTGAACGGCTTGCCGGCAGAACGCACAATCGACTCATCTTTCGAAGCGCCGATTTCATGCCAGCCCAGCGAAGCCCCGGCCAACGCCGGTTCACGCGTGTATTCGCGGATACCGCCCTCGCGCACCGTCAACACGTCCTCATGCATCAGGCCGGCGTCCAGCAGTTCGCGAATGATCAGCCCGGGGCCGCCTGCCGCCTGGAACTGGTTCACGTCGGCGCTGCCGTTGGGGTAGACATGCGCCAGCGTCGGCACCACATCGGACAAGTCGGAAAAATCATTCCAGTCAATCACGATTCCGGCCGAGTGGGCCACCGCGACCCAGTGAATCAGGTGGTTGGTGGAGCCGCCCGTGGCGAGCAGGGCCACCATGGCGTTGACGATGGCCCGTTCATCGACGATCTGGCCGATGGGCGCAAAGCGTTTGGACTTGGTGATGCCCAGCACCGTGCGGGCCGCCTCCCGGGTGAGCTGCTCGCGCAGATCGTTGCCCGGGTTGACAAATGCGGTGCCGGGCACATGCAGGCCCATGGCTTCGAGCAGCAGCTGATTGCTGTTGGCCGTGCCGTAAAACGTGCAGGTGCCGGGGCTGTGATACGACTTGAGTTCGGCTTCAAGCAGGCCTTCGCGACCCACCAGTCCCTGCGCGGCCAGTTCGCGCACGCGGGCTTTTTCCTTGTTGGGCAGCCCCGTGGTCATGGGGCCTGCCGGCACAAACACGGTCGGTAAATGACCGAAATGCAAGGCGCCGATCAGCAGGCCCGGCACGATCTTGTCGCACACGCCGAGCATCAGCGCCGCGTCAAACATGTCGTGCGACAGCGCCACGGCGGTGGCCATGGCAATCACATCGCGGCTGAACAGGCTGAGCTCCATGCCGGGCGTGCCCTGCGTGACACCGTCGCACATCGCGGGTACGCCGCCGGCCACCTGCGCCGTTGCGCCCAGCTTGCGCGCCTCGTCCTTGATCAGGGCGGGGTAGCCCTGCAGGGGCGCATGCGCCGACAGCATGTCGTTGTAGGCGGTGACGATCCCGATGTTGGGCGCCTTATGGGTGACCACCTTGAAGCGGTCGTCCAGCGGAATGCCCGCCACCGCATGCGCCACATTGGCGCAACCCATGCGGTCGACGCCCGGATCACGACCGGCCGCCACCTGCAACTGCTGCAGGTAAGCACTGCGCGTGGGGCGGCTGCGCTCGACAATGCGGGCCGTGATGCGGGAAATTGTGGAATGAAGAACCATGCGTTGCACCTTAGGTCATGTAACTTTATTACGGACTCTATGGTAACGGGTTACCGACGCTTTTGACACCCTTGTGGTTACCGTGTGGTTACCAAAACGGGACCCCGAAGATGACTGACAGGCCAACTCAAAGGCCCCAGGCACAGCGCTTGTCCGGCTGTTTTTTACCGGCGAGCCCGATGTCTGCCGAGCGATCGCAGGGCTCTTGCAAGGGCTCTCGCAGAACGCTTGCAAGACGCCCAGTCACCTATTGAATGCTGATTTCGACACGCCGGGCGTCGGCATCGCTTCCGCTGCCGGCCATTTGCTCGGGCTTTTTCAGCTCGATCTGCCGCTCGGCAACACCCGCAGCCTTCAGGGCGTCCCGCACCGCGAGGGCGCGCTGCCGGGCCAGGCTGACATTTTTTGTCGTGTCGCCGGTGGCATCATGAAACCCGGCAATGACCAGCCTGCGGCCGGACTTTGCGGCTTTGACCAGATCAGCCATGGCGTCGCCAGCGCCTGCGGCAAGGTCTGCCTTGCCGGACGCGAAGTAAAACTTCACGACTCCGTATTCAACCTTGACGCTGGCTGCATCAGCGGCCGCCTGCGCGGCGCTGCGGCTGATCTCTGCCGGCGCCGCGCTGCCGACATCCGGTGGTACGGCGTCGGGCACAGCGTCGGGCACGACCATGGGGACGGCGATGGCGGAAGGCGCAGGGGCAGGAACACCGCGCGGGTCAACGCGAAGGCCGATCACCACGGCCATCAGCAAGGCAATCACCAGCGCCACCAGGCCAAAGACGACCGTCAACACCAGGCCCAACTGGCCGTCATCGTCCTGAGAAAACATCCACTCACTCCCGTCACACAAAAACTCGGACCATTGTAAAGTGTGGGTCGTGGCAGACTCCGCAAAATCAATCAGCTTTCCGCACCCTTCCCCCTCACGCAATCCGGCCCACATGCTGGAAACCGTGATACGCGAATGGGGTGGCCACACCGACCTCTGGATCTTTGCCTATGCATCGCTGATCTGGCGGCCCGAATTCGAATTTGCGGAAGAGCGTTTTGCCACCATCCATGGCTACCACCGCGCGCTGAAAATGTGGAGCAACCTGAACCGCGGCACACCCGAGTGCCCGGGCCTCGTATTTGGGCTGCTGCATGGTGGCAGCTGCAAGGGCGTGGCGTTTCGCATTCCGCAGGCGAGCGTGACTGCAGCCCTGCCCGCCTTGTGGGAGAGGGAAATGCCCAACGGCGTGTACGACCCCAAATGGCTGCGCTGCCAGACGGCACTGGGCGATGTGCGGGCCCTGGCGTTCACGCTGTCAAAGCGCAGCCCCAGCCACACCGGCGTGCTCACTGAAGACACCTATCGGCAGATTTTTTCAGACTCCTGCGGCCGCTACGGCACGACCCGCGACTACGCCCAATTGACGTACGACAAGCTGCGCACCCTGGGCATTCACGACCACGCACTCGGAAAACTGTTGCAACTCGCCAGTTGAAGCCCGCGCACGCCGCCACAAATGAAATGAGTTAAGGGAAATTAGCCCCCTCGGGGGCAGCGAGCTACACGCAGTGAGCGAGCGTGGGGGCTCTTCACCCCAGCAGGGGCCGCGGGACTGGCTTTGCCAGACCGCAGGCGCAGCGGCCCCCTCGGGGGGCAGCGCAGCACACGAAGTGGCAAGCGTGGGGGCAATGTTGCCAGCAGTGGCATTGCCGCTTAAAGTAGGACCCACACCTTCCCCGCCAGCTTGACCGTCACCTCACCAAACACCAGGAAAAAAACACCATGAAATCCCGTTTGACACTGCTTGCCAGCGCCCTTGTTCTGACAGCCTGCGCCTCGATGACCAGCGGCCCGCGCGCCGTGGCCCAGCTCCAAAGTACCACGGGCAACACCGCCACCGGCACCGTCAGCTTTACCAGGAGCGGGGACAAGGTAGTCGTGACAGGTGAAGTGCGCGGCCTCAAGCCCAACGCCGAGCACGGCTTTCACGTGCATGAAAAAGGTGACTGTTCCAGCGGCGACGGCATGAGCACGGGCGGCCATTTCAACCCCGATGGCAAGCCCCACGGCAGTCATTCAGACATGGCCCACCATGCAGGCGATTTGCCCAGCCTGAAAGCGGATGCCAGTGGCGTGGCGAAATTCAGCTTTGAATCGACCTCCATCGCGGTGGGCAGCGGCCCCAGCGACGTGACGGGCCGCGGGCTGATTGTTCACCGTGATCCGGACGACTACAAAACCCAGCCCACCGGCAACGCCGGCCCACGGCTGGCGTGCGCTGTGATCACGCGGGTCTGAACTTTTCGGGCCGCTTCAGCGCTGGCCGAGCAGCATTTCGGCGCGGCGCAAGTCTTCCAGCGTGTCGATGTCGGTGACCGTGCCGGGATCAACTACGTCGATAAACGCTACAGAATTGACAGCCTCCTGCGCGCGTACGACCGAAGCCGCACCCTGGTCTCCCTTTAAAGCCAAAAGGCCGGCTCGGCACGTGGCCGAGAAACCAACCGGGTGGCCGCGCACCCCGTTGAACACCGGAATCACCACCGCGCGCTGCGCCAGCATTTCAGCAACAGCCCTCAGCGTGGCGCCCTGCACCAGCGGCAAATCGGCCGGCAGAATCAGCCAGCCCGAAGCCCTGGACGTGGCCCGCACGGCCGCTGCAATCGAGTCGCCCATGCCGGGATGGCCCGCATTTTCAAGATGCCAGGGCAGCCCGCTGGCAGCCACGGCATCCAGCGTGTGCTGCAGCACCGGCTTGCCCGCCAGCAGCGCCTGCAGCTTGTGCGTGCTGCCGCCGGACGCGATGAAGCGCTCTCCCCGGCCCGAAGCCAGCACCAGCACCGTGGGGCCGCCGCGCTCCATCACGCCAGCTTGAAAGGCAGCTCGCGCGGCGCGGGCTTGCCCGTAAGCCTGGCGATTGCGTTGGCAAATGCCGGGGCCAGCGGCGGCAAGCCGGGCTCGCCCAGGCCCGTGGGCGCATCGGCGCTGGGCACGATAAACACCGCCACCGTGGGCATGTCGGTGATACGCGGCACCGGGAAGTCGCCGAAATTGCTTTGCTCCACCACACCATCCTTCAACGTGATGGCAGCGCCCGGCAGGCACATCGACAGACCCATCAGCGCCCCGCCCTGAATCTGCGCTTCGATGCTGGTCGGGTTGATGGCAAGGTTGCAGTGCACCCCGGCCGTGATGCTGTGCAACACCGGCGTCTTGTCCTTGACTGAGGCTTCGACCACATAGGCCACCACGGTGTTGAAGGACTCGTGGACCGCTACGCCCCAAGCGCGTCCGGCGGTCAGCGTGCGTTTGCCGTAGCCGGACTTGCTCACCGCCAGCTGCAATGCAGCGGTATGGCGCGGGTGCTTGGTGCCGAACTGCTTGAGGCGGTAGGCCACCGGATCCTGGCCCGTGCTGCGGGCGATCTCGTCAATCAATGTTTCCATCACATAAGCGGTGTGGGTGGAACCGACACTGCGCCACCACAGCACCGGCACGTTCAGCTTGGGGTGGTGCACCGACAGCCGCATCGGAATCTCGTAGGGCTCCTTCATGCCCTCGACCATGGTGCCGTCCACGCCGTCCTTGACCATGAAGCTCTCGAAGGGCGTGCCCCCCAGGATGGACTGGCCGACGATCACGTGGTCCCAGGCCAGGATGTCGCCCTGCGCGTCGAAACCAATCTCGGCGCGGTGCAGGTGCATGGGGCGGTAGTAACCGCCCTTGATATCGTCCTCGCGGCTCCACAGGGTGCGCACCGCAGCCGTCAGCCCGGCACCGCGCGCGGCCTTCGCGACATTGCAGGCTTCGACCACGTAGTCGCTGCTCGCAATCGCCCGGCGGCCGAAGCCGCCGCCGGCCATCTGCACGTTCATCTTCACGTTTTGCGGGGTCACACCCAGCACCTTGGACGCAGCCAGCGTATCCAGGCCCGGCATCTGCGTGCCCAGCCAGAGCTCGGCCTTGGCGTCTGCGCCCTGCCCGCTGAGCTGCACCGTGCAGTTCAGCGGCTCCATGGGTGCATGGGCCAGGTAGGGAAACACAAACTCGGCGCTGATTTTTTTCGGTGCCGCGGCCAGCTTGCTGACGTCGGCGTCGTATTTGAGCGTGCCGGTTTTCTGCGCCAGCGCGCGGTAGCTGGTGAGTTGCTGCGCGCTGTCCACTTTTTCGACGCCGCTGGTGTCCCAGTCGACCTTGAGCGCATCTCGGCCCCGCTTGGCGGCCCAGTAGCCTTCCGCCACCACCGCCACGCCTTCGCCGCCACGGTCCAGCGGCACACGCAGCACTGCCTTCACGCCGGGGATGGCCCGGGCCGCCGCATCGTCGAGCGATTTGACCTTGCCGGCAAACACCGGCGGATGAGCCACCACCGCCGTCAACATGCCGGGCAGGCGCACGTCGATGCCGTAGCTTTGGCCGCCGCTGGATTTGGCGCGCGCGTCCAGCCGGCCCGTGGGCTTGCCAATAATGCGGAACTGTTTGGGGTCCTTGAGCGTGACCGCCTCCGGCACCGGCAGCTTCATGGCCGCTTCGGCCAGCTCGCCATACGTCAGGCGCTTGCCGCCAGGGCCTATCACCACGCCCTGCTGGGTGCGCAGGCTGCCTGCATCGACGCCCCATTGCGCGGCGGCCGCCGAGACCAGCATGGCGCGGGTGCGGGCGCCGAGCTCGCGATACTGCGTGTAGGAGTTCTTGATCGAGCCTGATCCGCCCGTGAGGTGCATGCCGAACGCCGGGTCCACATAGGCGGGGTCGGCATTGCCGTGCTGACTCTTCACCAGGCGCCAGTCCGCATCGAGCTCCTCGGCCAGGATCATGGGCAAACCGGTTTGCACGCCCTGCCCGAACTCCAGCCGGTTGATGGTGACGGTCACCGTGCCGTCCCGGTCGATGCGTACAAAGGCCGAAGGCTGCTGGGTCGGTTTCAGGCTGGACGCCGCAGCCGGCGCGCCGGCTGTCGCCATGGTTTGCGCCTGCGCCAGCAACGGAAAAGCCCCCAGCGCAAAGCCGCTGGTGGTCGCAACCTTGAGGAAGCTGCGGCGCTGCAAGGCCGCGCTTGCGATGCTTTCAGTGGCGTCTTGCGCCTTGTGCATCAGGGCCTGAAGGCCTTTTGGCAATTGCCCGGCGATGTCGAAGGTGTCTGTTGAGTTGGAATACATGGTGTTCTCCTTCAAGCCAGGGCCAAAGCGGCGTCTTTGATGGCGGCACGAATGCGCACATAGGTGCCGCAGCGGCAGATGTTGCCGGCCATGGCAGCGTCGATGTCTGCGTTGGTCGGCTTGGCCTTGGCCTTGAGCAGGGCGGTGGCGCTCATGACCTGGCCGCTCTGGCAATAGCCGCACTGGGCTACGTCGTGCTTCACCCAGGCCTCCTGCACGGCCTTGCCTACGCGGTCGGCAGCCACTGCTTCGATGGTGGTGATTTTCTGGCCCACGGCCGCCGATATCGGCGTCACGCAGGAGCGGATAGCCGCGCCGTTGAGGTGCACGGTGCAGGCGCCGCACAGTGCGGCACCGCAGCCGAACTTGGTGCCCGTCATGCCCAGCGTGTCACGCAGGGCCCAGAGGATGGGGGTGGACTCGTCGGCATTGACGGGGACGTCCTTGCCATTGATATTGAGGGTGGGCATCGTGGAGCTCCTTGCGGGTTGAAAGTAAGAAGAGAATTCGAAAAAGAAGTCAAAAGGGAGTCGGCGAATTACTTGACGAATTACTTGACGAATTTATATTCGCTTAAATCTGGGTTTTATCAAAAAAACTTGGCCTACGGACAGCAGGGGTATTAGGTTTTCGAGCGATTCACGCCTTGATGGCGTCCCAGCACAGGGTGAAGGCCGCTTGGTGCACGGCCTCGTCGTCGGGCAGCACCTGGGTGCGTATCAGATTGGCGGTTTCCCGCACCGAACCCACCAGACTGGCTGTCAGCAAAGGCAAGGGCACGGGCTTGAGGATCTCCTGCTTCTGGCCTTCTTCCATCAGCGCCAGAAAGCCCGCGGCCAGCCGGGTCGACAGTTCACGGTTGCCTTGGGTGAACCACGGGGAGTTGTAGTACTGCTCCTGGAACACCACCTCCGCGTAGCGCTCCAGCCGGTGCCGCAGCAGGTTGCCCCAGATAAGCCGCACCCGGCTGCGCAGCGAAGCACCGGGCTCGACACCCGCCATCAGGCGCTGCACGGTCGCGGTCTTGGCCTCTTCGTAGAGTTGGCTGATCAGCTCGTCCTTGGACGGGTAGTAGACGTAAAGCGTGCTCGTGGCGATGCCGGCCGTACGGGCAATGTCGGCCATGGTCAGGCCGCTCAGGCCGGTCTGGGCCACCAGGTTGAAGGTGGCTTCAGCGATGGCACGCTGCTTTTCATCGTCTTTGGGTTTCATGTCAGGTCGAAATATAGCCGAATATTAATTCGCTTTCAAGCACCCTCAAACAGACCCTTAAATAGCCCCCTTAAATAGAATGGCACTTACTTTGGCTCATAGGCATGACCATGCCTCTGGACGTGTCGGCGAGCCTGGTCGCGGGGCACCTTCAACCAGGGGTAGGGTTTGGGCCTTCGTTTTCGCATTCGCGGCTCGATGCGTCCGGGTCGATGGCCGACCCTGCATTGTGCGATCAACGTGAATAGCCGCCCGCAATCCTTCGTGGCCGAGAGGCCTCGCGAGACCCACTCTGTCCACAGTTGCACCGTGCACCG
>NZ_JBFUJO010000033.1:0-35033 GCF_056401355.1 Polaromonas sp. P4_F4 | reverse complement strand
GGCTGACCGCGCTGGAGGCGCGTAACCGCGCCAGCGAGCTGCTGGTGAAGGTGGGCCTGCTGGACAAGATCAATGCCTACCCGAACCAGCTCTCGGGCGGGCAGCAGCAGCGCGTGGCGATTGCCCGGGCGCTGGCGATGCAGCCGCGCATCATGCTGTTTGACGAGCCGACCTCGGCGCTGGACCCGGAGATGGTCGGGGAGGTGCTCAATGTCATGCAGGCCCTGGCCGAGGAAGGCATGACCATGGTCGTCGTCACCCACGAGATGGGCTTTGCCCGCCAGGTGGCGGACCGCGTCATCTTCATCGATGAGGGGCTGGTGGTGGAGGAAGGCAGCCCGGAGGCCATCTTTACCACGGCGAACAGTGAGCGGACGCGCGCCTTCCTGAGCAAGGTGCTGTAGACCGAAAGCCAGGCAGAGTCCGGCCCCCTGCCTTCCACGTCATGCATGGCGTGGTGCGGGGGCCCGGGAATTTGCACGGGCCACGCAGGAAAATGCAGGCGAGCGACGCAGCAGCAGCGGGGCTACACTGAAGCCCCCAAACCCGCATTCCCCATGCAATCTTCCGTCAGCCTCGATCGCATTGACCTCAAAATCCTGAGCATCCTGCAGGAAGATGGGCGCGTTTCCAACCTCAAGCTGGCCGAGAGCGTGGCCCTGTCGCCCACCGCCGTGCTGGCGCGCGTGCAACGGCTCAGCCGGGACGGGTACATCCTGGGTTACGCGGCCCAACTCAATCCGATGAAGCTGGGCGCCGGCATGATGGTGTTCGTGGAGGTGTTGCTGGACCGCACCACCCCCAATGTGTTTGAAGCCTTCAAGGCGGCGGTGCAGGTGCACCAGGAAATCATGGAATGCCATATGGTGGCCGGCGGCTTTGACTATCTGCTCAAGACCCGCATGGCCGACATGGCAGCCTACCGCTCGTTTGCCGGCACCGTGCTGTGGCAATTGCCCGGCGTGCGCGAGACCCGCACCTACGCGGTGATGGAAGAGGTGAAAAATACCACGCGGCTGGCGCTGGGTGTGTGAAGGTGACGGCGAGGGGTTGCAAACCGGTGCGTGCCGGCAATAATGCGGGATCGATGCGAGATCGCCCTCCAAACTTGTCTTTTCAACAAGGATGCCCATGAAATTCAACCCCGCATTTCTGGTCACGATCGCACTGGCCATGACCATAGCCACCGGCGCCGCCGCGCAAACCATGAAACCGGGTTTGTGGGAGATCAACAACAAGATGCAACCGGGCTCGGGCTCGGGCGAGATGGAACAGGCCATGGCCAACATGGACAAGCAGATGGCCGGCATGCCGCCCGAACAACGCAAGCAAATGCAGGACATGCTGGCCAAACAGGGCATGGGTCAGGGTGGCGCCGGCGGCATGAGCATGAAGGTTTGCATGACCAGGGAAATGGTCGAGCGCAACGAAATGCCGTCGCAGCAGCAAGGCGACTGCAAGACCACCCACTCGCCGCGCAGTGGCAACACGATGAAATTTTCCTACACCTGCACCCAACCGCCGTCCAGCGGCGAAGGCCAGATCACCTACGTGAGTGACACCGCCTACACGATGAAGATGGCGACCATCGCCACGGTCAGGGGCAAGGCCGAGAAGATGAACATGGACGCTTCGGGCAAATGGCTGTCGGCGGACTGCGGCAATATCAAGCCGAAGAAATAGCCCCCACGGTCGCTCACTGCGTGTAGCTCCCTGCCCCCCGAGGGGGCCGCTGCGCCTGCGGCCCGGCAAAGCCGGTTCCGCGGCCCCTGCTGGCTGGAGAGATGCCACTTCTTGGCCCCACGGTCGCTCACTTCACACCCGATCGTCCTGAGCCTGTCGAAGGATGCCCCCGAGGGGGCCGCTGCGCCTGCGGCCCGGCGAAGCCGGTTCCGCGGCCCCTGCTGGATTAGAGCCTCACGCAGCTTCCCGTCGCCCCGAGGTATCGAAGGGCAGTGCCATCTGGCGGAACAGGGGCTCATCTCTTTCCGAAGATCGCGGTGCCCACGCGAACCATGGTGCTGCCGGAATGGATGGCGGCCTCCAGGTCGGCCGTCATACCCAAGGACAGCGTGTCCATGGGTGCAGGCAACACGCCTGCCGCATTTATCTGGTCAAAAAGGGCTCTCGTTCTGGCGTGGATGGCGCAAGCAGCTAGAAAATCGGTAGCAGGCTCGGGAATCGCCATCAGCCCCCGCAGCACAAGGCGTGGCAATTGCGAGACGGCCTGCGCCAGCGCCTGGACATCTGCGGGCGCGAGGCCCGACTTGTTCGCGCCGCCATCCACATTCACCTGCAAACAGATCTGCAGGGGCGGCAGATGGGGCGGCCGCTGCTCACTGAGGCGTTGCGCAGTCTTCAGCCGGTCGACCGACTGAACCCAATCGAAGTGCTCGGCCACCAGCCGGGTCTTGTTGCTTTGCACCGGCCCGATGCAGTGCCACTCCAGCGCGGCAGGCGCGCCGGCCTGCGCCGCTTGCCAGGCGCGCAGCGCCAGAATTTTCTCCACGCCCTCGGCAACGTAGTTTTCTCCAAACGCACGCTGCCCGTCCGACATGGCGTCAATCACGGCATCGGCGCCAAATGTTTTGGAAACCGCCAGCAGGCGCACGCTGGCCGGATCGCGCCCCGCGGCCACACACGCCGTGGTAATCCGGTCACGGACAAGCTGGAGGTTGCGCACAATCATGGTCATAATCGAACTGTAAACTCAGATTCAACCTAGACTTCCAAGGATCCCCCGGGATGGACATTACGCAGCTGCTGGCCTTTAGCGTCAAAAACAAGGCGTCCGACTTGCATCTGTCGGCAGGTTTGCCACCCATGATCCGCGTTCACGGCGACGTGCGGCGCATCAACATCGACCCGCTGGACCACAAGCAGGTGCATGCCATGGTGTACGACATCATGAACGACACCCAGCGCAAGAACTATGAAGAGTTCCTGGAGGTCGACTTCTCCTTTGAGATTGACGGCCTGGCGCGCTTTCGCGTCAATGCCTTCAACCAGAACCGGGGTGCCGGTGCGGTGCTGCGAACCATTCCCTCCAAAATCCTGACGCTGGAGCAGCTCAACGCGCCGAAGATCTTTGGCGACCTGGCGCTCAAGCCGCGCGGCATGGTGCTGGTGACCGGTCCGACCGGCTCAGGCAAGTCCACCACGCTGGCGGCCATGGTCAACTTCCTGAATGAAACCGAATACGGCCACATCCTCACGGTGGAAGACCCGATCGAGTTTGTGCACGAGTCCAAGAAATGCCTGATCAACCAGCGCGAGGTCGGCCCGCACACGCTGAGCTTCAACGCCGCGCTCAAGTCCGCCCTGCGCGAGGACCCGGACGCGATTCTGGTGGGCGAGATGCGCGACCTGGAAACCATCCGGCTGGCCATGTCGGCCGCCGAGACCGGCCACCTGGTCTTCGGCACGTTGCACACCTCGAGCGCCGCCAAGACGATTGACCGCATCATCGACGTGTTCCCCGCCGAGGAAAAGGAAATGATCCGTTCCATGCTGTCGGAGTCGCTGCAGGCCGTGATTTCGCAAACGCTGTGCAAGACCAAGGACGGCGCGGGCCGGGTGGCCGCGCACGAAATCATGCTGGGCACCAGCGCTATCCGCAACCTGATTCGTGAAGCGAAGGTCGCGCAGATGTACTCGTCCATCCAGACCGGCAACAGCGTGGGCATGCAAACGCTGGACCAGAACCTGACCGAGCTGGTCAAGCGCAACGTGATTTCGCCCGCGGAAGCGCGCGGCAAAGCGAAAATACCGGAAAACTTTCCAGGCTAGATATATGGCCCCCACGCTTGTCACTTCGTGTACTGCGCTGCCCCCCAAAGGGGCTAATTTTTCTTGGGGCGGCCCGGCGAAAAATTGCATGGCCCACAATTGCGCCTCTTCGGCAGCCACTGAATCCACTTAACAGGAGGTGCTCTCATGGAGCGCGATCAAGCCAGCAAATTCATCCACGACCTGCTGAAGCTCATGGTCAGCCGCAGCGGCAGCGACCTGTTCATCACCGGCGACTTTCCGCCGGCCATGAAGGTGGACGGCAAGGTGACCAAGGTCTCGCCGCAGCCGCTCAATGCCGGCCACACGCTGGCCCTGGCGCGCGCCATCATGAACGACAAGCAGGCGGCGGAGTTTGAACGCACCAAGGAATGCAATTTCGCCATTTCACCGCCAGGCGTGGGGCGCTTTCGCGTGAACGCCTTCGTGCAGCAGGGCAAGGTCGGCATGGTGATGCGGACGATCCCGGCCGTGCTGCCCACGATTGACGGGCTGGGCGTGCCCCAGGTGCTCAAGGATGTGGTGATGAGCAAGCGGGGGCTGACGATTCTCGTTGGCGCCACCGGTTCGGGCAAGTCCACCACACTGGCGGCCATGGTGGACTGGCGCAACGAACAGTCGTTCGGCCACATCATCACGATTGAAGACCCGGTGGAGTTTGTCCATGCGCACAAGAACTGCGTGATCACGCAGCGCGAAGTGGGCCTGGACACCGACAGCTGGGAAGCCGCGCTGAAAAACACCCTGCGCCAGGCGCCTGATGTGATCCTGATGGGCGAGATCCGCGACCGCGAAACCATGGAGCATGCCATCGCCTTCGCGGAAACCGGCCACCTGTGCCTGGCCACGCTGCACGCCAACAGTGCCAACCAGGCGCTGGACCGCGTGATCAACTTCTTCCCCGAAGAACGCCGTACCCAGCTGCTGATGGATTTGTCGCTCAACCTCAAGGCCATGATTTCGCAGCGGCTGGTTCCCAAGCAGGATGGCAAGGGCCGCTTTGCGGCGGTCGAGGTCATGCTCAATTCACCGCTGATCTCCGACTTGATCTTCAAGGGCGAAGTTTCCGAGATCAAGGAGATCATGAAGAAAAGCCGCAACCTCGGCATGCAGACTTTCGATCAGGCGCTGTACGACGCCTTTGAAAGCCACTTCATCACCTACGAGGATGCGCTGCGCAACGCCGATTCGGTGAACGACCTGCGTTTGCAGATCAAGCTCAATTCGCAGCGCGCCAAGTCGACCGACCTTGCCGCGGGCACCGAGAATTTCGCCATCGTATAACCCATCAGGGCCGAGCCTGTCGAGGCCCCCAACCTCCGAACGCCTGTCGACAAGCTCAGGGCAAAAGGACAGCAGAGTCAACACGCCGTGAGCAGCACCAACGCCAAAACCTACGAACCGTCTTCCCCACGCAAAGTTGCATTCCTCGGCCTGGGTGTGATGGGCTATCCCATGGCCGGCCACCTGGCGCTCGCGGGCCATCACGTGACCGTGTACAACCGCAGCCCGGCCAGGTCGACGGCCTGGTGCGCTGAATTTGCGGCCACGGCCCGGCCGTCCAGTGCGACTGTGCCGCGCCTGGCAGCGGACGGAGCCGATGTGGTGTTCAGCTGCGTCGGCAACGATGATGACCTGCGTTCCGTCACACTGGGCCCGGACGGTGCCTTTGCGGGCATGAAGCCCGGCGCGGTCATGGTGGACCACACCACCGCCTCGGCCGATGTCGCTCGCGAGCTCCATGCCGCCGCCAACCAGCTCGGACTGCACTTCATTGATGCGCCGGTATCCGGCGGCCAGGCGGGTGCGCAGAACGGTGTGCTCACCGTGATGTGCGGTGGCGAGGCGGCAGCATTCGAGCGTATCAAGCCGGTCGGCATGGCCTTTTCCAGGGCTTTCACACGGATGGGCGAAAGCGGTGCGGGCCAACTCACCAAGATGGTCAACCAGGTCTGCATTGCAGGCCTGGTGCAAGGCCTGAGTGAAGCCATCGCCTTTGGCCAGAAAGCGGGGCTGGACATGAACCAGGTGCTTGATGTGATCGGCAAAGGTGCAGCCCAAAGCTGGCAGCTCGACAACCGCGGCAAAACCATGGCGGCCGATCAGTTCGATTTCGGCTTCGCGGTTGACTGGATGCGCAAAGACCTGGGCCTGGTGCTGGATGAAGCCAGGCGCAATGGCGCACGCCTGCCCGTGACGGCCCTGGTGGACCAGTTCTATGCCGATGTGCAGGCGATGGGCGGGCGACGCTGGGATACGTCCAGCCTGATCAGGCGCCTGAAATAAGAAGGCGCGCTGTGGGCGATCGCCGCCCTGTCAAACAGCACCCTGTCAATGGCAGCTGGCGATGAGCTCCGTCGCTTTGCCGGGTCGCCGATCTTGATCAGCCCCTCAATTGCTGGCGGGCTTGGCGGCGGCAGGTTGCGGCTGGGCGGAGGCGGCCCCCACCCGAATGCGCGCCAGCTCTTCCTCGCTGATGATCTCGAGGAGCCGGACGACTTTTTGCACGCCTGGCGTGGCGCGAACCATTTCGGTGGCCCGGTCGGATTCGCGCTGGGTCACGCGCCCCATCAGGTAGGTCGTGCCCCGCTCGGTGACCACCTTGAAGGAGTTGGCCTGCAGATCCCGCGCATCGACCAGCATGGCCTTGACACGACCAGTCACCAGCAGGTCCGAGGAGCGCTCCATCAGCGACGGGCTGTCCAGGACGGCCAGTTCATTGACCACCGACACCACGTTCTCCACGCGCGAAACCACCTGTTCAACCAGCTGCTTGTCCTGGGCATTGGGCACCTCGCCCGTCAACAGCACCTGGCGGTTGTAGCTGGTGACGCTGACGCGCACGCGCGTACCGAGGTTGCTGCGGATTCGGCTGGCAGCCCGCAACTCGATGCCTTCATCCTCCAGCTGTGCACCCGAGGTGCGGCGGTCGGTCACCACCAGCGCAGTCCCCGCCGCTGCCCCGCCCATCACCAGGGGCACGCAGGCTGTCAGTCCTGCTGCCACGGTTGCCGTTGCACATGCAAACAGAGCCAGTCGCCTCATCATCACGGAATGCTTCATGCGGGATTCTCCTGATCGCCAAGTAACTGGGTGTCCACGCCATCACAGATGCAGTGGAGGACGAGAAGGTGCACTTCCTGGATGCGCGCGGTCCGCTCGTGCGGCACGCAGATATGCACATCGGTTTCGCGCAAGGCATGCGTCATCTTGCCGCCGCCCCGGCCGGTGAGTGCCACCACGGTCATCTCGCGCTCATGGGCCGCCTCAATGGCCGCCAGCACGTTGGCCGAGTTGCCGCTGGTGCTGATGGCGAGCAACACGTCGCCAGCGCCGCCAAGCGCACGGACCTGCTTGGAAAAAATCACATTGAAATCGTAGTCGTTGGCAATCGCCGTGATGATGGAACTGTCCGTCGTCAGGGCTATGGCACCCAGCTCCGGCCGCTCCCGCTCATAACGGCCCACGAATTCGGCGGCGAAGTGCTGGGCATCCGCCGCCGAGCCGCCATTGCCGCAAGCCAGTACCTTGCCGCCGCTGGTCACGCTGGCAAGGATGGCCTGTACGGCCGCAGCGATCGGTTTGGACAAGACGTGCGCTGCCTGGTACTTGAGGTCGGCGCTGTCGATGAAGTGCTGTTCAATACGTTGTTCAAGCATGCGTCAATGATAGCGGGTCACGAGGAAGGCCTGCCCCCCGGAAGGAGCAGGGACCCGGCAAAGACCAACATGGTTACAAATCCCCCCGGCCCCGGCTGCGCCGCAGCGGGTGTTTTGGCACCCGCGTCAACTCTCGTCAGGAAGCATCGAACGCGGCGGGCAGCCACTCGAGGCGGCCATTCTCACCCTCACCCTCACCCTGAGCCTGGCCCTGCTTCAGCGCCCCATGCACCAGCACCACATCAAAGCGGCAGGGCGGGGGACTGGCAAAGCGCATCAGGTAGTGGCGGGCCGCAAAAATGATGCGTTGCTGCTTGGCCGGGCTGATGCTGGCGGCGGCACCCCCATGCGAGGCGCCCGATCGCTGGCGGACCTCGACGAACACCAGCGTGCCGTCGGGCGTGCGCATCACCAGGTCAATCTCGCCTCCACCGCGCCCTGGCGTCCGATAATTGCTTTCCACGGGGATCAAACCGGCCCGCGCCAGAAAGACCTGCGCGGCCGACTCTGCAGCATCACCCCGGGACTTGGTGGTAACCTGCCCTGGCTGCGCCCGAGAACCGTCCGGCGGCGGCTTGACAACCTGTTTTCTGGAAAACCACATTGAACGCTTCTTTCGACTTGGCTCTTGCCGCGGCACGCGCTGCAGCAGGTATGCAGCATTATCCGGAAGCCATGCTGTATGTCGTTGCCACGCCGATTGGCAACCTGGCCGACATCAGCCTGCGCGCGCTGCACGTGCTGCAACTGGTAGACGCCATCGCCTGCGAGGACACGCGCCACACGCAGACCCTGCTGCGCCAATATGGCATAGAAAAACCCCTGCTGGCCGTGCACGAGCACAACGAAGCGCAAGCCGCGGGCCTCGTGATTGAACGCCTGCAGCGCGGCGAACGCGTGGCTTATGTCAGCGATGCAGGCACACCGGCCGTGAGCGACCCTGGTGCGCGCCTTGTTGCCGCCGTCCGGGCCGCAGGCCTGAAGGTCATGCCCCTGCCCGGCGCGAGCAGCGTCACCACGGCACTGAGCGTGGCGGGCCTCACGGGCGACTCGGGCTTTGTGTTTGCCGGTTTTTTGCCGAGCAAGGCCGGCGAGCGCGATCAGGCAGTTGCGGCACTGCAATCCGATACCCGGGCCACCGTGATTCTGGAAGCACCGCATCGCATCGAAGCGCTGGCGCGCGCCCTGGCGGTGCTGCAGGGCCGGCTGGTCACCGTAGGCCGCGAGCTGACCAAGCAGTTTGAGGAAATTGCGACAGTGCCTGCACAGGAGCTGGCCGCTTGGCTCGCCGCCTCTCCCCAGCGCACGCGCGGTGAGTTTGCGCTGGTGCTGCATGCAGCTGCCGCTCAGGAAACCCCTGAAGACAGCACCCGGGTGCTGCAACTGCTGCTGGCCGAGCTGCCGCTGAAAACCGCCGTCAAGATGGCCGCCGAGATCACCGGCGCGCCGCGCAACGATTTATATGAGGCTGCCTTGAAACTCAAGAAGGCATGAACCCGAACGCCGACCAACTCTGGCGCGCGCCGCGCTGGACGCTGGCCGTCCTGCTGGCCGTCCTCGGCATGCTGGGGCCGTTTTCGATCGACACCTACATTCCGGCGTTCTCGGGCATTGCCACGGCGCTGGGCGCCTCGCCGGTGGAAATGCAGCAAACGCTGTCAGCCTACCTGTTCGGTTTTGCCTTCATGAACCTGTTTCATGGTGCGCTGGCCGACAGCTTTGGCCGCCGGCCGGTGGTGCTGTGGGGAATTGCGGTGTTCACCCTGGCGTCGGCCGGCTGCGCCGTGTCGCAAAGCATTGGCCAGCTGGTGTTGTTCAGGGCGCTGCAGGGCCTCTCCACGGGCGCTGGCATTGTGGTGTCGCGTGCCGTGATACGCGACATGTACCCGCCCGCGCAGGCTCAGCAGGTCATGAGCCAGGTCACCATCTATTTCGGAGTCGCGCCTGCCATTGCGCCCCTTATGGGCGGCTGGCTGTTTGTGCACCTCGGCTGGCACAGCATTTTCTGGTTTCTCACGGGCGTCGGCGCAGTGCTCTGGGCCGCCAACTTCCGGTTTTTGCCGGAAACACTGCGCACCGAAGAGCGCCAGCCGTTTGAAGTCAGGCACCTGATGCGCGGCTACTGGCAGCTGGGCTCCAGTCCGCGCTTTTTGCTGCTGGCGCTGGCCAGCGGCGTGCCCTTCAATGGCATGTTCCTCTATGTTCTGGCGGCCCCGGCGTTTCTGGGCGAGCACCTGTCCCTGCAACCCACCGAATTTTTCTGGTTTTTCATCCTCACCATCTCCGGCATCATGTCGGGCGCCTGGCTGAGCGGCAGGCTGGCCGGGAAGATTGCGCCCAAACGGCAGATACGGCACGGCTTTGTCATCATGCTGGTGACCTCGCTGGCCAACCTGGCCGCCAACCTGCTGTTCGCGCCGCATGTTTCCTGGGCGCTGTTCCCGATCGCCGTGTTTGCCTTTGGCTGGGCGCTGATGGTGCCGGTCGTCACGCTGCTGGTGCTGGACCTGTACCCCGAGCGGCGCGGCATGGCCTCATCCCTGCAAGCCTTCATTGGTTCAACGGCCAACGGCCTGGTGGCGGGCCTGATTGCGCCGCTGGTCATGCACTCCACGCCTGCGCTGGCCGCGGTTTCGCTGGGCATGATGTGCATCGGGCTGGTGTCCTGGGTATACCTGCACCGCCGCTGGCCGGACATCGGCCGTGCGGTGTCCCTATAACCCGTGCTTCCGTGTTTCCGTATTTGCTGCCCGCCGCTGCGGGGAACGGCACGGATCAGTTGTTGTCGTTCATCCTGATCGGGATTTCCATTCCCTGCGAGGTGCGCCGAACCACATTGCCGGCATCCAGGTAGACCCAGAAGTACTTGCTGGCGTCCAGATCCAGCCAGCGGTAAGTCAGGATATCGCCCTGCCAGGAGCCCACGCGATCCACCGTGGCGGGCCGGCCAAACTCGCGCTCCACGTCCTCGCGCCGCCACTTGCCCACTTCAATTTTTGAGAACTCATCAAGAGTCAGGACTTGCCGCGCCGCAACAAGCCTGCCTGCAGCATCCAGGTCCACCATCACGGCGGTCTGCCCCGCCGGCTGCGCAGAATATTGCAGCCGCGTCCCCGTTCCCAGCGGCAGCACGCGCGACGGCGTTCCGTAATGGGCAATGACCTCGTCGCGCGACATGCCCGGTCGCACCGCCGTGACGGCGCAACCGGCCATGAGCAGGACGGCAAGAACGGCAAGAACAACACGGGAAACAGTTTTAACGGCCTTCATGGGAAACTCCTTTTTATTGAACTCCAGATAAGACCCCGACCGCAGGTCAATGGTTCAAGTGGTTGAATTGAGGTGGGGTACGGTCTGGCCAAACCCTGAAGCCAGCCTTTGACCTTAACCTTGGCTTTTGGTCCTTGATCTCCCGCCCGGGGTGCTCGCTTCAGAACCGTCATTACACCCCAATCTTTCCCTGGCGCCGTCAGGCTTGGGAGTCGTCGGTGAACTGGACACAAGCGATTCCAAGATGCGGCTTCGGTTGGTCCGACGGTCCTGATCAGCGGGATACGTGCTCGTTAAATTATCGGCAAGTCTGCCTTTTTCAGGGTGCGCAACACAAAGCTGGACTTGCTGTGCCTGACGCCCTTGATCTTGTAGAGCTTCTCGCGCAGCAGCCTTTCGTAATCCTTGGTGTCCTTGACCGCGATGCGCAACAAATAGTCGTATTCGCCTGACACCAGATACGCTTCGATGACCTCGGGAATGCTCGCCAGGGTTTCGCCGAACTTTTCCAGCGTATTGTCTGAATGACTGTCCAGCGTGACCTGCACCATCACGGTCTCACCCAGGCCCAGGGCCTCGGCATTGAGGTTGACGGTGTAACGCTCGATGACGCCCGTGTCTTCCAACCTCTTCATCCTTGTCCAGCAAGGCGTGCTGCTCAGCCCCACCGCCTGGCTGATTTCCTGAAGGCTGGCGCGGCCATTGCGCTGGAGTTCAGCAAGAATTTTCCGGTCTATTTTGTCCATGCAGGAAGATTATCTGCAGATTCTGAAAATAACCACTACCTTTTCGCCCAACCGCATTGGATCGCTCAATTCAGAGAAGCTTTTATCTGGCCGCTGGCGCACACGCTTTGCAAAGTCTTTAACGTCCGAGCGCTTCGGCATTGCGGATCGCGGTTACCTTGACGACTCGAACTACTGGACGCCCGTTGACCAACACAGGACGATGGTGGTCATCAGCCAGGAGTACGCCGATTTCGTGAACGCCGGCCGCTGTCGGGCAATGACCGAAGCGAGCTTTGATGATGTCACCACCGGTGTCGCTGTTCATGCTGTTGTACGGGCGGCCGGGAATGTTGCAACTGTCGCCGGCCGGATCGATTTTCATGTGGATGTGACCGCATCGCGGTGTATCTCCGCACTGGCCCGCAGCGCGGAGCAGGAAATTGCTGCGAACCACGACGCCCACCGCAGCTTCAGCATCGCTACCCAAGGGAATGATTGCGCCTTCAGGCGGCCATACGATCTCGAGGGTCGGCGCGTCTTGCGCTGAGATAAAGGTGCTCATGGCAATCAATGAGATCGCAAGCAGCGAGCGGGAGACGGCGGCGCCGATGTTCAAGTTCATGTTGTTTCCTGGTTGAGGTACGTTTATGTAATCACTGAATACATTGAGCTGCGATTCTAACCCTAAAATAAGCGGCGATTACATTGACTTGGACCGACCCCAGAATGACGCCTCCCGCTCCCTCCCAAAATGGCGACCCCGTTTCCCGTGGCAGCTATCACCATGGCAGCCTGCGCGAAGCATTGGTGGCAGCCGCACTGGAACTCATCGAGGCGCACGGCGTGGAGAACCTGAGCGTGCGCGAAGCCGCGAAGAAGGCCGGCGTCTCTCCCGGCGCCCCGTTTCGCCACTTTCCTACCAAGGCTGCATTGCTGACCGCCGTTGCAGAGCAAGCCACGGAGCGTCTTCACGCGCAGGTGGAATTGGGCATTGCCAATAGCGCGGGCAAGCCTGCACTGCTGCGTTTCGCAGCCATTGGAGAGGCCTATCTGGAATGGGCCGCGCGTCATCCTACGCATTTCCAGGTCGTGAGTCAGCGCCATCTGCTCGATGCCGATGCTCCCGCGCGTCTGGCCTTGCACAACGACGCGATCCGCGCCCGTATGCAGGCATTGCTGGAGGAGGCGTTCGAGGACACGCCCAGCGCGCTCGCGCGGCTACCAGCGCTGCAATTACTCGGCCGAGCGCTCGTCTACGGACTTTCACGCATGGGCGTTGACGGACATTTTCCGGAGTGGGACCTTCGCCACGCTTCTGCGCCGGTGGCCGTCCGCGATGCATTTGTGCTTTTCATTGAACTACTGGCGGTCGGACGTGACGCGCAAACGAGTGAGGCTGTGACCCAATGGGCGAAGGGACTACCTGCTTGATGCCGATGTCCCCGTCAATGGATTATTCAAGGCCGACTCGATTTCTGACGACTTCGCCCGCAATGCAATGAAAGCATTTAGCAGCGTCGCAATTGCATCTGAGGCTATGGCGCGGGCGATCGCGTACGCCACATTGAATAGCCCGCCGAGGTAGGCGCTTTGATGCACCTGAAGAACCATACATATCAATATCTTACGTAGGTTCAAAAGGGGTTTTGGTGCGGCTGGCGGGGATCGAACCCACGACCCTTGGCTTCGGAGGCCAATACTCTATCCACTGAGCTACAGCCGCAACGCTGGAGAATGACGAGAACCAGGGGTTCACGACATTTGCGAACCCTGGAATCTCTGCGCTGTGCGCATGATTCCCGCCGCACAGTGCACCTGATTCTATCAGCGATGCACCGCCGGTCCGGGATTTAGAGCACCCCCGGCTATAATGCGAGGTTGCTGAGCAGACGCCTTCATCAGCCCGCGATAGCCCCCGATTTTTAGTTTTTTGAGGACGCCATGAGCGCTAACGATCACACTACGGCCCACGAAGAAGCCCACACCGGTCCGATCAAAACCCCACAGCAACTGCTGGCGGCGGTTTTTTTCTCTTTCGTTGTTCCCATTTTTGCCATCATCGGGCTGGTTTACTACGTGACCTCCGCCAACAAGCCGTTGGCCGGCGCGGTCGATGTCGAAAAAGCCGTTGCGCAGCGCATCCAGAAAGTTGGCACGGTTGAAATCCGTGATGCCAACCGCCCCCTCAAGTCCGGCGAAGAAGTCTACAAGGCGCAATGTGTCGCTTGCCACGCCGCGGGTGCGGCCGGGGCTCCCAAGTTTGGCGACGCGGCTGCCTGGGCACCGCGCATCCAAAGTGGTTTTGCAGCGCTCTGGAATTCTGCCCTCAAAGGCAAAGGCGCCATGGGCGCACAGGGCGGTGGCGACTTCGAAGACGTCGAAGTTGGCCGTGCCGTGGTGTACATGACAGCTGCCGCCGGCGGCAAATTTGCAGAACCCGCCGCCCCTGCGGCAGCAGCCCCCGCATCAACCGCGGAAGCTGCAGCGGCCCCACCGGCTTCCGTGGTGGCAGCCCTGGCAGCCGCCAACAAACCCGCGCAGGCGGCTGCTGGCAACGCACCGGCTGCAGCGGGCGCCGGCGAAGCGCTGTACAAGCAGGCTTGCGTGGCCTGCCATGCCGCAGGTGTGGCCAACGCGCCGAAATTCGGCGACAAGGCAGCCTGGGCACCCCGCATCAAGACCGGCCTGGACGCCCTGACGGCCAGCGCCATCAAGGGCAAGGGTGCCATGCCTCCCAAAGGCGGATCCACCGCCGCTGACGCCGACATCCGCTCGGCGGTTGAATACATGGTCAACGCCGCCAAGTAGCCCGCACAACAGCGCTGTTGCTACCCCATCAAAAAGCCGGTCACTGACCGGCTTTTTTATTTATGGGAAAAGAGGGTGGCAGCCGTATGGAGCATGCACCGCCAGCTACTTTTTTTGCAGCAACTGCGGACTGCGTACATAGCCGAACCGCACCGGCAAGTCGTGCGTGGGCAGCTCCTCGGGTACCCACAGGCCCTGCTCCACCGCATCGGCTGCGCAAGCCATGTCCTGCGTATGGACCAGGCCGAAGCCCAGATCAGTTTCGAGATACAAGCGGCCATGCTCGTCCACGATACAGCGCTGGACCCGGGCCGGCTGGCCGGTGTGCGCCGTGACCGCAAAGCCTGGCACCACATCAATGCGCCAGATCAGCGGCGTGGCTTCCAGTTCCACATAGACGCGCTGCGGGCCGTTCTGGAAAAACCACTGGCCGCCGGCATCGCTTTCGTAGTTGCGCTGGATAAAGTCGATGAGCTTGTCGTGCTTGAGCAGCGAGCCTTTGCCGGCCAGGTTACCTGCCGCCCCTGCGGAAGCAAAAGGACCGGCGGCCTGGGCCTTGTCGTCGCGCATGTACCAGTTGCCACGCGCATCCAGCCCAAGCCAGCCGTAGCAGTTGGGAACGTTGGGCCATTTGGCGATAGCCTGGCGAACAATGTCATCCATACGGCTATTTTGCGCTGTGCCAGCCTGCTTTGCCCATACCGCTTGATGCGCGCAGGGTTAAAGCTGCGTGGCCAGAAAGGCGGCAACCGCTTCCGGCATGACGCGCACATGCCCGGGAAAGGGCGCCGAAGGGAAGCCCACATGGCCGCCCTCGGCAGGACGCCAGAGGGTGACATGACTGCTCACCTCCGCGGCCTGGGGCAGGCTGCTGACAGGAATAAACGGGTCGTTCAGCGCATTCAGGACCAGCGCCGGCACGCCTATCTTGTACAGATGCGGCTTGGCCGAGGCCCGCGTCCAATAGTCTTCCGTGTTCCTGAACCCATGGAGCGGCGCGGTGAACACATTGTCAAAGGCATACAGGTCACGGGCCGCCAGCAATTTCTGGCGATCGAAGAGCCCAGGGTGCTGCTCCAGCTTTTGAAGTGCCTTGGGTATCATGGTTTTGAGGAACATGCGGGTGTACACCTGACGATTGAACCCCCGGCCTATGGCCCAGCCGCTGGCCGCCAGATCCAGCGGCGAGCAGACGGAGGCAATGCCCGCGACGACTTGCCGGGCCTCGGCACCCCACTCGCCAGCCCAGCGCATCAGGGCATTGCCGCCCAGCGAGATGCCCACGGCCATGACCGGCCCGGCGTGCTGCGCGGCAAAGCGCCTGAGTATCCAGTCGATCTCGGCGAAATCGCCCGAGTGGTAGGCGCGCGGCGCCAGGTTGAGCTCGCCCGAGCAACCGCGGAAATGCGGCACGGCGCAGGCCCAGCCGTGGCTGCGGGCCACATCGGCAAAGGCCTCGGCATAGTGGCTGGCCGAAGAGCCCTCGAGGCCATGAAACACGACCAGCAATGGAGCCCCCACGTTCTTCACTGCGTGTAATTCGCGAGGCCTTGCAGGCCGCGGCTCGCCAGACGCTTCGCCTCTGTCGCCTGTCCAAACCTGCTCAAGCAGGCTTGGAGCCGCAGGCTCCAGCCCCTCGGGGGCTAATTTTCCTTGGGGCGGCCCGGCGGCAAATTGTGCGGCTCCTGCACTCACCGCTTCTTGCACCGGGATGCTTGCGCTCGCTGGTATCGGCGGGGACGGCCACAGCGCCGGGCCGACCCCATCAGGGCCAGTGCCCTCGGAGAGCAGCAAACCACCCACAGCGGGGAGCGTGGGGGCGTTACTCACCAGCCAGTCCACATCCACAAAATCGTCATCAGGCGTGGTCCAGCGCTCGCGGCGGAACTGCGGCGGCGGTCCCAGGAAGCGGCGGGAATGCACTGCGGCCCAGATGGTCTGGAGATTGCCGCCTGGAAGCCACCAGGGCGCTGAGTAATTCATCGCTGCGGCCCCCTCAATGAAGAACGGGCGGGATGTCAGAGACTTCCTGCATTTCGCGCGGCGTGCCCGGGCTGGCATGGTGAGCAACCAGCCGCCAGCCTTGCGCGGTCTTGTGATACACGTTGGTGGCAATCACATAGGCGTGGCGGGGGCCTTCATTGGTGAGCACATCAATGCGCTCCAGCACACTGTGCACACTGGCGCTCATGGTTTCCAGCTTGCGCACCTTGATGGCGTGAGCCTGAATGCTGCCATTGGAAAACATGGCGTCAAACGTGGCGCGTATGGCGGCGGCACCCACCAGTCGCGCGCCGCCGGGGTGTATGCAAATGATGTCATCCTCATCGCCCCAGCAGGCCATGAGTTTTTCGATGTCGCCGCTTTGCAATGCTTCGTAAAAAGCTGCCTCGATATCGTCGGCGTTGCCGTTGCTGGCGGGCGGGACTTTGGGTTTGGGCATGGAGTCAATCAGACGATGAGCGATGGAGAGCCGGCGTTGAATCCGGTGCTGAGTTCTGCTTGGGATTGTGCCCTGCAGCAAGCCAGGCCTGAACCACGCCCTGCATGCTCCGGGCCTGGCCGGCGCTTTGGCCGGTGCTGCTGCTCTGGCCGGCCTGCCACAGCAGTTCCGGCGCAGCCACATGCGTGCCCGGGGGCAACACCCGCAAGGCAGCATCCACGAACTCGGCCAGCTTGGCCGGGCGCACCGGCTGCTCACTCGCCGGGATCATGTACTTCAGGGTGGAGAGCATCCAGCCCGCAGTCTTCTCCAGCAGACCCGAAACCGCCGGCGCTTCTGCCTTGCGGGCCGAGCGCACCAGCAGCATGCGCTCAAAGCCGAGTGCAGCAACGGCCTGCTCATCGAGATTGGCGAGGCCGCGTTTGAGCGCATCGGGCAGGCGCCCCGACGCGTGCGGCACCACGATCACCAGAGTTTGTACGCCGCAGCGCTTGAGCCAGCGGGCCAGCGCCGGCAACTGCTCGGGGGCTGGCGTCCAGAGCGTGCGTTCACGTCCGTAGTAAAGCCGGGGCGGCTCGAACATGACCAGGCCGGTGTGCGCCGGCTGCGGTCTGGCGGGCCACTGCTCAATCGGCAGGGGAGCGGCCAGCGCAATACCCACTGCAGGCAGGCCGGTGACCATGGCCTCGGAAACGAGCACTTCGGTATGCGCAAAACGGCCACTGCCCACGAGGCGACGCAAGACCTCGCTGCCCAGCACGCCGGCGGCCCCGACCACGAGCAGCCGGGGCCTGGCGGGCTGGGAGGATGCGGGCGGGTGCAGCGATGCCTGTAGCGCCTGCAGCGGGTTGCCCACCGGCAAGGTGTTGCGAGGCGCGAAAGGAGTTGACGACATTCGACTATGTTAGTGTTGCGGCTTGTATTTTGGAGGCCCTTCCATGAAATCCCGTATTTTTAGTTTCACCGGTTGGATGCTGGCGGCCGCACTGAGCGCGCTGCTCACCGGTTGCGGCTACAACGACTTCCAGCGCCTGGATGAGCAGACCAAATCCGCCTGGTCCGAGGTGCTGAACCAGTACCAGCGCCGCGCTGACCTGGTGCCCAATATTGTGGCCACGGTCAAGGGCGAAGCCGCCTTCGAGCAAGACACGCTGACCAAGGTGATAGAAGCGCGGGCCAAGGCCACCTCCATTCAGGTCACACCCGAAACGCTGAACGACCCGGCGGCCTTCAACAAATTCCAGGCAGCGCAAGGCGAACTCGGCAGCGCACTCAGCCGGCTGATGGTGGTCAGCGAGCGCTATCCCGAGCTCAAGGCCAACCAGGGTTTTCGCGATTTGCGGGTACAGCTGGAGGGCACGGAGAACCGCATTACCGTGGCGCGCAATCGCTACATCCAGACTGTGCAGGAGTACAACGTGCTGACACGCAGCTTCCCCAGCAACCTGACGGCCATGGTGTTCAGTTACAACGTCAAACCCAACTTCAACGTGCAGAACGAGGCACAGATTTCCACGCCACCGGTGGTTGACTTCAAGAAATAAGCAGTACCCCGGATTGGCCGTGCGTCGTTTTGCGGGTTTTCCATGTCGGGGCGGCGCCCTTCTGATGCTGGGCGTGCTGCTGGCCGCCTGGCTACCGCTGGCCGCGTGGGCGCAAAGCGTGCAGGCGGTGCCGGCCCTGACGGCCCATGTCATGGACAGCACCGGCACGCTGGATGCGACCCAACGCGCAGCGCTTGAGGCCAAGCTGGCGGCCTTTGAGCAGGCGCGTGGCGCCCAGGTGGTGATGCTGATCGTGCCGACCACCCAGCCCGAAGACATCGCCGCCTACGCCCAGCGGGTGGGTGACACCTGGAAGATCGGGCGCAAGGATGTCGGTGATGGCCTCCTGCTGGTGGTCGCGAAGAACGACCGCAAGGTCCGCATTGAAACCACCAAAGCGCTGGAAGGCGCCATTCCCGATCTGGCGGCGCGCCAGATCATCGAGAGCGCCATTACCCCGCGCTTCAGGCAGGGAGATTTTGCGGGAGGTCTGAGTGCCGCCGCCGACCAGATCATGACGCGCATCAGCAGTGAAAGCCTGCCGACGCCAGAAAGCCGGAGCGCTGGCCGCCCGCAAGACAGCGGCTTTGACTGGATGGATCTGGCCATCTTCCTGTTTTTTGCGGTGCCCATTGGCGCCCGCATCATCGCCAGTGTGCTGGGCCGCAAGGCCGGCTCGGTGGCCACCGGTGGGGTGGTTGGCGTGCTGGCCTGGATCTTCACCAGCAGCTTGGTTGTCGCCGGCATCGCCGCGCTGGTCGGCCTGGTATTCGCCCTGTTTGCAAGCCTGGGCTCCCTGGGCCGGGGGAGCCGTTCTTCCCGCTGGGGTGGCCCGGGCACCACGGGAGGCTTTGGGGGTGGTGGCGGTGGCAGTTGGGGCGGCAGCAGCGGCGGCGGCTTCAGCAGCGGTGGTGGTGGAGACTTTGGAGGCGGTGGCGCCTCGGGTGACTGGTAAGGCCATGCAGAGCAAGCTCACAACCCTTATCAGGCACCTGTGGCTGGACGCGTCGGACGCCCGGCGTGCCATCCCGCCCGACATGCTGCAGCGCGTGACACAACGGGTGGCCGCCAGCGAGCGCCACCACAGCGGCGAGATTCGCATTTGCGTGGAAGCGTCGCTGCCCCTCAGCTATCTGTGGCGGCTGAACCGACAGCAGCCCATCCGCAGCCTGACGCGGCAGCGAGCGCTCACCCTGTTTGGCAAGCTGCGCGTCTGGGACACCGAACACAATAACGGTGTGCTGATTTATGTCTTGCTGGCCGAGCATGCCATTGAAATCGTGGCAGACCGCGGCGTGGCGCGGCATGTGAGCGCGGCCCAGTGGCAGGAAATGGTGGAGCGCATGGCCCGTGCGTTCCGGGAAAAGCGCTACGAAGACGGGCTGACCCAGGCGCTGGAAGAAACCTCGGCCGTACTGATAGCGCACTTTGCGCTGGATGCCACGCAGAACGGCGCATCCGGCCAAGCGAACGAGCTGCCCGACACTCCCCTGCTGCAGTAAGCTTGCGCCGGGAGCTCAGGACGAACACTGCCACCCCGGTGGGGCGAGCCGTCACCGGACCCGTTCAACCGGAGAACAGCACACCCAGAACAAACAGCGCAGTCAACGCCAGCGCTGCTCGCCGTAACCATATCTTGCGCGAACGCCTTGCCTTGCGCCGGGGTGAAAGCCGTTCTACCCACGCCAGGCTGTCCAATGTACTGTCCATATGTATCACCTCGTCGACAAGTTTGGAGCCCCGTCAGACGATAAGGCGCAGTAGCGTGAGATGTTGTCAGTTTAGGTATCCAGTTGTTACCCGCGCTTGCAAGCGCTGCACAAACGATCATCGCGCAGAACGACATCAGCTCCTGATTTGATAGCACGCCAATCAGAAAAGCAACGGCTGCAGCCGTTTTGTCTTCACGCACTTACGGCCACCAGCGCCTAGGCCAGGTGGCGGGCGGCAGGTGACCATGAAAAAGCCCCTCACCTTGCGGGAGGGGCTCGTACGCTCCATCAAGGGAGCCGGCGCAGCAGGCCAGGCCTGCTCCATGCCTTTACTTCTTCTGGCGGTATTTGCGCAGTGCGGCAATCTGGGCGGCCATGACGGTGAGTTCAGACTGGGCCATGGCGATGTCAATGTCGCTTCTGGCGTTTTTCAGTGCCTCTTCCGCGGCTGCCTTGGCTTCGCTGGCCTTGGTCTCGTCCAGGTCCTTGCCGCGAATGGCGGTGTCGCTCAAGACCGTCACGCAATTGGGCTGCACTTCCAGCAGGCCACCGGCCACAAACACAAACTCTTCCGTGCCATCCTCTTTTTCAATGCGCACGGCACCCGGCTTGATGCGGGTGATCAGCGGCGTGTGGCGCGGGTAAATACCCAGCTCGCCGGCCTCACCGGGTAAAGCCACAAACCTGGCTTCACCGGAGAAGATGGACTCTTCTGCGCTGACGACGTCGACGTGGATGGTAGTCATATGAACCGCCCGTTAAACTTTTTTCGCTTTTTCAAACGCTTCGTCAATGGTGCCGACCATGTAGAAAGCCTGCTCTGGCAGGTGATCGCACTCGCCAGCCACAATCATCTTGAAGCCGCGAATGGTTTCGGCCAGGCTGACGTACTTGCCGGGCGAGCCGGTGAACACTTCAGCCACGTGGAAGGGCTGCGACAGGAAACGCTGGATCTTGCGGGCGCGGGCCACGGCCAGCTTGTCTTCAGGGGCCAGTTCGTCCATGCCCAGAATCGCAATAATGTCGCGCAGTTCCTTGTAACGCTGCAGCGTGCCCTGCACTGCACGGGCAGTGGCGTAGTGATCTTCACCCACCACGTTGGGGTCGAGCTGGCGGCTGGTCGAATCCAGCGGGTCCACGGCGGGGTAGATACCCAGCGAGGCGATGTCACGGCTCAGCACCACGGTGGAGTCCAGGTGGGCAAAGGTCGTGGCAGGCGAGGGGTCGGTCAAGTCATCCGCCGGCACGTAAACGGCCTGGATGGACGTGATGGAACCGACCTTGGTGGAGGTAATACGCTCTTGCAGGCGACCCATTTCCTCGGCCAGCGTTGGCTGGTAGCCCACGGCGGAAGGCATGCGGCCCAGCAGCGCGGACACTTCGGTACCCGCCAGCGTGTAGCGGTAGATGTTGTCCACGAAGAACAGCACGTCGCGGCCTTCGTCACGGAAGGACTCGGCGATCGTCAGGCCGGTCAGCGCCACGCGCAGACGGTTGCCTGGGGGCTCGTTCATCTGGCCGTACACCATGGCCACTTTTGACTCGCCGAGGTTCTCGAGGTTCACCACGCCGGAATCGGCCATCTCGTGGTAGAAGTCGTTGCCTTCACGGGTACGCTCGCCCACACCGGCAAACACGGACAGGCCCGAGTGCGCCTTGGCGATGTTGTTGATCAGTTCCATCATGTTCACGGTCTTGCCGACGCCGGCGCCGCCGAACAGGCCCACCTTGCCGCCCTTGGCGAACGGGCACACCAGGTCAATCACCTTGATGCCGGTTTCCAGCAGTTCCTGCGAGGGGCTCAGTTCATCGTAAGCCGGGGCTTTGCGGTGAATCGGGGCCGTCAGGGTCTGGTCAACCGGACCGCGCTCGTCAATCGGCGCACCCAGCACGTCCATGATGCGGCCAAGCGTGGCCTTGCCCACGGGAACCGTGATGTTGGCGCCGGTGTTGTACACCGTGTTGCCGCGGCGCAGGCCGTCGGACGTGCCCAGCGCAATCGTACGCACAATCCCGTCACCCAGCTGCTGCTGGACTTCCAGCGTCAGCGCGGAGCCTTCCATCTTGAGCGCGTCATAAATCTTGGGCATCTGGTCACGCGCAAACTCCACGTCCACCACCGCACCAATACACTGAACAATCTTGCCTTGAGCCTGAGCCATGATTGAATCCTTTTCCGTTTCTTTAAATCTTTAAATCGGGTGCGGCGGTTTAAACCGCGGCAGCACCGGCAACGATTTCCGAAAGTTCTTTCGTGATCGCCGCTTGACGCGTTTTGTTGTAGATCAGCTTGAGTTCGCCAATGACACTGCCGGCGTTGTCGGTTGCAGCCTTCATGGCCACCATGCGTGCCGACTGCTCGGACGCCATGTTTTCGGCCACGGCCTGGTAAATCAGCGCCTCCACATAGCGGAGCAGCAGGTCGTCAATCACGGTCTGCGCGTCCGGCTCGTAGATATAGTCCCAGCCATGCTGGTCCTTGTCGGCCTGCAGATGAGCCGCCGTCAACGGCAGCAACTGTTCCACCACCGGTTCCTGGCGCATGGTGTTGATGAATTTGGTGTAGCACAGGTACACCGCATTGATCTTGCCTTCGCTGTAGGCGTCGAGCAGCACCTTGACGGGGCCGATCAGTTTCTCGAGGTGCGGCTTGTCACCCAGCTGGGTGGCATGCGACACCACTTTGGCGCCGACCCGATTGAGGAAGCCCAGGCCCTTGTTGCCAATGGCCACGGCCAGCGCATCATGTCCTGCAGCCTGCAGATCCTTGAGCTTGCTGGTGACCGCCCGGAGTACATTGGTGTTCAAACCGCCGCACAGGCCCTTGTCAGTCGTCACCACGATAAACCCGGTGGCCTTGGCGTCATTGGACTCCATGAAGGCATGGGTGTATTCGGGGTTGGCCTGACTCAGGTTGGCTGCGATGTTGCGGATCTTGTCACTGTAAGGACGGGCCGCGCGCATCCGTTCCTGCGCCTTGCGCATTTTGGAGGCCGCCACCATTTCCATGGCTTTGGTGATCTTTTTGGTGTTTTCCACCGATTTGATCTTGCCGCGTATTTCCTTGCCTGCTGCCATAGTTGGTCCTAAGGGTTCCTGATGGTTTGTGGAGCTTGCTGTTCAGGGCAGGCTCAGGCAAACGACTTCTTGAACGCAGCGACCGCCGTGTTCAACTCGGCCTCGGCATCCTTGTCCATGGCTTTGTTGGCTTCGAGCTTGGCCATCAACGCAGCGTTCTTGTCCTTCAGGAAGGCATGCAGGCCGTGCTCGAAAGCCAGGACCTTCTTGACTTCCACGTCGTCCATGAAGCCCTTGTTCACGGCGAACAGCGTGGCGGCCATGTTGGAGATGGACAAAGGCGAGTACTGCGCCTGTTTGAGCAGTTCGGTCACGCGGGCACCGCGGTCCAGCTGCTTGCGGGTGGCTTCGTCCAGATCGGAAGCAAACTGCGCGAAGGCAGCCAGTTCACGGTACTGGGCCAGGTCGGTACGGATACCACCGGACAGGTTCTTGATCAGCTTGGTCTGGGCAGCACCGCCGACGCGGGACACCGAGATACCAGCGTTAATAGCGGGACGGATACCGGCGTTGAACAGGCTGGTTTCCAGGAAGATCTGACCGTCGGTGATCGAAATCACGTTGGTCGGAACGAAGGCGGACACGTCACCGGCTTGCGTTTCAATGATCGGCAGCGCGGTCAGCGAACCGGTCTTGCCCTTGACGGCGCCCTTGGTGAAGTCTTCAACATACTTCTCGTTCACGCGGGCTGCGCGTTCGAGCAGACGGCTGTGCAGATAGAACACGTCGCCAGGGTAGGCTTCGCGGCCGGGTGGGCGGCGCAGCAGCAGGGAAACCTGGCGGTAAGCCACGGCCTGTTTGGACAGGTCGTCATACACGATCAGTGCGTCTTCGCCGCGATCGCGGAAGTACTCGCCCATCGTGCAGCCGGAGTAGGCGCTCACATATTGCATGGCCGCCGATTCGGAAGCCGAGGCTGCCACCACGATGGTGTAGTCCATGGCGCCGGCCTGCTCCAGCGAGCGCACCACGTTCTTGATTGACGAAGCTTTTTGACCAATTGCGACATAGACGCATGAAACGCCTTTGCCCTTCTGGTTGATGATGGCGTCAATGGCCACAGCGGTCTTGCCGGTCTGGCGGTCGCCAATGATCAGCTCGCGCTGGCCGCGGCCGACAGGAACCATGGAGTCGATGGACTTCAGGCCGGTCTGCAGGGGCTGGTCGACCGATTTACGGGCAATCACGCCCGGGGCGACCTTTTCAATCACGTCAGTCATCTTGGCGTTGATCGGACCCTTGCCGTCGATCGGCTGGCCCAGCGCGTTGACCACGCGACCCAGCAGCTCGGGACCGACCGGCACTTCCAGAATGCGGCCCGTGCACTTGACGGTGTCGCCTTCGGCGATGTGTTCGTATTCGCCCAGAATCACGGAGCCGACAGAGTCACGCTCAAGGTTCAGCGCCAGGCCGTAAGTGGGCGTGCCGTCGGCGGTTGCGGGGAATTCCAGCATCTCGCCCTGCATCACATCGGACAGACCGTGGATGCGGACAATACCGTCGGTCACCGAGACCACGGTGCCCTGGTTGCGAATGTCGGCACTGACAGTCAGGCCTTCGATACGGCTCTTGATCAGTTCAGAAATTTCTGCGGGATTGAGTTGCATGACTCTTTCCTTCTTTCTAGGTTGTTGGCTAAAGACTTGGGGAATGCGCGAAAACGCCAGCTCAAGAAATCAGCGCCACTTTCATTTGCTCTAAACGGGCTTTCACCGAGGTGTCCAGCACCTCGTCACCCACCACGACACGTACGCCGCCAATCAGGGCCGGCTCCAGCTCCACCTTGAGGTTGAGCTTGCGGCCGAAGCGCTTTTCCAGCGTTGCGGCCAGATCAGCCAATCCCGAATCGTTCAGCGGAAATGCGCTGTATACCGTGGCATCGGAGGAACCGCTCTGCGCATTTTTCAGCACGCGAAACTGGGCGGCAATTTCCGGCAGGACGCTGATGCGGCCGTTGTCGATGACGGTGCGCAGGAAATTCTTTGCAGCGTCGGGCAGCTGGTTTTTGGCAACGCCCGTGATCACATCAAAGGTCTGAGCCGCCGAGACGCTGGGATTGCCGGCAAACTGCTGCAATTGCACGTTGGCGGCAATGGCAGCCAGCTCATCGAGCCAGGCGGCTGTAGCGCCCAGGTCAGAACCAGACGCCTTGAACAGCGCTTCAGCGTAGGGACGGGCAATGGTGGCTAGTTCGGCCATGTATATACTCGCTTAAAGTTCGGTCTTCAGGCGGCCCAGCAAGTCAGCGTGCACACCGGCATTGACTTCCTTGCGCAGAATCTGCTCGGCACCCTTGACGGCCAGTGCAGCCACCTGCTCACGCAGGGTCTCGCGGGCCTTGACGGTTTGCTGCTCGGCTTCAACCTTGGCGGCGGCAATGATCTTGCCGCCCTCTTCGGTTGCCTTGGCTTTGGCTTCTTCGATCAGGGCCTGGCCACGGCGCTCGGCCTCGGCCAGGCGCACTGCCGATTCGTTGCGCGACTTGGCCAGCTCTTCTTCCACGCGCTTGTTGGCCACGGAGAGTTCGGATTTGGCCTTGTCGGCAGCGGCGAGGCCGTCAGCGATTTTTTGGGCACGCTCGTCCAGCGCTTTCGTAATGGGCGGCCACACAAATTTCATTGTGAACCACACCAGGATCGCGAAAACAATCGCCTGGACGAACAGGGTTGCATTAATACTCACGGCAACGCCTTTCTGTCGAATGTTGTGATGATTACTTCAGCACAAAAGGATTGGCAAACGCGAACATCATCGCGATACCCACGCCGATCAGGAAAGCGGCGTCGATCAGACCTGCGAGCAGGAACATCTTGGTTTGCAGTTCATTCATCAGCTCAGGCTGGCGGGCAGCAGCTTCGAGGTATTTGCTGCCCATGATGCCGATGCCGATACATGCGCCGACAGCGCCCAGGCCAATAATCAGGCCAGCGGCCAAAGCGACGAGACCGAGAACGTGTTCCATTTAAAGCTCCTATGGATTTAATTAACTAACAAACAAAAGAAAAAGAGAAACGGGAAAAGGAAAGCAGACCGAAAAACTCAGTGGTGATCGTGAGCCTGGCCGACATACACCAGCGCCAGCATCATGAAAATGAAGGCCTGCAGGGTGATGATCAGAATGTGGAAAATGGCCCAGACGGTACCGGCCAGGATTTGGCCGACCGGCAGCAGAACGCCCGACAGCGATGCCGCAGCAGCGCCGCCCATGAGCGCAATCAGCATGAACACCAATTCGCCGGCATACATGTTGCCAAACAGTCGCATGCCATGCGAAACCGTCTTGGCCGCGAATTCGATCATTTGCATCAGGAAGTTGACCGGCCAGAGTACCGGGTGGCTGCCAAACGGCGCCGTGAAAAGCTCATGCACCCAGCCGCCCGCACCCTTGATCTTGATGTTGTAGGCAATGCAGACCAGCAAGACAGAGACAGACAGACCCAGCGTGGTGGAAAGATCGGCCGTGGGCACAACCCGCATGTAGGCGTGGTGTGCATCATGACCGGCAGCACCATAAATCCCCGCCCAGATCTTGGGCAGCAGATCCACGGGCAGCAGGTCCATCGCGTTCATCAGGAAAATCCAGACAAAGACGCTCAGCGCCAATGGCGCAACCAGCTTGCGGCTGTGGGTGTTTTTGATGATGCCGCGGGCCTGGGTATCAACCATTTCCACCAGAATTTCCACGGCAGCCTGAAAGCGCCCCGGGATACCGGCGGTTGCCGACCGTGCAGCCAGCCACATGAAGAGGCTGCCGACGACGCCCAGCAGCACCGCCCAGAAAATGGAGTCGAGGTTGTACACCGAAAAGTCGATGACGCCGCTCATGGGCTTGTTTTGCCAATGCGTCAGGTGGTGGCCGATGTATTCACCGGCCGTCGGGCCATGGGCAGTAGTAGCTAAAGTGGCTTCAGAACTCATCACTCAACTCTTCTTAATATTGACTAGGCTAATCTGTTCGATCGGGACTGGAACCAAAGCACCAGCCAGACCACCTTCATCGTTACCACCAAACCGACCAGCAGGGCTGGCCAGCTCAAATCCGAAACCATGCGGGGGGCGGCAAACAACATCGCCACCGTCAGGCCAATCTTGACCATTTCCCACAAAAAAAATCCAACGACCGCAGCACCCGGACTCATGGAAGACACCTTGCTGGTCAGGCCGCGTGCGAACAGGGCACCCGGCACCACCACCGCCAGCGCGCCATACAACGCCGACCAGCCTGCACCTTGCCTTCCGGTCAGCACCCAGGCAACACACGCCACCAGAACACCGGCCATCAGCTGCCCCGCCAATACCGCCCACGGAGAGACAGAAGGCTTCGCCTCACGAAGCTTTTGGGCTTCTTCGCGCGTCAAGGGCTTGAAACCCTCGCCGCCCGCACCATCTTCATCAATCTCCCCCACATCCTTCGCAGAACTCCGAACTTCGGAATCGGCGGCCGAATTTGCTATTTTGGACATCACAAATTACGGTAGGGTTACAGGGCCGTTGCCAGCAAAGCCCTTGATTATACGTAGAAACCCCACCGCGCCGACAAAACCCGAAATTTGAATCTGAATTAAAGGCAATTGACACGCCTGTTCAAGTGCGCTGCCGGGTGGGCCACAATCGATGTTTTGGCCTCCCACCCCATGGTCGTCCGCCTCATTCATGAAAGAAGTCCTGCCATGCACGCCCTGATGAAATTTCTCCATGTCCTTGCCGCCATCACCTGGCTGGGTGGCGTGAGTTTCATGCTGTTTGCCTTGCGCCCTGCCGCGGCGGAACTGATGGCGCCACCCCAGCGGCTGCCGCTGATTGCGCAAGTCCTGCACCGGTTTTTCAGGGTGGTATGGCCCGCCATCGGCGTTCTGCTCCTGAGCGGCCTGGCCATGCTGCTGGGCGTTGGCATGAAAAACGCGCCGGTTGGCTGGCACCTGATGCTCGGCATCGGGCTGCTGATGTTCGCACTGTTTGGCCATCTTTATTTCGGCCCCTTTCGCCGCATGAAACAGGCCCTCGGCGATTCGAACTGGCCTGAAGGCGGCCGTCGCGTCGGACAGATCGCCACGCTCGCCATGACCAACCTGGCATTGGGCGTCCTGGCCATCGCCGCTGTCATCTTCCTGGCCTGATATGAAGAGGACCAGCGTTGACCAGTTTTTTTTCCAAGCCTTGCCGTGAGAGCGAATAAGAGCACGGTGTCTCGGCGCACAAGCCTGGCAGGCCGGGTGAAGGCATCCCTGCCTACCCGCGAAACGCTGTCGGCCCACCCCTGGCTCAAACCGATCGCCCACCGGGTGCTGGACCCCCAGCTGTGGCGCCCTCACCACGAATCAGTGGCCCGTGGTGTGGCCATTGGCATCTTCTGGGCCTTCGCCATTCCGTTCGCGCAATTTGTGGTGGCGGCGGCCCACAGCGTCTGGTGGCGCGCCAATATTCCGGTGGCGGCAGGCGCCACGCTGATCACCAACCCCTTCACCATAGGCTTTTGGCTCTGGCTGGCCTACCGGGTGGGCAGCCTGTTGCTGCACGCCCCGCCCCCGCCGCCCGTGGCGGAGGGTGCCGGCGTGCTGGCTTGGCTGACGGCCTTTGGCGCCCCGGCCATTCTGGGCATGGGCATCTTTGCGGTGGGTGGCTCGATAACGGGCTACATGCTGGTCAAACTCGTCTGGCGCCTGCGTGTCTGGTTCAAGCGCCGCCATCGGTAGAAAATGGGCGCTGCCTGCACACCCTCCCACATGCTTGCAATACGCCCTTCGATTTGTCCTTCTTCTCTTTCTTCTCTTCCTTCTCTTCCTTCTCTTAGTTCTATTTCTCCTTCTCCCCAATCACCATGACGTCCCCTCCCGCCAACGCCCTGCCCGACACACCGTGTTACCTCAACGGTGAGTTCACCAGCCTCAAAGACGCCAAGATCAGCGTGCTGGACCGCGGCTTCATCTTCGGTGACGGCGTGTATGAAGTGGTGCCGGCCTACGCGGGCAAGCTGTTTCGCTTTGAGCAGCACATGGCGCGGCTGGACCGCAGCCTGGCAGAACTGCGCATCGCCAACCCCATGACGCATGCCGAGTGGCGCGAACTCACGCTCAAACTGATGGCGTCTTACGCCCAGTTCATGCCGGCCGATATGGAGAAAGGCAATCAGCTGATCTACATCCAGGTCACCCGCGGCGTGGCCATGCGCGACCACCCCATGCTGCCCGGCCTGACGCCCACAGTCTTCGTCATGACCAACGCCTTGAAGCTGCCCAGCCCACAGCAGCGTGAAGAAGGCGTGGCCTGCGTGACCGCAGACGACTTCCGTTGGGAAAAGGCCCACATCAAGAGCGTCAGTCTGCTGGGTGCAGTGTTTTCGCGCCAGATCAGCGTGGACGCCGGCGCGGTCGAAACCGTGATGTTTCGTGACGACTACCTGAGCGAAGCGGCCTCGAGCAACGTCTGGGTCGTCAAGAACGGCAAGGTGATGGGGCCGCCCAAGGACCAGCTGGTGCTCGAAGGCATCCGTTATGGCCTGATGGAGGAAATGTGCCGCGCCCTGGGGCTGGGGTTTGAGCTGCGGCGCATCACGCGCGCCGAGGTGCTGGCGGCCGACGAACTGCTGCTGTCATCGGCCACCAAGGAAGTGCTGCCGGTCACGCGGCTGGACGGCCAACCCGTTGGAAACGGCCGGCCCGGCCCCATCTATGCCAGCTTGTACGCTGCATACCAGCAGGCCAAACGAGAGCAATCCACATGACGACTTCACCGAAACACCCGCCGACAACCCCACCGAAAGCCACGCCCGAGCCCGCACCGCGACAGGAGTCGCTGATCGACTACCCGTCCCTCTTTCCCATCAAGGTCATGGGCGTGAAAGTCGATGGGCTGGTGGCCGCGATCACCGCCGTGGCCCGCCAGTTCGACCCCGGGTTTGACGCCACCACCATCGAGCTGCGCGAAAGCAAGGGCGGCAAATACCTGGGCGTCACCATCACGGTGACCGCCACCAGTCGCGAGCAGCTGGACGAGCTTTACCGGACACTGTCCACCCATCCCATGGTCAAAGTGGTGCTCTAAAAATGCTGCCCCCACGCTTCGCCGCTGCGCGGGTCGCTGCCCCCCGAGGGGGCTGGCCTTGCTTGGGGCGGCCCGGCGCGGCGGCCGTACCGTGTTGATCCGCCGCCTGGGCCGGGTGGACTACTTGCCCACCTATGAAGCCATGCAGGCTTTCACGGCTGCGCGCAACCTGGAACATTCACGCGAAAGCCCATTGCAGCCCAATGATTCGGGTGATCAGCTATGGATTTGTGAGCATCCACCGGTCTATACGCAGGGCCTGGCGGGCAAAAGCGATCATATCCTGAACCCGGGTGACATCCCGGTGGTGCAGACCAACCGCGGCGGGCAGGTGACTTTTCACGGTCCGGGCCAAGTGGTGGCTTACCCGCTGATCGACCTCAAGCGCGCCGGCTACTACGTCAAGGAATACGTCTACCGGATCGAGGAGTCGGTCATCAGGACTCTGTTGTATTTTGGCGTCACAGGGCACCGCGTCACCGGCTCGCCCGGCATTTATGTGCGGCTGGACGACCCGGCCTCCCACGCCGCGCTGACCGGGCCGCTGGACCCGGCCAATCCTTTTCGCGGCCTCGGCAAGATCGCCGCGCTGGGTATCAAGGTCAGCCGCCACTGCACCTACCACGGCGTGGCGCTCAATGTGGCCATGGACCTGGAACCCTTCTCGCGCATCAACCCCTGCGGCTATGCCGGGCTGAAAACAGTCGACCTTCGTACAATCGGCGTATCTGTCACGTGGCAAGAGGCTGCGGACGTGTTGGGGCAGAAGCTGTCAAGCTATCTGGCACCCTGATTCCCCGCTCGGGCTGAGCCTGTCGAAGCCCCCGGTTCCTGCCGGCCATCAGCGGATTACCCAGCCCTTCGACAGGCTCAGGGCAAACGGCACCCGACATGAGCACATCAGAAGCCACCAATCCAGTCGTCCGCGACGTCCAGGCCCTGGAAACCTACAACCCGCTGGCCAAGCAGAAGGCGGCGGCCAAGCTGTCGCGCATTCCAGTCAAGGTCGAACGTGCCGAAGTGCTGAAGAAACCCGACTGGATTCGCGTCAAGGCCGGCAGCCCGACCACCCGCTTTTACGAGATCAAGCAGATCCTGCGGGAAAACAAGCTCAACACCGTGTGCGAAGAAGCCAGTTGCCCCAACATCGGCGAGTGTTTCGGCAAGGGCACCGCCACCTTCATGATCATGGGCGACAAATGCACGCGCCGCTGCCCGTTCTGTGACGTCGGCCACGGCCGGCCCGACCCGCTGGACGTGAATGAGCCCGAGAACCTGGCCAAAACCATTGCCGCACTCAGGCTCAAATACGTCGTGATCACCAGCGTGGACCGTGACGACCTGCGCGACGGCGGCAGCGGCCATTTTGTGGAATGCATCCAGAAGATTCGTGAACTGTCGCCCGGCACCACCATCGAAATCCTGGTGCCCGATTTCCGCGGCCGCGACGACCGCGCGCTCGAAATTTTGAAGGCGGCGCCACCCGATGTGATGAACCACAACCTCGAAACCGCGCCGCGTCTCTACAAGGAAGCGCGTCCCGGGAGCGACTACCAGTTTTCACTGAACCTGCTCAAGAAATTCAAGGCGCTGCACCCCGACGTGCCCACCAAGAGCGGCATCATGGTCGGCCTGGGTGAAACCGACGAAGAGATTTTGCAGGTCATGCGTGACATGCGCACGCACAACATCGACATGCTGACCATCGGCCAGTACCTGGCGCCGTCGACCAGCCACCTGCCGGTGCGCCGCTATGTGCATCCCGACACCTTCAGGATGTTTGAAGAGGAAGCCTACAAAATGGGCTTTACCCACGCCGCCGTGGGTGCGATGGTGCGCTCCAGCTACCACGCCGACCAGCAGGCGCATGCCGCAGGCGTGGCTGAAAAAGCAGACAGCGCGGCCAGCGTCACCCTTTGACATGAACACGCCGCAGGGCTCGCTGTCGCTGCGTCGCTACGGCGCTTCACACGGCAGCCATGCGCATACCCATTTTCAAGTGTTGCTGGGCCTGGATGGTGTGCTCGAACTCGAAGTGCAAGGCCACGGCCAGCGCATTGGCACGGGTGACGGCTGCGTGATTGCACCCGGCGAGCGCCATGATTTTGAAGCCCGTTCAGGTAGCCGCTGCCTGGTGCTGGACACCGCCGACAAGGGCTGGGCTCGTTGCGCATCTCAACCGGCCCGGCCCGAGCAGGCGCTGGCACTGGCCCGCTACCTGGTGCACACCATTGAACAACCCGGCCCACTGACCCGGCACTACGGCCCGGCCTTGCTGCTGGATGCCTGGGGCACGCCTTCGCTCGGTACGGCGCAGCATAGCCAACGCCCCGTACGCCCTGTAGATTGGCAGCAGCTTGCCCATTGGGCGCAGCGCCATTTGCATGAACCGTTGAGCGTGGCGCAACTGGCGGCGCAGGTATTTTTAAGTCCCACCCAGTTCGCGGCGCGTTGTCGCCGCGAAACCGGACAGAGCGTGATGCAGTGGCTGCGCCATCAGCGTCTGGCGCAAGCCCGGCAGCTGCGCGCCAGCGGTGTCAGCGTGGTCGAGGCAGCCCTGCGCTGCGGTTACCAGTCACCCTCGGCGCTGACGGCGGCGATGCGGCGGCATTGGCCCTCTCTTGAAGGCCTGGAAAGCGCTGCATAAGTCCGCGCGAGTTCTTGGTGCGCCGGTCGGGACGGGCTACCAGGCGTGTTTTGCAGCCAATAGCCCGCTATTGGCAAAAATACAGCGCAGCAGACCGCCCGAATCCGGGCGGTCACGGACCGCGAGGGCTTGCGCAGGCCTCGCTGATACCGACCTAATACCGACGCGGATCGTATGGATAGCGGTCGTTGCGATTGCGCACACCATCGCCGTCCCGGTCGCCATAACCACCATAGCCCTGGGATGCGCCGTCGCGATAGCGATAGCCTCGCCCCTCATCGTAATGAGCCGGGTAAGCCACACAACCCGACAAACCGGCCAGTACCAGCAACAACACTGCGAGTTTTTTCATAAGGTTCTCCTTGAAAATCTTGCCTGCACAAGCATTTCAATCCCGTCACATACCGGCCAAGTGTCTGGTGTGAACTCAAACGTGAAGCTTGTTACCGGATGTAGCACGGGCGTACCGGGGTTTGCGCCCTGAATCCACCCCAAAACCGTCGTTGCGCAACAGCAAAGCGTGCTTGCGCGACGATGGGGCGCGCCAGCTGCCTCTATCCTTGAGGCCATGCAAGCCAATTTATATGCACTGGGTGCAATCGCCTTATGGGCCGCGCTCGCCTCGCTCGGGGTGTCGCTCAAACATGTACCGCCCTTCCTGCTCACGGGTCTCGCATTGATCATTGGCAGCGTTCTGGCTTTGCCGTACGTGGTGAAAGACCGGCGGCAATGGCGGGTCGCGCCAAGCACGCTCGGCCTGGGGGTGTTTACCCTGTTTGGTTTTCACTTCCTGCTGTTCATAGGGCTGCGCATCGCGCCGGCCGTCGAGGTCAATTTGGTCAACTACCTTTGGCCCTTGTTGATTGTGGTGCTCGCACCGCTGTACCTGCCCGGTGTCAAACTGCGCGGCGTCCATGTCGTGGCCGCGTTGGTGGGCTTTGCCGGCGCGGCCCTTGCCATCCTGGGCGGGCGCGAGCCGGCGGGTATGGCGCTCAACCACGCCGGCTGGGGCGCTGGCCCGGGTTACCTGCTGGCGCTGGCATCCGCCTTCATATGGGCCAACTACTCGCTGCAAACCAAGCGTGCCGCGTTGACGGGCAAAAGATTTCCCACCGCAGCGATTGGTTTGTTCGGCCTGGTATCGGGCCTGTTATCGCTGTTGTGCCACTGGGCGCTGGAGCCGCAGGTGGCGCTGTCAGGGCGCGACTGGCTGCTGCTGGCGGTGATGGGACTGGGCCCGCTGGGTGCTGCGTTTTTTCTGTGGGACAAGGCGCTCAAACTCGGTGATGCGCGGCAGATCGGCATCTTGAGTTACCTGACGCCCCTGGGTTCCACCGCCTTGCTGCTGGTGGTCAGTGGCAGGGCACTAACCGCCACCATCGCCATTGCTGCCGCGATGATTTTGGGCGCTGCGGTATTGGGCACCCGCTCAAGATAGCCAAGGCAAGTCAGGCCCCCACAAGCCGCACGAGTGGATAAAAAATAAAGGGTGGCGACGGCTGAGCGCCATCACCACCCTCCTCCCTGCCCGGTTCAAATTTCCAGGTTCCAGGTTCAGCCCGCTGGCACCTTACTTGGCAGCAGGCCGCTCCACCACTTCGATGTCCACGCGACGGTTCTTGGCGCGGCCTTCTGCGGTGGCGTTGTCGGCCACTGGCTGGCTTTCACCGCGTCCCTCGGTACGAATGCGCTGACGATCCACGCCTTTGCTCACCAGGTAGGCCTTGACCGACTCGGCGCGTGCCAGCGACAGACGCTGGTTGTAGGCATCCGAGCCCACGGAGTCGGTATGGCCCACGGCGATCACCACGTCGATGTTGACAGCCTTGAGGCGATCCACCAGCGCGTCAAGCTTGCCGGTGCCACCAGCCTTGATGGTCGCTTTGTCGAAGTCAAACAGCGTATCGGCCGCCAGGCTGATCTTTCCGGGCAGCGGCTGCACGGCGGAGGTCGGGGTCGCACGCGCACGCGGTGGAATGACTGTTCCAGCCTTGATCTTCTCCATGGTGTCGACCACGGTCTCATCCTGCGGGCACAGCTCGGCCGGGTCGATGCCGGAGCGGTCCTGCCCCGCATCCTGGGCGCCGGGCACATCGGCGCGCTTGACGTTGAGCGCCGTCACCAGCTGCCCCATGCCCGCCAGCGTGCGCGCCTGCGCAATGATCTGGTCGTAGCTGGCGTTGACGTAGGAGCGGTTGGCCTGGAAGTATTCGTTCTGGCTGTCCAGCAGGTCCAGCAGCGTGCGCTGGCCCAGCTCGAACTGCTGCAGGTAGGCTTCGCGCGATTTCTCGGTCGACAGGCGGTGCTGGTCGTC
>NZ_JBFUJO010000032.1:0-40240 GCF_056401355.1 Polaromonas sp. P4_F4 | reverse complement strand
TACGCGAGCAAGTCCTTCATGCTCTTGAAGCGGCTGTCGCTGGTTGTCAGCACGGCAAGGTCGAAAAAGCCCAGCGTCCCCACCGGTTCGAAGTCCTTCTGCGCGTCGAAGGGCAGGGACTGGAATATGCCGGCGCTGACGGCCGTGCCGTTGCTCATGAGCAGCAGCACGTGACCGTCCGGCTCCACCTTGGCCACCATCTCACCGGCCACGACACCACCGGCACCGGGCTTGTTCTCCACGATCACACTCTGGCGCAGGTTTTCGCCGAGCTTTTGCGCGATGGTGCGGGCCGTCAGGTCGGCGATGCCGCCGGGCCCAAACGGCACGACGATGCGGATCGTCTTGGAAGGGAAGGACTGCGCCAGGCTCCAGGCGGGCAGGAGCGCGCCCGCGGCGCCCGTGATGAGGGTTCGTCGTCTCATGGTGTTCATGGTGTTCATGGCCTTCATGGTGTTTAGGGCAATGCTGATTAAGTCCTTGGACTGGAAATCATCGCCTTGTAAATCAATGACTTACAAAGCGCGTTTCGAAATTTCGGGTACTTATTCAGCAAACCCCTAGGCCTCACTCTGTCTGGCGGTGAGTGCCTTGGGTTCAGTTTAGGGCGGCTATGGCGGTGGGGTGATTCCGCTGGTGGCGCAGGTGATTCCTTGCGGGCTCTGGAGTTAAGCTCTGAAGTTACATTAGGGCAATGCTGAACAAGGTCGGCGGCAAACGAGTTTGAGGCGTTTCTTGACGATGAAACAACAGACCCTGGCGATGGCGGCCGACCAATCGGGCTACGAGCAATACCGCAAGCCCACGCGGCGAGACGAATTCCTGGCGACCATGGAGGCTATCGTGCCGTGGGAGGCGCTGTGCGAAGTGATCGAGCCGCACTACCCCAAGGCCGGCAACGGACGCCCGCCCATTGGCCTTGAGCGGATGCTGCGCATTCACTTCATCCATGTATGGACCCGACGCCACCACGATGCTGAAGTTTCGCCGCCTTCTGAATGACAACAAGCTGGGCGAGGCACTGTTTGCCAAAGTGGGGCAGGAGTTGCAGGCCCGGGGTTTCAAAGTCAACACGGGCACCATCGTGGACGCCACCATCATTGGTGCGCCCAGCTCGACCAAGAACGCGGACAAAGCGCGCGATCCCGAGATGCATCAGACGGTTCTGTCGCGATAAGTATGAATGGCCGAGAAAAGGTGAACTGATGGGTGGCGATCAGATCGCCAGGGTGTAAAACTGATCGGCTGGAGACATGGCTTGGCCAACTGGGCAGTCAAGCTGCCCTTTGCGGATCATGTGCATCGTCTCAATGCCAGCGATGATGATTCGAGCACTCCAGAATGACTTGAAGCCCAGCATCGGGCGCGTAATGCGTTTGATGGCCCGGTGGTCCTGCTCAACGATGTTGTTCAAGTATTTGCATTGGCGTAGTTGGATATTGACGCAGGCGTCAGCTTTGACGCTTTCAATGGCTGCCGTGTTGGCGCCGCTTTTGTCGATGGTGATCTTCTCTGGCAAGTCGTGCAGATTGATGGCGCGCTCCAGAGCGCGACGGGCGGCTGACAAGTCGCGCTTGGCGGTGAGCAAAAAATCGACTGTGTCACCCGCGCGATCAACAGCGCGGTAAAGGTATTTCCACTGGCCGGACACCTTGATGTAGGTCTCGTCTATTCGCCAGCTTGAGCCCACTGGTGGCTTGCGTCGGCGGAAAACAGCGGCCAGCACCGGCAGCATTTTGATTGTCCAGCGATGGACAGTGGCGTGGTCAACGAAAACACCGCGCTCCTGCATCATCTCCTCTATGTGGCGCAGGCTCAACGGATAGGCCACATACCAGCGCACGCACGTCAGCATCACTTCCAGGGGATAGTGAAACCGTTTGAGGACCTTGCGCAGGGCGCTGTTGATTGAACTTTTGCGGAAATCAAGCATGGCCCGGATTGTCGGATACCCTTATCGCGACAGAACCTCCGAAAGCGCTGCGCCTTGCGCTCCTGGTAGGCGGACTCCCGCATGAAGGCCTGCACCTCCTCCAAGCCGAGAAGGCAGTACACGTCGTAGTAGTGGCGCAGGAAATTGCCGGGGAACGCCTGCGCCTCGCCCAAGCGACGGTACTTGGTGGAAATCGTCTGGAGCTTCTCGACGAAGGTATGGGTTGGCGCGTAGCAGGGTACGGCTACTGCCCGGTTGTCGAACACGTCGACGCCTCGGTCTCGGGCGAGATCCAGTGCCCATGACGAGATGGTGACAGGTCGATTTGGCGCCGTGTCATCAAACCCCAGTTCCAACAGAATGCCGTCCTTGACGCCAGCCAATGCCGATGCACGCGGCGTGTAGATCAGGCGGATGCCGGCGCTGCGCATCTTGTCGTCGTCGAACTGCGTGTCGCGCTCCACGCTGTCCATGCCTGGGATGCGGATGCGTGCCGCCAGCTCGTCGTAGTAAGCGCGGCGCGAGGCGACGTGCGCCGGCTTGTCCTGGTTGCGGCCCGTCTTCACATCCATGCCGTCGGGCGGCTCAATGCGGATGTCGATGTCCTCAGAGAAGCGGTGGATGACGCCGAAACCCTTGGACAGGGATGTACCGCCCTTCAGTTCGAAGTGGAAACCCTGGGCCTGCAGGCCCCACAGGCAATGCATGATCCAGTAGTCCTTCTCGACCAGCATGGGGTCGATTCCGCGCTCGTCGGCGACGAGCGCGAGCAGTTGATCGAAGTCCCGCCGTTCGTGCAGGAAGTCAGGCATCCATCCACTCCCGCAGGCGCTTGCGCGTGGCCACGCTGCCAAAGCTGTCGGCTGCGCGTTGCAGGCGGGTCGAATCGAACGAAGGCAGCTTGCTGCGCGCCTGGCGCAAGACCGCATCGCGGTCCTCGGCCAACTCTTCGAGATTGTTCAGCAGGTCAACATACAGAAACTCGGGTGTCAGCTTCTTCGGAAAGCGCGGCTTCATGCGGAAATCGAACTGCCGGTTGCCGAGCCGGAAGACGCCATGGCGCTTGTGGTTGTAGACCAGCGTGCGGTTGTAGAGCTGGGTGGTGCCCAGGCCCACGGCGTTGTAGGCCGAGGGGGAGAACACCAGGAAGTCCTTGTCGCGCAGGAAACCGCCCACCACTTGTTCATCGGCAGGCGGCAGTGGACCGAAACTGGACTGTTTCGGCGCGTGGTACAGCCCCTGGGCGAGCTTCCTCAGTTTCCCGGTGGCCACCAACTCGCGCAGGTGCCTGTCCACCGCCGTGGACAGGCGTGCGAGATCCTCCCGCCGATACACGCGGCCGGCTTGCAGCTCACCCGCAAGGTGCGCAACGGCGCCGCGGAGGGAATCAGTGGAAGGCGGAACGGTGGCAGACATGGCTAGTTTTTCATTGAGATTTCATGCATTTTACCGCTTTCCGCCGGCCACGTCTGCCCCCCGAAATGCACTCTACGGGTTGGCCCACTGCCGGTCCAAGTCAGTTTCCTTGACCGAACCATGTGTGATCGCCGCGACCTCCCGCATCTGGCGACGAGCGGTGCGATAGAATTTCGCGGTGCGTTCGTCGACGCCAGCTGCTCACCATGGCCCACCCGGTTCGCCGGGACGACGTGAAAACCTTCGTCAGAGCTTCCCATGTTTCGCGGAGCGCGGCAGTGAGCACCGGGTACATCCGCGGCAACATACAGGAACGCACCATGGAATTCATCTCCACCACGGCAACCGCCGCCGAAAAGCTCAAGCGTCTGGCCAAGACGCTTCGTAAAACCACCGGTACATCGCTTGCCGTCGCGCTGGATGCTGCCGCCAAGCAGCACGGCTACGAGCACTGGAAGCATGTGGCCGTCTGCCTTGAGCAGACAGCCAGCGCGAGTCGCAGCAAACCGCTTCCCGAGTCGCTGAAGGATCTTCTGGATCGGGCAGCCACGCGCAAGCCCGCGTTGCTCGAATCACAGAAGGCCTTCGCTCAAGGGTTTGTCTTCGCGATGGACGTCAAGGACGCGGATGAGCTTTCCCTGACTTCCGAGTACGCTGAATGCGACGATGGGTGGTACCTCGCGGCCAAAGATCTATGGCGGGGGCTGGTCCACTACCGTGACGACGAGACGGGCACCACGCTCTTCGAGACACAATCGCCCGAGGACTTGGCCAGTACGGCACTGGACGACCTGCAGAACTACAGGCTCTTCCGCTACTTGGGCGCGACCGCTCCCGCTTCCCTTGAGGAGGCCTGCAAGCAGACCAGCCAGCTCTCGTTCTTCCCACCCACTCACATCTGGCTTGGCGGAAAGTTCATCGACATCGGCGATTCGCGCACGGCCACCATCGGTCGTGCGTAATTCTTGCGACCGGGACTCAGCCGTACAAGGCCTTGCGAACCTTGCTCGCGTTTTGGCTACAAATTGCTCTGAAGTTCTTGCTGATTCGCGCGTCGCCGCTTGCTGCTGCCCAGAAGTGCTCCGCCGCATGGGCGGCCGTGAGCCAGGCGTCTTTCTCGGCGGGCAGGGGCAGAGGGGGCACAAACTCCTTTACCGGCAACTCCACGCCGCGCACCGGGGCGTACCCCATGGGCAGCATGTCATATACCGGGGCCGGTTGAAGCCCGGGCCTGAACGACAGGTTGCCGTCGTGCATGTCTGTGTTGGCAATGAGCTGCCCGAACAACCAAAGTCGTTGCAGGGCGGCCAGGCATTCGGTGTCGATGAGCCCTTGCCTGAGCAGGGCGGCGCCGCCCTCCGGCCAAGGCTTGCCGGCAAACCCAAACAGAGCTGCGTTCAAGGCTGACCAAGAGCAGACGGGCGAGCGCCCGAGCCTGCCATGGCGGTCAAACCGCTCCACCTCCAGGAAAGTTCGCCCGCCCGCCCGATGGATGCGGCTGACCGCGGCCTCAAGACCCAGGTGCTCGGCCACGGCGCACAGGGCCAAGTGTTCGCAGACCAGCAGGTCGGACCAGCGTACAGTTCCGGGCGCCTCATCGGAGCCCGAAAACTTGACGATGACGTGGGTAGGCTTGCCCGCCACCTCGCGAAACGCGGTGAACTTCGGGAACTCTCCTCCTGCCGAGGAACCCGCAGTCCCGTCAGTCATAGCCTCTTCGGCCTTGAGCAGGTAGGCAGGCACAACTTGGCTCGATTCCAGGGGAAGTGCGTTCTGTTGAGAATGGGCCAGCCACTGGCGCAATGCCGGCTCTCCCAGGACGTAGTTGCCTGGCGTGTCACTGCCTAACAACGCCAGCGCATGCAGCGTGTCGTCCTCCGACCAAACCTTGGGGTCCGCGCTGACTTGGAGCAAGTCGGCGTGACGTCGAGCAAAGTGCCGCCCCAAGAATCCTTGTGGGCGCATATCGTCCAGAAAGTAGGGCAGGCCTTCAAACCAGCCGTCCCGCATGTCTTCTTCCAACGGCCAGTCAAGCGACTCAAGAAAGTCAAGCGCACACCCTGCCGGATAGACCGGATACACCATCGCAACTTCGTGGGCCTGGCCGTCCTGGTCAATGCGGTAGAGCGGCAGCGCCTGCAAACTGCCGCGCAGCGCACGGCGGGCAGCGTATGCTGTCCTGCGCGCCCGCCCGCGAGCAACTACCTGCGAGCCAAGCTCACGAACTGCGCGCATGAGCGTCGCGCGACTGATGCCAAGCCGCTCAAGCAGTTGCTTGGCGGGCAGCTTGTGCCAAGTTCGTAGTGTTCGGAGCAGGTCCTCGGAAGTCGTCATGAAACGATTTACAAGTAGATTAAACGAAAATTTTTGTGAATGATAATTTCGCCAATAGTCATTGTAATTGGAAACGATTATTGAAACGATAAATTAAAACCTCAACACTTTTCATTCGAGGGCACGTCGGCATGGACTCGACCCCGAGGCGTACTTGCGCCATGTGTTGCAGCGCATCGGTGAGCATCCGGTCAACCGGGTGGCTCAATTGTTGCCATGGAATGTGGCGGCCCAAATCCAGCGACAGCCAGACAATGACAACCAGCGGCCGCCCGCCTGACCTCTCCATCGCCTTTGCCTTGAAGGGTGTCCACCTGCGGTGCACACCAGCACGCCACTAAGCCTCATGGCGCTGGACTTGTACCCGACTCGTTGGGCACCTGCTCCGGCTCTGGCGCCGGGGCAGTGGTCGGGACTTGCGTCTGCAGCAGACCCTCCTTCAAGAGCGCTTCCACGATATCGGCCTGGCGCACATCGCGTCGCCGCTTTAGCTCTGGCCTTTTCTGCGCGTTGTCAGCCATCCAGCGTTTGAAGCTCACGAACACAGCGGGGTCAATGGTTCGCATAAGCGCCATGCGCCCCGTCGCGGAGATGACCAGATGCTCAAACAGGGGCGTACTTGTCAGCACCGCAGCGCGCTCGGCTTGCACGGGCCACAAGTCCTCCTCGTCGTCCGTGAAACGAAACGGGTGGGGGTCACCCTCTGCGACCTGGCGGCGCAGGAAGTCCACCTCGAACCCCTTATCATCAATCGCTGTTTCGGCCTGCCCCTCCTTGCGCCGAAAGCTCGGTTCGGCCTTTTGCAACACCTCGAGCATCGACTTGTCGAGCTTGTCCATGGTGGTGACAAAGCTCACGCGCCGCCCGGCATCCCAAAGCAGGTCGATATCCTGCGTTGCCAGCGCTCCCTGCACGATGCGAACGCCAGCAGCCGTCTCATAGGCGTACAGAGCGTGGGTACCAACCACCCTGAGATGTTCACCCAGACCCGCACCCTCAAGAGCCTGCAATACAGCAACAACCTTGGACGGCACACGACCCGCCTTCAGCGCCTTGTTCAATCGCTCGGCCTCTTTCAGGGCGCCTTGCAGTGACTTCAGTCGCGCCTCTATCTCGGTCTTGCGCTCGGTGAAATCCTTGAAAATCGCCTCCGTCTTGGCTGAGCGTGGGTCGATGCGCTTTTGACGGTTGTCGGGCAGGGTTTTGACGAGGTACTCATATTCCCCCTGCCGCTTCCAGTACATGCCGCCGACGTAGGCCCGCGCCGCCCTCTCAACGCGGCGCCACTCCTCGAAGATGGTGGAGGCGTCGATGACTTGTCGGGCTGCGTTGTCTGAAAGCGGTAGATAGTCCATTGGCCGTATAAATATTATTTTTGTATTTTGTACGGCCAATTCAATAAAATCAACAAGTTATATGAATTTTTACACCATCGATACGTCACCAACGACGTAAGTGGGGCCCCACACAGACGCTCATCGCAACGCCCAGCGTGACCATACCGAAGCACATCCACTACGCGATCGAAGGCGCACGCCTCGATGCCGCGGGCAAGATCGCCATTTAGGAAGAGGTCCTCAGCGTATTCAACAATCTGAGAGGGCTCGGTGCCGCTCGCGCCCTGGCACACCTGTACGTTGGCTGTCGAGAGACGTAGCTCGTCCCGAATATCGTTCAGGTATTGCGGCTCTGTCTTCTCCCCTTCACAGACGATAAGGATCCGCTCGTACGGCTGGCGGACTGCGGCGCGACGTCTAAGGTTGCGAGCCGCTTGCCGATGCTTCGGTTGGTTGTCCTTACCCATGCCGAGCCCGCGTTCCGTACGGGCTCAGGCCGCAGTCGAAGGGCCAGACTTAGGGCTGGGGCGGGACGCCTTGGCCGGCATGCGCTGCAGGAAGTTTGGGAATTTCTTGAAGAACGGCACCGCGCCATAACGGCCAGTCAGATATCCTTCGCTTCGTATAGATCGAGGACTAGCCTCCTAGTCCTCGAGCCATACGAAGGATGGAGTCGGCAGGAGGTCGCGCGCGTGTCCGCACCCGGCCAGCTCATTGCCCCACCCGGTGGAAATTTTTTGCATGGTCTGCTCGAGGTAATGAAGGGCCTCGGCTTTCTCGTAGCCGAAGTTGTCGCAGTTCTTCAGCAGGTTCACGGTGGTCGCGGCGGAGTCCCCCTCGCGGGTAATGGCCATCGCAAGTGTTCCTGAAAACGTGATGTAGGGGGCGATGTCAAAGGCGTCAGCCAGGCCCCAGCGCCCGTCCCGGTAAACCAGGCCGTGGTTGCGGGGGTGGTCGTCACCGTTTCCGCAGAGAGCATTGAAGGCCATGCGCCGCCACAGCTCGCGTTGCATTTCTCGGGTATCCACGTCCCCCAGGCCGCACCAGCGCTGGATTTCGTGCGAAAACCCCACGTAGGAGCGCTGCCGCTCGCCGCGTGTCTGAGTGTCCAGGCGCAGGACGGTATGCGCGCTAGCATAGAGACTGCGGAACACGTTGCCCATCGCGTCCCTGTGCCGGTCAAAGCGCCTGACGAGCAGAATTTCGCGCTCACCTTGCTGCACAAACTCCACCTCGGCGGCCGTGATGCCGCATTGGGCGGCCAGACGCATTGCAACGAATTCTCGCAGCGGGGCATGTGGCGGGTCGCCGCGGTCCTGGAGCTTGGCAATCCACAGTTGCCCTTTGTGCAACACCGTTAGTTTGGGGCGCTCCCCGCCCAGGCTGGTGCCGTGCATCCCCTTCACCTCCCGCGCAGCCTGGCTGCTGGCGCGCTCGGGCGGCAGTTTCGCGATGGCGGCCAGCAACTGCTCTGACGTAGGCGCGCTAAACGCCAGCTTGGACTCAATGTCATCGCAAACTTCAATAGCACCCACGGAGTCGCCTTCCGAAAGCTCCAGGCGTTGCATGGGGTCGGCCAAGGTGGTGCCACGCAACTGCTCAAGCAGCGCCAGGCCGAAGCCCTCAGGGCTCGCGTCGCGGATAACGCCAAATAGTCCCCCTTGACGGGTCTCCTTGGCGCCGCGAACGCGCCGAGTGAACGGCAAGCTGAATGGGTCAAGTGACAGCGCGTCTTCACGTGCCCGGTAGGATCCGTCGTAGTGAAAAGTCCCCACGCCTCCCTGCAGGGAGAATGTGCCGCAATGCACTGGTTGCGCCTGGCCGGGTAGCCACACCCAAACCGGCTTTTCTGTGTCGCTCATCGCGTGCCTCCGCCGCGCACGCGGTGGGGAAGCTGGGCCTCCAGCAGTGCGACGTCCCCGGCTTCTCGTCCGAGGAGGCCAACCTGGTCCGCAAAGCCGCTCAAGAGGTCAAGGGCCCACAAAACTTGGAGCCAGTACCCGAGCTGGACACTGGACGTCCCTTTCTCCATAGCCAACAGGGTGTTGGTGCTGATTCCGGCCTTTGCCGCCAAATCAGGCTGAGTCAGGCCGCGCGCTTTCCGGGCTACACGAACGCGGCCGGCGAGCGCGCGCAACACATCCTCCGCTTCAAACGGAAGTCGACTGGCGGAAGAAGAAACTCTCATATGCTGTGACTTAACCTAGATAAATCGCAAGTTATTGTGATTATAGACACTCCCCTAAAGCTTGTAAATCAGAAGTGACCTCGGGCGGGGTTATGCGCAACCAGCGGGTTGGGTGAGCGCAAACTCAAAGACCTGAGAACCGATGAACACCAGCGCTTCCGGCCGACTCGAATCAACCGGTACTGGATACGGTGCACCGGGGAAATGCGGCCGTCAAAGGGGAACCTCGATCAGCCTGCCATGGTCTTCGCTTCGACTACACACGGCATCACGCCAACAGAGCCTCCAGAGCAGCGGCCTGCTTTTCAAAGTCCGCTGGCCGACGCTGGCTGAAGGTCTGCAAGTTGCCCACTTTCCAGCGCAATGCCGGTAACTCGGAGGCATGCGAACATTGGAGCAAAGTCCAGTCAGGCTGTGCACGGGCCAGACCCATCAGGAACTGCTTGTGCTGTCCCGTCAGCCGTCGCGGAAGTTCCTCGCGCAGCCTGGTACGGGTTTCCAGCAGGACGTCAAGACTGACTGGCTCGGTGGTCATGCCCACGAAATTCTGGTGGTATTCATGGGCGATGTCTTTTTCGTTGCCGAACAGCACTTCGTGGGTGGGCCGGTTATGCCCAGCCAAGTAGGTCACAAAGCATTCCACAGCCGCGTCCGACAAGCCGCCAGACTCGAACATCTTCAACACGCCGAAAAAGTCGCGCGGATGCTGGCGGTCCATGGCCGCGACCAGTTTGCTCCCATACAGCTCCGCAGGTGCCAGGACTGGCAGTTCCAGCGCCACGCTGAACAGGCCGGCTGTCTTCGGCTCAAAGGATGGCGCTCGACCGGAAGCACCGTGCCACGAAAAACCACGTTGACTTCAACCTTGACCTGGGCCTCGGCGTTTTCGATCAGTAGTTTGGTGTCGCCGAGATCCCTGGAGTTGACCTTGCGTGTGGCGAGACCCAATCGGCCCAGCCGGTCGGCAATGGCGTCAAGCTCATCGCTAATGGCTTTCAAGGCCTGCTCGCGCGGAGTTCGCCACGGCGTGTAGACGACGTCGATATCGACCGAGAGTCGCGGCATGTCCTGCACGAACAGGTTGATGGCGGTACCGCCCTTCATGGCGAAGATGTCGTTGGCAAACACATCGGGTGCTGCGGTCAGCAGCAGGCGGACCGTATCGGCGTAGGCTTTATCCATGAGGTTTGAGACTCAGCAGGTTGCCATCTTTCATGCGAGTGATCCATCGTTTGTCGCTGCCGACGGGCAGCGTGTACTGCTTTTGCAGGGCTTCCACATCGACAACGCCAGTTTCGCGTGCCCAGGTCTGGAACAGGCGGACGGCTTTGACGCTGGTACAGGACTGCAGTAGCTCGCCCAGAACATCTTTGCGCAGGTTGCGTAGACCATCGAACAGGTTACGCGCCTCCTCCAGCCCCTGATGCGTACCGACTTCGTAAAGCAGTTCAAGGACGGCTCGCTCGGGGACTGATACGCGCAAGCCATCAGTCACGCCCGGCGGCGTAGTCAAACTTTTGCTGGCAAGCGTGCCATCCAGCAAGTTGAACAGCCTGGCCGACACGTAACGCGATGGGAATCGGGAAGTGAACCACACCGGCAGCACAAAGCGCACGTCACCCCACAGCACCACCGCCTCGCGCGTCGCGAGGTTGTGGCGCACGCCCTGAAGCGTCAGTGCGCTCCTGCCTGCCACATGGAGGCCAACGACGCGGGCTTGCAGGAACTTGATCGCGCCATGCGCGCTCAAGGTGTCACCGGCAAACGCATAAACGCCTTGGCCCAACCGGTCCAGCCAGCCGCTTTCAGCGTAATGGGCTGCCAGTTGGGCAGACACACCGATACGCTCCAGAGCGGCCAGATCGAACGGCATCCCGCGCGGCAGACTGGTCTGGAGCTTCTTGATTAGAGCGTGTCGTGGAGTTCTATCCATGTACTAAAATTAGCACGCATTCTAATCAACCTCAAGAGCGGCGATTGAATTTCAATGGATTTTTAATGCCTTGTTATATTTTTGACGCATTATTCAATCAAATTACCACGCCCGAGCACAGCGCATCTCCTAACTTTAAAGGAGACCCAGCGCTAGCACATTCACCAGAAATGCCGTGTTCAACGGATGTTGAAAAGCCCACTTAGAGTGAAAAGCGAAGCTGACGGCCTTCAATCAATTGAACGCGGCATGAGAGCGGCTTGATGGAACGCCCAAAACAATGGGTAGCTTGTTTTGCGGAAACTTGGAATCGAACCACAGACTTCGGATCGCAGCCGTAAGTCATTGATTTCCCTAGACCATTTGAGTAATCCCCGCATCGTCTAAAACTGGGGCGGAATCCAAAAACCAATGCTCAGCCGTACCAGTGCTCGCTCTCCGTCACGTCGCAATCCTTGGGGTACACGTTGGGGTACACCAAACTGACCAGCGGCTGAAGGGGCAAAACTGGCTTCGAACCACTGCCCACTTGACCAACCTGCGTACATTATGTCACCCCCAATTGCGCTGCTTCACGCTGCAATGAGATCGATGCTTTTCAAATCGATGGCCCCCTTGGTGGCGTCGGCGTGATTTTGACCCACCTGCCGAGATTTCATTGACCCAGCCGAGCGTCTATCAAATCGTTTTCGTAGACGGATTCGCCAAGAGTTGAGGTGGGTCAGCCCAAAGTCGGCACCTGGGTAAAAAACGCGTCGGCGGCAACAATCGGGAAAATGAAGGTGGATTGCCCAGTGCCGCCACTCCTCTACGAAGCTGAAAATCTACAAATCTTCTACGTTGTTTGTCGAGAAAGAGYGATCACCAGTTCGGGCAGTCCATGGATAGGGACAGGTTGTCTAGCTGACCAGGGGCAGCCTACGGTTTGCTAGTCGCCCGCCAGCTTGGCCGCAAGCGGCAGATGACCGACAGCAAGATCGAGTCAGCCAAGAAACTGCTGGCCAATGGCGTTCCCCCTTGGGACGTGCCAAGAACCTGGGCGTGTCAGTGCCCACGCTATACCGATGGATTCCAGCGTCCGCGACACCTTAGCATATGGTTTTTCCCCTCTTCTGAAGCGGCCCCCCTCACTACGAGGACTTTTGCGCGCCTGAGGCCGTCCAGCCGATTCCATTGCTGTTGGCTTCGTGTGAGGGGCACTCGACCGCGCGGGGCAATTCGTCTACCAGGTAATCCAGGAAGGCTCGCACCGAGGGCAGCCAACCCTGCCGAGCGGGCAGTACGGCCGTCAGACGCGAGTCGGCTGCGCGCCAATGCGGCAACACCCGGACCAGCCTTCCCGTTGCCTCTTCCTCTCGGCACACGTAGCCGGGAAGCACAACCACGCCCAGGCCGGCACAGGCAGCCTGCTTCAATGCAACCATGTCGTTGCTCACGAAGCGGGCGGTAATTGGCACTATGGCAGCGGGTTCATCCTCGAATCGAAGAGACCAGCTTTTCGTCGTTCCCCGGCCGAGCGCGATGGCACTGTGGGTCACAAGATCATCGGGGTGGTGCGGAACACCTTTGTCATCGAGATACGTCGCAGAGGCGAACAGATACCAGGGAACCGCTGCCAGCCTACGCTGCACGAGTGACGAATCAGGCAGAGGGCCGGCGTGTGCGCGAATGGCCAGGTCGTACCCTTCTCCAACAATGTCCGTCATGACGTCGGAGGCGTGCTGCTCGATACTGACCTTCGGATACATACGCATGAAGGCGGGAAGGATTTCCCGCAACGCAAACTGCGCAACCGTCACGGACGACGTGATGCGGATCGTCCCACTCGGTTCGCTCTGCCGCTGGCGGCCGACATTCTCCGCGGCCTCGGCAGCCCGAAGCAAGGATTGCGCATGGCGGTAGAACTCGCCGCCCACGTTCGTCAATCCAAGTTTTCGGGAGCTCCGATTGAGCAACTGGACCCCGAGATCCGTCTCGAGCTGTTGAACACGCAGGCTCAATGTCGACTTTGACGCGCGCAGCACCCGCGCGGCAGCGGTAAATCCGCCATGGTCCACCACCTGCACGAAATAGAAGACATCTGTCAGGCTCAACATCCCGGTATTGTCCCATTTTCTAAAACGATGCGTCAGACATTCTCCGGCTTCTCGAACGATGAGTGAATCTATACAGTTCAGTTTTCAACTTTATGGAGTCGCAGATGTCGAGGTCTTTCTCTAAAAGGGCAGTTGTTCAATTGGCCGTCAGTGCACTGCTCATGGCACTTGGAACCGGTGCCATGGCGGCCGATGCCAAGGCGGTACAAGCTGGCCCAACTCCCAGTGCTGGCATGGTCCAGCATGTGCCGCAACAACTGAACATGCTGTCGCGCCAAAACACGGTGCTGCTTCTGGTCGATCAACAGACTGGCTTGTACACCGGCGTACGCGACATCCCGTTGGCGGAGCTCAAGCACAACGTTGTTGCACTTGCCAAGGCCGCCAATGCGATGGGCGTCCCGGTCATACTGACGGCCACCATGCCTGATGGCCTGTGGGGCCCGATCATCCCCGAACTGACTGCGGCCCTGCCCGGGGTGCCGGTCATCACCCGTACGGTGATCAATGCTTGGGACGACCCGAAGGTGCGGGCCGCCATCGAAAAGACCGGCCGCAAGCAGATCCTGGTTGCCGGCGTCTCGCTGGAGGTCTGCGCAGCGTTCCCCGCCATGTCCGCTAAGGCGGCCGGCTACGACGCGCGCGTGGTACTCGATGCCTCCGGAACATTCAACGAAGCCAAGCGGGTGAGTGGCCTGCAGCGGCTCACCCTCGCGGGGGTGCCGGTGACGGACTACGCCACCGCAGGGGTCGAACTGCTGAGGGACAACGCGGACCCGAAAGCCCATGACGTTTACAACGCGCTGGACATTCCCTTCGCGACGCTGGTCTGGCAGTTGAAGAACACCCCTCAATCCAAGAACCAGTGAGGACAGCCATGGGCATCCGGTTTTCAAAAGTGGCGACTGCGACGGCGCAACCGGTAGGCGCCGGATGCACCATCGCTCAGTTCCGGTTCGACGCGTTCGGGGGCGCGGCGATGTCACCCTTCGTAATGGTGGATCACTTTCATATGTGGCAGCCCACTTTCGACGTCCACCCCCACGCGGGGTTTTCTGCGGTCACGCTCGTTTTCGAGGACACGAAGGGTTCCATGGTGAGCCGCGACTCGATTGGCAACAATGCGACGTTCGGTGCAGGTGACCTGCATTGGACGATGGCGGGTCGCGGGATCCTGCACACTCAGCTTCCGGAAGAATCGGCACACATTCATGCGCTGCAGATTTTCGTGAATCTGCCGGCATCCCTGAAGCATTTGCCGCCGGATTCGTTCCACATCGGCCGCGACCGGATGCCCATCGTCGAAACAGAGGAGGGTACGCATGTGCGCGTCGTTGCTGGAGATTTCCAAGGTCGGTCCTCCCCAACCCGGGCGCCCCGTCCCATCCTGATGCTCGATGTTCAGCTTGAAAAGCCTGGCGCGTCCGTCGAAGTGCCTTTGCCGGGCGAATGGAATGCATGGGTGCATGTGGTCCAGGGGAGCGTTGTCGTGGACGGCAGTACCGAACTGCAGCCCGATCAGGCCATCTGTGCCAGTGCCGACGGCATTGGCGGCATCGTCGGTCTGCGCACTGGCGAAGGGGCACACTGCGTCGTGCTGGCAGCCGAGCGGATCGATGAGCCCGTCATTTCTCGCGGGCCGTTTGTCTTCGAAAGCGAGGCGTCGCTCGATGAGGCAGTGCGCGACTTTCGCGCAGGCAAGTTTGGATCGGTGGCGTCCCCGTCTGCTTTGAAGCATGCCTAGCCTGGTGCTGGCAGTCACACCAAATCCACCCCGATGCCCTGCTCATAGCAGGGCATCGGGGTCCCTAACCCCTAACCAAATGGAGTGCAAATCATGACTACGAACAAAATTGCCGTTGTTACTGGCGGCTCACGCGGAATCGGCGCAGCGATTGCCAAGAAACTCGCTGCGCAAGGCACGGCCGTTGCCATTGTGTACCGCGGCAATCGCGCGCAGGCGGATTCGGTCGTGGGCCGAGGTAATCGAGCGTATCTATATGCAACAGTCATCGGCCTAGCGGGTATTACGTTGGCGCAGCCAAAATCTACGCAATGCCAAGACAGCTAGTGCGGAACAACACTGCATTATTCATATAGTGCCTAGCACTTCGCTCAAGGCCTGCAATCTGCTCGCGCGTCAGAGGACGTATCGCCTTGGCCGGGCTCCCTACCACTAGCCAACCATCGGGAAATTCTTTTCCCTCAGTCACAAGTGAGCCGGCACCGATCAAACAGTTCTTTCCGATCATTGCTCCGTTGAGAATAACAGCGTTAATTCCGACCAAACTTCCGTCACCAATGCTGCAACCGTGCAATGTCACTCCATGTCCGATGGTGACAAAATTTCCAATGTGAAGCGGTTGCCCTTTATCGACATGAAGAACGCTTCGATCTTGGATGTTGGCCCCTTTTCCGACGTGAATTTTGTCAGAGTCGCCTCTCAGGATGGCGTCGAACCACACGCTCGCATCGTTTTGAAGTTCGACGTTTCCAATCACTGTCGCGCTTTTTTCGACCCACGCAGACTCGCTGATTTGAGGTGCGACACCGTTTAAGGAATAGATAGCCATTTGCCCGTCACATTGAGATTGCTAACGCTATTGACGAATGCGACCACTGCTGGTGACGATGGATAGCTCCACAAATTTCGAACCAGTGTGAGAGCCCGGTTTAAAGCCAATTGCATAGCCCCCAAGATCGAATGCCGCGAGCGCATCCAATGTTGCCATCATTGTTTGCCTGGAAACTTTGGAGCCTTGGCGACGAACGGCTTCAACGATCACTTTCCCCGCAATGTATCCTTCCATCATTGCGTAACTGACGGGCAAGTCTTTGTCTGCTGACGCAGCTACAGCATCTGCAAATTCTTTGCTGAGGCTGCTTGAGTTTTTGTAAGGGCTAGGCGTAACCTGCGCTATTGCCACGCCTTGAAGCTGCTCTTCTGTAAGCTGGCGATTCAGCTGTTCAATATCGACGCCCGAATGTGAGAAGATTTTTGCAGCACCATCTGCTGTCCTGTATTGCTCAATAAATCCTGCTGCAGCAGCGCTCGAAGTGACTAGTAAGATGGCCTGCGGAGGGCGTTTCAAGAACAACTCTACAGCGGAAGTCACCCGAGCTGTACCTGGAGAATATGATGCACGGACCGCGAATGCCACACCGGTTTTTTTTGCCAACTCGTCAGCAACTGCCACTAAGCGCGTAGCACCTGCGCCTTCTTCATAAAAGATACCGAGATCTCGGATACCTATCGTGGAGAGATGCTGCGTAATCCGGGCTATCTCCTCTGATATACCCGCCCGCACGCTAAAGAATTGAGGGTCATCAATCTGCAGTTCAGCGGTGCGGTAGCCCACCAGCGCTATCTTCTCTCTCTCCAGCAATCCAGAACCCGACAGCAATGCCAGGTTCTTGCTACCAAAAAATCCGGCCAAAATAATCGGCTTTTCATCCTCGATCAGCTTCCGAGTGACAGACACGGTGTCCTCAGCACGTCCGCCGTCATCGCGGCGAACCAAGCGAAAAGTATTTGTGGCGCCGCGGATCCTGTTTGCCGCATCAAACACCAGATTCATTCCGGCGGCATAGGCTTTAGCTTGTGGCGCTTGAAGCCCAACGATGGGCCCCACCTGACCTACCACCAGCTCCGCCGCATGCGCTACATTGGCCAAAGACAGCGCGACAAGGAAGAAAGTTGCCGTAACCCTCTTATTCAACGTAAAAATGAGGTTTGGCTTTCGGAGGCCTTGTTTCGGCACACTTGAAGTCATGACAGCTTATTCCGGTTTTGCGCCGGACTGCTTCACGATCTTGGACCAACGCACAATCTCCGAACGAATAAATCTATCAAAATATTGTGGTGTGCTCGAGAGTTCTTCCATCCCAAGGCTTTCAAGTTTGGTTTGTACGGCCGAGGTCTTGAATGCGGCTGTTGATTCACTGTTCAGCCTCTTCACAATGTCAGTTGGAGTTCCCGCTGGTGCAGCCAAGCCAAACCAAGCTGAAACGTCGTAGCCAGGCAATCCCTGAGAAGCGAGCGGAGGTGCCAAGTCTTGCCATGCCGGCGCGGATTTATTAGCTGTTACCCCGATCGCCTTCAGTTTTCCAGCTTTAACTTGCTGCAGTGCAACGGGGATGCTTGCGAAGCTCATAACCACCTGACCGCTCAGCATTGCATTCAAGCTTTCCGGCGCGCTCTTAAAGGGAATGTGCGTCAACTTGATTCCTGCCTCCGCCGCCATGATTTCCGCAGCGAGGTGTTGAGAGGTTCCGGTACCGCCAGAGGAATATGTCAAGCCATCTGGCGTTTTCTTTGCCAAAGCTATGAGCTCCTGCAGATTGTTTACAGGCAAGGACGGCGACACGACCAAAACATTCGGATTGCTTGCAAGCAAACCGATGGGCGCAAAGTCCTTGACGGGGTCAAAAGGCAGCTTCACATACAGCGAAGGGTTAATTCCATGTGTGCTCACTGTCGCCATGAGAAGTGTGTATCCGTCGGGCTTGGCCTTGGCCACAACGTCGGCAGCAATATTTCCCCCTGCGCCCGGCTTGTTCTCGACGATGAAAGGTTGTCCCAGCCTCTTGCCCAACTCGTCCGCAGCAATACGCGCCAACAAGTCGGCTGAAGACCCGGCGCCAGCAGTAACAAGTATTTTGACGGGGCGAGTCGGATATGGCTGAGCCAGCGCGGGAAGCGAGAAAGCGGCAGAAATGGAAAGAAGTAGCGTTGTAAACAGTTTCATAAAGGTCTTTCAAATACACGAAGGTGATTTAACCGGCGTTGAATGCCTTGATCAGGTAGCTCCGATCAAGGTATTTAGTGGGATCGATAAGATCTTTTTGAGGTGTTCCATACTTGCTGCGCAGCTTTAATACAGTCTGAACAGACACGGGGTCAATGCGCATGTCGGCTATCAAACCCTCCTGCTCATCCAGAAGCAGGTCCAGCGCACTTGAGGCGATAGCTGTATCAAGTCCGGCAACTTTCTCCACCAGTAGTTCAACGGCAGTATTTCGGTTTCCAGGCGTGTACAACCAATCCAGCGCGGCGCGATAGCTAACAATGAATTGCAAGAGCTGACTTTCGTGGGAGCCAGCCCATGCCCGTCGTGTAGCTCCGACGGTTCCCATGTAGTGACCAAGCTGCTCTCTCACGGTTGTGAGGGCTACGAAGCCACGGTCCATGGCAAGCATCTCGTAAGGCGTCCGAAGCAGCGTCGCATCGTACTGACCTGCCATCAGTCCCAAAAATCGCTGAGCAGTGCCGCCTGCTTTGACGTATTCAATGTCCCCGTCGCGCAACCCCTCCTTTTCCAGGATTTCGCGTAATGCAAATGCGAAACCGGTAGTCATCGCATCAACAGACACCTTTTTTCCCTTGAGTCGCTCCATGGAGGTAACCTCCCCCTTGGCGACCAGTGTAAGAAATCCACTATCTCCGCCCATGAAAGAAAAAATGTCTGGTGGCAGTTCAAGTGCTGCCTCGCCTTGCCCTTCTTGGTAGGCCACAAAATTGTCGAACCCCGCCAGCGCTATGTCGGCAGAACCCGTCATCAGCGCCTGAACGAGCGCGCCGGAATTCGGCGTAAAAGAAAGTTCGACCTGCAGGCCGTTGCTTTCGAAAAATCCAAATTTCTGTGCAACCCAAATTGGAACGTTGTATCCGCCATCAAACGCCAACACGTTCAGAACACTCGTAGCCATCTTTTTGCTTTCCCTAGGTTTTCTATCGCGGATAAGGCATGACAAGGAGAATGCATGCGACAAAATTTGTTCTGTTCGCAAGCGCCCGCTTCTCTCCCGCTGCAAGCCGGCAGGAATCGTATTTTTTTAGAACGACTTGATCGGCCTCAGTGGAAACCGTTACCTCACCTTCAAGAACCACATAGTGCTTTTCCACCGACGAGGCGTCAAGGGAAGTCCCACCGCCCGGGAGAAGGTATGACATACCCAACCAAACCGATTCCGAGAGCCCGGCCTCGTGGCCCTGCAACCTCAGACAATGCATTGCCTCGTGATGAGGAGGGAAGTAGGCAGGGGCCCCGGAAATCCTGGTGACGTTCATGGTTGAACGACCACCCGCTCACGAGCACCAGCGAGAACATTGCGATATCTTTCCAAATTTCTTTTCCGTCTCGTCAAATAGACGTTTGACGTCCGCTGCATGCGTTACATCCCCCTTGATGGCAAATGCACGGCCACCTTCGGCAATGATTTTTTCAACGGTTTCTGCAGCTTTGGTTTCGCTGTTGCCGTAGGCAATCCCAACGGCGACACCTTGGCTGGCCAACTTTTCGGCCACCGCCCTACCAATCCCGCCAGAGCCACCTGTAACAAGAGCAACGCGATCAATTCCCTTAGTCATATCAACACCTTAATTGAATCATGCAAACGTTTGCATAAATTTAATGATAATTCTTTCATTCGGTCCTGTCAACGACAGCTGGTAAGCTTGCATTCGTTTGCATAAATGGTTATCCGATGAATCTGAAAGAACTTGCTAAGTCCCTGGGAGTCCACGCGTCCACTGTGTCCCGGGTATTGAATCCGGCCACTCGGCACATGGTTGGAAAGGAGGTCGCTGCCAAAGTGTTGGCTGCAGCGGCCCGCCACAATTTCACGCCAAACAATGTTGCTTCGTCTCTTCGTACGCGCCGTTCCAATATTGTTGGCATCGTTCTGCCGGATATTTCGAACCCCGTTTTCCCCCCCATCCTTCTGGGCATCGAGACCGAGCTCCGAAAGCACGGCCTCGTGGCACTGCTGGCGAACGGTGGGGAAGATCCTACGCAACAACGCACGGTGGTTGATCAACTAATGGCGCGCCAAGTCGACGCCTTGATTTTGGCGACCGCAACGCGCAAAGATCGCCTGATCGACCATTGCCTTTCCAAGAATACTATCGTTGTCACCATCAACCGAGGCGAGGATCATGGGCGGGTATCGAGCGTCATGAACGACGAGCTGTTAGGCATGCGCTTGGCGTTTGATCATCTCGTGTCCCTTGGGCATACAGAAATCGTGCATATCGTCGGCCCGCAAAATCTCTCTACAGGCTATTTGCGTCGTACCGGGTTCATTCAAGCTGCAGTCGCCAACGGCTGGCAAAAGAGCAAGCTCAACATGGTCGATTGCACCGCCTACACACGTGAGGCCGGCAGAGTTGCGTGCCAAACCCTCCTCAAGACTTTTCCAAAAACCACTGCCGTGCTAGCCGGCAATGACCTTGTGGCTCTAGGCTGCTACGACGTCCTCCTGGAAAAGAAGATCAAATGCCCACGGGACATGTCAATCGTGGGATACAACGACATGCCCTTCGTGGACTTGGTCTCGCCGGCGCTGACGACAGTTCGTATTCGCCACCACGAAATGGGCATTCAAGCAGCTCAGCTGATTCTCCGGCGGATCCAGCAAGGTCAAGATGGCGAAGCGGAAATTAGGCTGAAGCCCGAGCTGGTAGTTCGGCAGTCCACAAGATCTCCACGAAAACAGCATTAACTGCAATGGATTGCGGGCGATTTTTCTCGCCTGTAGCCGGTATCGCTGCCCACGGAGCAGGCGCCAGCATCTCGTTTATAAAGAAACCAATTGACGTCTTGAGGGACGGTAGTTGATATCCAATCAGGTTAATTAATCTATTGGTGAATTTCCATGCAACCTGATCTCCTAAGCGCCAAGCTGGCCGCGCTGGCCCATCCGACTAGACGAGCGATGCTGCAACGTCTCACCCAAGGGGACGTAACAGTACAAGAGCTCTCGCAGCCCTTCGCGATAAGCGCCCCTGGAATAACAAAGCATCTGAAAATTCTTGAGAAATCAGGATTAATCAGCCGCAGCCGAGCACCACAGACCCGCCCGTGCCATCTCGTGTATGAGGCTATGAGCGAAGTAGGTGCTTGGGTAGATCAACTGGTTGCGGTAGGGTCGGGGGGGGGGGTAACCCCCGACCCTACCGCAACCGACTCTGATTGATGCAGACTCGACGTTTTTTACCAGTGGTGAAATATTTAGAATTCTTTGCCTGGACGCAGAAAAACGGATCTTGCTCCTGCTTGTGTTGCGTGCCACCCAAAAACTGACCCAGGTGCCGGGCTCTCGTTGACCCATGCATTGTTTATGCAAATCGTTGCCTACAGTGGGATTGCGAGGTAATGTCCTGGGTCAGTGCGAAGTCGGAACCTGGGTCAAAAGCGCGTCGGCGCCAACAGCCAGACTCCACTATTGCGACAGAATCTCAAATCTTTCGCAAGTACCGCACGATCATGTCAGCGGAGTGATCGAGGCGCTGCTTTGTGCGCTTTGGCGACATCAGCTTCTCTTTGAAGATCGCTTCGAATGTGTAGTGATTGTTGACATAGTGGGCCGTCAATGAAGTAATGGAGATGTATAAATCGATAATGTCGATATCCTCGCGGAAGGCGCCCGTCTCACAGCCTCGCGAAAGCAGATCACGAATCGTCTCCATCAGAGGGTTATACATCTCGGATACGTCTGCCAGCGCCTCGGCGTGACGCCCGCCTATAAGGTTTTCACTCATTAGGAGGCGCTGAAATTCAGGGTACTGAATCCAGATCCGCCCTGTGAACACGACCAATCGACGCATGCCGGCTTCCGGTTCGACTGTGCGCAGTTGTAGATCTTGCTGCTTGGCGCGAATGTTCTGGTAGGTGTACTTTAGAACGGCAACAAAAAGACCGTCCTTGCTGCCGAAGTGATGATAAAGGACATTCTTGTTGATGCCAGCTTTAAGCGCAATCTCATCTACTCGCGCACCATCGAATCCTTTATTTGAGAACTCGTGCAACGCAGCATCAATGATCGTTTGCTGCATGCGTAGCGAACTCTTGCGTTGAGTCGTGGCTCGCGGTTGGTCACTGATCAATGATGGCAAATCGGCAGGTGCCATCTTGTCTTCCACCTTCCGAATCGCCAATCGATTGGTTTTCATTCAAGACCATTTTAAGGAACTATCCAGTCAAAAACGTAGCACTTTACTCAGTCTCATTATATCGACTTTGGCAGCCCAATGATGACCCGGTGCCACGCCCGTTGGCCGGTAATTAACTATATAGTCAAGACATTTGCAACTTTGACTCCGCCGAGTACGGCGGCTTTGATTTTGGCATTCTCGGACTCCTCTTCCATAACGGTAAGGTGTCCGTGAAAAAGGGGCAACTTCAGCCCTAGATCAGGGTTAGATCCTGCGATGCCGGCACAAAGAGTTCGGCTGGGTCCACTCGTCGCGCAGATAGGCCTTGGGCGTGGTGGTAACGAGTAAAGACCTCCAGTACGTGGCGGTTGGGTTCGAAGCCGTAGCTCCAGTAGTCGGCGCCCAGTTCCTTCTTGGCTTGTTCATAAGCAGCAACGCCCCACGGCAGGCTATGGAAGAGATGGCCGATCTGCCCCATTTCGTGCAAGGCCAGCTCCTTTGCGCGGACGAAGGCCTTGAATACGTTTACCGGAAGCCATGGGTGCAACTCGGCCAACTCTTTGCGGATGCCGATCACATGCATTGTGGGAAAGATGCCAGTCCGTTTGAAATAGTCGGCTTCGGTCTGAGGGTAGTCGGGGAACATTCGATCAACATTCGGTTCCCCGCGCAGGAAGCACGAGGGCGCTCGGGCACTGATCACGGCGTCGAGCTCGCCTGAAGCCAGCATGCCACTCAACGTCTTGCCGTCGGCGATCTGCTGCAGGTCGATGTCGGCTGGCAAGGCCAACGGCGCGCGTTCCTGGCGTCCGGGCTCTTCCACGCCTCCGCGGCACCAGTGCACGCTGGCCGGATTCAGGCCGTAGTCGTCCTGGAGAATACCGCGGATCCACACGTTGGCGGTAATTTGGTACTCCGGCAGGCCGACCTTTCTGCGTGCCAGGTCAGCTGGTGAGCTGATGCCCCGGTCGGTGCGAATGTAAATGCCTGAATGACGAAACATGCGGGACACAAAGGCGGGAATCGCCACGTATGCGTTGGTCCCGCGCGAGGTCATCATGGTGTGGCTGCTGAGGGACATCTCGCAGATGTCGAATTCCCGGAAGCGGAACGCGCGGTGGAACGATTCCTCTGGCTCAAGCTGTGAAGACAGCAGGTCCACACCCTCGACTTGCACGCGCCCGTCGAAGAGGGCCGCAGTGCGGTCGTAGTTACAGCAGCTCAAGCTCAAAACAAGTTTCTTCATCGTGGTGTTCTCAATATGCGTGATAAGTAATGGTTTCGCGGCGTGGGGTAGGAGTTTCCCGGTGACATCACTCAGCCTTAATTCCCGCTGCAGCTGCCGCATTTTTATACTTCTGGAGATCGCTCTTTAGCAGGCCGGTCAGACCGGGTGCATTCAGCATGAATACGTCCAAACCGGCCTTTGAGAAGCGCGCCTTTGTATCGGGCGCGTTGAGGACGGCTGTCACGTCAGCCTCGATCTTGGCGAGAACTCCCTTCGGCGTCTTCGCAGGCGCCATGAGTCCGTAGTAGTTCTCGACCGCGAAGTCTCGCAACGCAGGCATTCCGGATTCGCCAACAGTGGGAATATCCGGAGCGGATTCAGATCGCGACTTGGAAGTAACGGCCAGTGCGACAAGCTGGCCTTGCTTGATGAAGGGCAGTACAGCCGGCATCGTGGCTACGACAGTGTCGACCTGACCGGCTACCGCGTCAAACACCGCCGGCCCGCACCCGCGGTGTGGAACGTGGATTGCCGTCAGCTTGAGAGCGTTCTTGATGAGCTCCATCGCGAAGTGGTGGGCGGTGGCGACGCCACAGGTCAGATAGTTCATCTGGCCATTCTGCTGGCCCATCTGCTCCGCCAGGCCCTTGAGACTGGTGATCTTGGCCTTGGGATTGACGGCTATGACGATGGCTGACGAACTGAGCATGCCGATCGGCTCGAAGTCGCTCGTAATGTCGAAACGGGCTTTCGAATAAAGCACCCCGTTGATCGCGTGCGTATTGCTCACGAGCAAAAGCGTGTGTCCGTCCGGCGCTGCGCGATACACCGTTTCCGCGCCAATGTTACCTCCCGCACCGAGCACATTCTCGACGACGACACCGTGACCTTTCCATCGTTCCGCGAGCCTTTCGGCGACGATCCGCGCCGACACGTCCGCTGCACCTCCAGCGCTGAACGGCACGATGATGCGTACCGTTTTTGTCGGGAATTGCACCTGTCCGTGCGACCATTGCGAAGCTACGGCGATTCCGAGAAAAGTGAGAGCTACGCGCAGCCTCTTGAGGTTTGACATACGTTGATTCCTTTCAGTTGAGAGATTTATTTCGACCAGCCGGTAAACCCGTCGACGTTGAAGCCCAGATAAGAATCCCTGGGAGCGTCTCCTCGTGGATCTCCGGGCGATGCACTACATCGCCAAGAGTTTGAGCAGAATGCCGACAAATGCGAGGCCGCTGATGACGGCGCTCACGGCGATGATGCGCAGCGGCACTACCAAGCCGCTGATAACCGACGCTGCCGCGCTCTGCAAAGCAGCGGCATCCGCGGCCGGTACGTGTACACCCGCCGGTGTTAGCGTCGAGCGCGTCTCGGTCGGGCGCTTCGGGGCCGCGATTGCGGCCAAGTCAGCGTTTGCCGAGAAATGTCGATTGAAGCGTGCAAAGAACTCGATTGCCAACTTCTTCGCCACACTGTCGATAAGGCGTGAGCCTACCTGCGCCAGCCGGCCGCCCACCTGAGCGTTAGCAGCGTAGCGCAACAGCGTCGTCTCGCCGTCTGGTGCAAGTGACACTGTCGCCGTGCCCTTGCCGAAGCCTGCAATACCGCCGGAGCCTTCGAACACCAAGTCGTACCTACTGGGTGCCACGGCGTTTCTGATCGCCAACGAACCGGCAAAGCGCGCCTTGACTGGCCCCACCGCAGACAGCATGACGATCTTAAACTCGGCCTCATCGACTTTTTCGATCGACTCGCAGCCCGGAATACAGCTTTTGAGCACGACGGGATCGTTGAGGGCATGCCAAACATCCGATTGCGCCGCATCGATTCTCTGTTCACCAATCATTTCCATAGCAGCCTTTCAAGCGTTTTAGATGATCCGCGCGGCGGACTAACAGACCGCCGCGCTCGTTGAATTCGGTCATGGCTTGAAGGAAAAGCCGGGGCGATGCACTGCTCGGGTGCCCGCACCATCTAGCGCTTTCAATCAGCTCCACGCGTGCAGTTGCCAGCTCCGTTGATCGCGGGGAACTCCCCATGACAATCGTTGTGCGGCTGAAGGGGCGCTCAATACAAATGCGTCGCATACCAGACCTAATGGTCAGGCGCTCCATGCGTCCTAGCTTGATGCAGCAGGGACTCATGCTGGGACAGCCAAATCGTCGGGCGGGGGAGCGATCACTGCTGACAATCGATCAATCATCTGCACGAGTTGGACGGGGTCGACGGGTATCTGAGCGATGCGTACCTTGAAGTCAACTAGTGCGTCGTCGATGGCGGAAGCGATCGCCGAAGTGACAGGTATCGTCCCAGCCTCCCCGACACCTTTGACGCCCAGTGGATTGCTTGGTGAAGGGCTCTGCATAAACATGACTTCCAAATGTGGCACTTCAGTCGCCGTGGTCATCAGGTAGTCAGCAAAGGTGGTGCTTATCGGCTGAGCCTGGTCGTCGTAGCGCATGTATTCAAACAATGCATTGCCGATGCCGTGAACTATCCCCCCGTGAACCTGCCCTTCGGCAATCATTGGGTTGATTAGCGTCCCGCTGTCGTGCATTGCAACGTACCGCAGGAGTTTTACTTCGCCGGTGGCGGTGTCCACCTCGACCTCACATGCATGGAAAGCGTGGGCATACGTCATGTCCGTCGGTTCCCAATAAACCGTCGATTCGAGGCCTGCGCCCACGCCGGGAGGCAGGTCATAGCCAGGAATGCCGCGTAAAAGACGTGCAATGTCCGAAAATCCTAAACGCCTATCCGGATCGGCGGTCACATAGACTTCTCCGTCCTTCATCTGCACCTCAGACTCATCGACCTTGAGCATGTAGGCGCCAACGTTGCGGATCTTCCTCGCGACCTCAACTGCCGCGAGGTGCAGTGATGAACCCGCAGTGACTGTTTGGCGGCTGGCAAAACCACCCACACCCATGGAAACGTGCGCCGTGTCGCCGGAGATGACCAGCACGTCCTCGACTGGAACACAGAGTACTTGGGCTACGATCTGGCCCATTGCGGTGTTGAGTCCCTGTCCCATAGCCATGGCACCAGTTGAGACCGTGATGCGGCCGTTCGATGAGACCCTGACACACCCTGATTCGAATGGCCCCCGTCCTGTCCCTTTGACTGCATGCGCGAATCCGAGGCCGATGAAGCGGCTATCGGTGCGCGCGGCACGACGACGCTCCTCGAAGCCGGCGTAGTCGATCACCTGCAGCACCTTGCGTTGAGCCGCCACATAGTCACCGCTATCAAGAATGATCGGTCGACCCGAACGCGCCTTGAGAGGTTTCGTATAGGGCATGTCCTCTGCCTTCACCAGGTTGCGCTCGCGTACTACAGCCCGGTCGATCGACAGTTCTGCGGCGATTCGGTCGAGAAGACGCTCCATGACGAAGGTGCCCTGCGGGTATCCAGCCCCACGCACTGGGATAACGTACACCTTGTTCGTTTGTGCAACGACGACGTCCATTTGGTAGGCCGGAATCGCATAAGGGCCGGTTACCGCGGTGGAAGCGTTATAGGCACAATTGACCCCCTGAGGGGTGTAGGCGCCCTGGTCGTGGACCATGCGTCCACGCACGCCCAAAACCTCGCCCGCGTCGTTCACGGCGACTTCCACATCCCAGAACTGATCGCGCTCTTGGATGGCCGCAAGAAAATGCTCCACCCGGTCTTCGATCCATTTCACCGGCTGCCGATAATGGTATGCCACGGCTGCGACGGCAATTTCTTCCGGATAAATGACGAACTTCGCGCCAAAACCGCCGCCGACATCGGGGGCCATGACTCGAACTAGCAAGTCCTGAAGCCCCAGCGCCTTCGCCACCGTGAATTGCAGTTCGTGCGGCATCTGGGTTGATGCCCAAATCATCAAAGCGTTGTGCTGCGGCTCGAAGTGCGCGACCAAGCCGCGTCCTTCCATCGGATGGGCACCGCCCCGGTGCTGACTGATGTTCTCGGTGAAGACGTGGGGGGCGTCGCGAAACACCTTTGCGCAGTCGCCGTAGGCGACCCGGAACTCGTTGAGTACGTTGCTCGGTACCTCCATCCGAACCTTGGGAGCGTCAGGCAGCAGTGCGGCCCGACAGTCCGAAACGGCTGGAAGCGGCTCATATTCCACAGCCACGGCGGCGGCGCCGTCCTCCGCGATGTAGCGCGAACTTGCAAGCACCATAGCGACCGCCTCACCGACGAAACACACTTCATTCGGCGTCAGGACGTAGGGTGTGACTTCTGTCGGAAGGTCCTTGGTCGGCCATCCGACTGGCATGCGCAGACTTTCCAGGTATTGCGACATTTCTTCGGGGTTGATTACCGCGAGTACACCGGGGAGACTCAACGCTGCGGAGGCGTCGATGCCTTTAATTAAGGCGTGCGGGTGGGGACTACGCACGAAAGCGACGTGCAGGGTGCCGGGCAGATCAATGTCGGCGACATACCGGCCCTCGCCCTTGAGAAGTCGACCGTCCTCTTCGCGCAGGACGTGTCGTCCGATGTGGAGATTGTCATGATTCGACAAGGTTGCTCCTTCGCTTTTCCAGGGTAGCCATTGCCGCCTTGACGATGTTCTGATAGCCAGTGCAGCGGCAGATGTGGCCAGACAGCGCAACCCGTACCTCCGCTTCGCTAGCGTCCGGGTTATCCCGCAGCAGTTCCATCAACGTCATCAGGATGCCGGGCGTGCAGAAGCCGCATTGAAGGCCATGGAGTTCGCGAAAAGCATGTTGGAGATCGTTCAGTTCCCCCGAATGCGCCAAGGATTCAACCGTGTCAATCGCGTATCGCTGAGCCTGCGCGGCGAGCATCAGACAACTGCGTGCCGACGCCCCATTGACGTGTACGGTGCAGGCACCGCACACGCCATGCTCGCAGCCCAGATGCGTTCCGGTCAGTCCCAGCTCGTTTCGCAGGCAGTCCGCCAGTGTGGTACGCGGCTCGATCATTGCCGTCTGCAGTACGCCATTGACCCGAATTGATATCTCGGTGATGTCACCAACGTCGAGCTTGGTCATGCTTCCGCCTTCCAGGTAGATGCTCGCGCCCGGTCAAGTGCGACGCTGAGCGCGCGCTCAAGCAGTTTGGCCGCCATCCGCTGCCGGTACCAAGCAGGATATGCGGGGTCGCTCATCGCTTCGCACTTTGAAGCTTCGGCACATGCGTTCTTCACAGTGATGGCGTCCGGGAAGCGGCCTTGCAGTATGTCCTCGGCCGCCTTAAGCCGGATCGGAACAGGACCAACCCCACCCAGAGTCAATGAGGCACGGCGAACAACTTCGTCGCTCGAGAGCTCCACCAGAACGGCCGCCGAAACGATCGCAAAGTCACCATGACGACGTCCATACTCCACAAACCCATGGCCACAATGGGCTGGCCAGGGGGTGAAACGGATTGAGGTAACCATCTCATCCGACTCAAGGCACGAGGACATTAAGTCGACAGCGAATCCATTCATCGGAACCACACGTTGGCCGCCTACCCGTTGAATGGTTAGTTGCGCGTCCATGGCCATAGCAATGGTCGGCTGCTCTGCCGACGGGTCAAGGTGGCACAGGCTGCCGCCGATCGTGCCCCGGTTCCGCGTCTGCCGGTGACCTACATGAAGGATGGCTTCGCGCAGCAGGGGCAGTTTTTCGGCGACGATGGGCGAGAACTCGATCTCGCGTTGGCGCGTCATTGCGCCGATAACGACGTCGTCTTGCTCGACGCGGATGCCAGACAGCTCAGGGATGCCGTTGAGATCGATCACGTTCTCGGGGAGTACGACGCGCAAGTTGAGCATGGGCATTAGTGACTGCCCACCGGCAATCACCCGGGCGTTGGTGCATTCTTGGATCAGGTCAAGAGCCTCCGGCAGAGTACCGGGCAGATGCAGTGTGAATGGGGCGGGCTTCATTGCTATCGATCAAGGGAAGTTTCTGGGAACGCACACGCGCGTATGCCGATGTCGCTCTCACGCAGTCCTCTCGACTTGCGGTTCACGTCGACGCCTGCCTTGATACGGCGATCGTTATGGATGTGGGAACGTCCGCTCGTCAGGGTCTCGAAGACGAACGACAGCAAATCCATCCATCTCTCAATGCGTGTGTCGAACATTACGGCTGTGCGGCTGTTCAGGCTAAAGATCAAAGTTCTCATTCGGTGCAACCAATCGCAAAGGAGTGTCCGGGTCATTCGCATTGAGCACATGAAGTGCCCGAAGTGCGTATGTGCGTTTCGTATCGATGGCTAGTTTAGCGCTATGTTGACCGAATAGTCAAGAATAAACATTTACCACGCTAAGCGTAATGGCAGCTTATGCGGGGTCAGGAAAGTCAGAATCTGCGGCGCGAATTTTGGTGTTACTTCGTTGAGCAGGTGGCTGCTTTGATGACGTGAGTGGATCGGGAGCTGCCCGGGGTGCCTGGGGATAAACAGCACCATAGTGAGCGCYGCGGGACGTCATGGGAGTAGAGATGGGCTGCCTAACATGAGCGAATCTTAGGATATACGCGACATATCAGAGCACCGGRATCYGCATCGCTACGTCCCATTTTTGGAACGAGCTGGAGCGGGTGGAACTCGCTACCATGCCCGATGTTGGTGCARAACCTGAGTTGCTCAGTTCACGTTCAGATCGGCGCCGGCCTTTGGATTGGTCCGCTAATGGCTGCGCATTGGCAGGAGATAATTGGGTGGCAAGCTCCGCCTCGGGCTCACGAACGGGTCGGCCGCGGGCAGCATGGAAGCCGGCTTGAGTCGAGTCAACTGCGAGTCCGCCCCCGATGCAGTGGAGTGCAACTTCCAAGAGCTCTACTGCATTGGGGAGACTCTCGGAGGAGCTCAATTTTTAGGCCTGCCTATGATCCTTCGAGATGCGCCGCGCGGCGAGCGTAAAGCTGCGCATCGGCGTAGCCCATCATTTCCGGCTGCGCGCGCCCCAGCATCACCTGGAAATAGACGGGTTCAAGGCTGCTGTTCACGTAGCCGTGAATGACACCAGGCGGGCATGATATGCATTCCCAAGGACCCAGTCGCACCTCTTCGCGATTGCCCGCTTCGTCTTCAATGAAGACGTTGAGGAAGCCCTTAAGGACGAAGAAGACTTCCTCGACCTCATGCGTGTGCGCCGCATTCCCTTCGCCAGGTTGTACGTACATGATACTCAGGGTGAAGCCGCGCGGGGGGATGACCGTCATGTCGCCGCTTTTACCTGAACCGCCCGCACCAATGAAGCGATGTTGAGCGCGCCGGAAACCATCAAGCTTCGCGTCTTCGAACGCAGCCCAGTCCGCCTTGCGGTCGCGAAACCTAGCTACATATCTGTCAACGATTTGCCCAAGCGGAACATCTTGCAGTTCGGTTGGACGTGGGTGTCTTGCAGTGGTCATAGAGTAAGTCAGTCGAAGTTGAGAGAAGCCCAATTTTGCCAGTTATTTGACTATATAGTCAAGCAATGATGCCGCCTCGTATAAGAAGATGACTCTCCGCCTGTAACAGCTCATGCACGTGAACTCGCTCGGACAAGAGTGGGTGCCGCGGAGACGATTGAGCGCCAGCCGCGCGATAGCGGCCGGCCTCTGACTGCAACGGCGCTCGACGGATACAAGCATGAGGTCTGAGAACTCATGCTTGGACGACCGGCGGGATTGACTCAATCGACTCACACGCCGTCGTAAAAAAGTAACCTCGTCTTGTGTCATCTCACGCACGAAGATGGACGCTTCCTCGCGAGAATTTGTGAAAGCGACGGCTGGGAGACCAGTTACCACCCCAACTACGACGGCGAGCAGCGATGCGAGAAAGCGGGTGGGGGCAGCTCGAGAGTCCGCGGAACATTCCATGAGCAGCGGGGGCATCGCGAGCGACAAAAATTCTTGGACGTGATTCGCCGTCGCCGCTTGACTTGGCTCCGGCCCTCCCACCCCGGAGGGGAGAGCGATCTTGCCACCCGGCGTCGCATTTAGCCTCGATCAGAGTATTCGCATACCAGTGAATTTGAGCTGCGAAAGCTCCTCCATCGCGTAGCGCACCCCTTCGCGACCGGAGCCGGAGCTCTTGCTGCCGCCAAACGGATATGAGTCCAGCCGGAAGCGACTCGCTTCGTTGATCCAAAGTGAGCCGACGTCGAATCCGTCGGAGAACAGGAAGGCTGCGCTAAGGTTGTTGGTGAATACCGCACCTTGCAGTCCAAACTCGGAATCGTTCGCCAAGCCGAGGGCGTCGTGCGCGTCGCGTGCGCGCTTCACCACGACAATGGGGCCGAACGCCTCTTCGCACCACACCGAAGCGGTAAGCGGAGCATCCACAATGATTCCGGGACTTACGGTGCAGCCGTACTGCCTCGGCTTCAGTGCAAACGTCGCTCCGTGCGCAACGGCATCGCGCGCCATTTTCATAACTCGGTCCGCCTGCGCAATTGAGACCATCGGCCCGACGTCGGTGGCCGGATCGGAGGCCGAGCCGACCTTAAGTGCGCGCGCCGCGGAAACCAGCAGATCTACAAACTGGTCATACACAGTAGTCTCCACAATAATGCGCTGCGCCGACACGCATTGTTGGCCGGACGCCTCGAACGCTGCGGCCGCGATCCGTTTCGCTGCATCTTGCAGATTGGCATCTGCCAGCACCACATTGGCAGCGTTCGAACCTAGCTCGCTCATGAATTTCTTGGCACCTGCTGCACGGGCCAGGGCATCACCGGCCCGGTTGCCGCCAGTGAAGCTGACGGCACGCACGGCTCCCTGGGTGACGAGGTCGATCGCCGCATCTTTGTCGCCGGTGACGATGCTGAACAGGCCATCGGGAAGCCCTCCAGCGGTGAATGCCTGCGCAATGCGCAACGCAGTACGTGTAGCAGCGGGGTGAGGTTTCGCGATGATTGCGTTGCCCATCGCGAGCGCTGGGGCGACTTTCTGGCATAGAAGGTTGGCCGGAGCGTTGAAGGGGGTGATGGCGGCTACTACCCCCAACGGCACCCTACGAGTGAAACCGAAACGCCCGGCGCCTGCGGGAATTGCGTCCAGCGGCAGTACATCGCCACCAATCTGCAACACCTCCCGGGCACAACTGCGAATGAAGTCTACGGACCGCTGTACCTCTCCCGCAGCAATGCGGCGTGGCTTTCCCACATCCTCAACGATTATGGCGGTCACCTCGTCCGCCGCGGAGCTCAGCGCTTCCGCTGCTCCAGACAGCCACCCCGAGCGCTCAGCGGCGGTAGCACGTCGATGCTTCTCGAATGCAGTGGAGGCGGCCTGCACGATCTGCATCAACGCTGTGCCGGGTGTCTCAGAGAGGTGGCCGTTAACTGCTAGCGTGTTGGGGGAAATTAGCGGCTGCAGAGCACCGGACTCTAGAGTGAGCCCGGCACTGTATGCGGAGACGATTTGCACGTTGAGAGAAGTTGGGTTCACGAAAATTCCTGGTTGAGTTGATGAATAAAGATAGATTGAGGTGATGACTGCTGCAGTCGACTCCAAGGGCGACGCGACATCCAGAGCCGCGAGTGATGGCGAGGTAAGAGCGCAGAACCAATCTGACACTCCGCTGCCGTACACAAGACGCCACGTCTCCGGAGATGTTTTCGAAACCAAATTGTGCTCAGGCTGGATTGCCTTGCTGCCTGCAAGGCAGGACTATCGCGATGCGGTCTTCTGCGAACTCGGACCGATTCGACGAATACCAGGCATGGCCGCATGGCGCTAGCGGCGTAGTCCATGTCTAAGCGGAGGTTTTCCATAGAAAAATATTGACCAACAAGACAATATTATTAACCTTATGACGACTGCTTGTCCAAGTAAAATCGTCTAATACCAAAAGAAAATTGACTATCAAGACAATTATGGAGTAAGCTTTGCAACTAAATTGTCAACAAGGATTGGCTCATGAAGACGGTGTTGTTGGTGGGATTTGGGGCTATGGGGCGCTTCGTTTACGAAAGCCTGCAGGGACACCCTTTCGTGGGGCGATGGGTAGTTCTTGTACGCACTTCCGATCTGGATTCCGTGCAGCCCTTCCTTCGCTCAGGCGATCATGTGGTTTCGTCTTTGCAGGAGGTGCGAGACAATCCGGATCTCGCGGTCGAATGCGCAGGCCATGAAGCGGTGCAGAACATCGTGCCGGAGCTGTTGCACGCTGGCGTTAGCACTGTCGTGGCGTCGGTAGGAGCGGTAGCGCACGCGCAAATCGCTGAGAAGCTGGAGTCTGCGTATGTGCACGGTCGCAGTCAGCTCATTCTCGTTCCTGGTGCACTCGCGGGGATTGACGCTCTCGCCGCTGCCAAGTTGTTCGGTCTGGACTCAGTCACGTACTCTGGCCGAAAACCTGCTCACAGTTGGAAGGGTACGCACGCAGAAAGCGTCTGCGATCTCGACTCAATGTCTACCCCCGTCACCATCTTCCGTGGGACAGCGCGTGAGGCTGCGAGCACGTTTCCGCAAAATGCGAACGTCGCTGCGATGGTCGGGCTCGCTGGTCTGGGCCTGGATCGAACAACGGTCGAACTGATCGCGGATCCACATGCCACGGGCAACACCCACACGATAGCCGCGCACGGGAAATTTGGCTCGATGGAAACACGTGTGGCGGCCAATGCCTTCCCCGCCAATGTGAAGACCTCGGCTCTAGCGGGGATGTCGGTTGTCCGCACCATACAAAATCGGTTGAACAGCATTGTGATTTGAAGGCTACATAGGCATGCAATCCGAACCTCGAATACCGGAATCCCTCTTGCAGCTCATGGCTGAAGTGGGGCCTGACTGGGGCGCCAGCGTTCAGTCCAATGTGAAGCTGATGCTGGACCATTTTTCGGTTCTTCTCAGCGCTGCGCCAAAAGAAGGTGTCGTCACAAAAAACATCCGGTACGGCGGCGATCCTCGCAACGTGATGGATGTGTACCAGCCGCCTTCGACCGAACGACAAGGGTGGCCCTTGCTCCTGTTTGTGCATGGTGGGGCCTTCGTCGACGGCGAGAAAGATAGAACTAGTGAGATTTACAGCAACGTGCTTTGGTATTTTGCGCGCCACGGGGTGCTGGGAATCAATGTCGAATTCCGGCTCGCACCTCAGCACGCCTTCCCGGCAGGGACGGAGGATGTCGCCGCAGCCGTCGCGTGGGCTAGGCAGCACGCCGCATCGCTCGGAGGCGATCCTTCGCGCATCTTCCTGATGGGGCATTCTGCGGGGGGTGCGCACGCCGCGCACTACGCGTATGACCAGCGCTACCAGCCGCGGAATGGTCATGGTCTTGCTGGCTTGGTGATCGTCTCAGGTCGGGTGCGGGCGGAGGACACGGCAGAAAACCCTAATGCCGCCCGCGTGCGTGCGTACTACGGTTCTGACGACGCAATGGCCGCCGGCTCAGCGGTCAACCACGTCGCTCGGCACTCGCCGCCGACAATGATTGCGGTCGCTCAATATGAAAATCCGCTGATCGATGTGCACTGCGTCGAGCTGCTATTTCGCCTGAGTCAGGCGAAGAGGCGCTCGCCACGCTTCGTTTGGCTTCCACGCCACAACCACACCTCCATAGTTGCGCACTTCAACACCGCCGACGATGTGCTAGGCAGTCAAATTCTCGAGTTCATCGCAAATCCGGAATGAGCCATCGAAGGAGGTGGCGCCGCGGGGGTCTATCGCGGTACGGATGAATGTCCGAGAAAAGGTGAACTAGTGGGTGGCGATCAGATCGCCAGGGTGTAAAACTGCTGTGCAGCGGACATGGTTGAGCCATTCGGGCAGTCCGCCTGCCCCTTGAGAATCATGTGCATGGTCTCAATGCCAGCGATGATGATTCGAGGGTTGCGGTAGGGACGGAGGGTTACCCCCCGCCCCCCGCACAGATCCTTACGTGCAGAATTACCGCATAAGATGTGGTCGACCACATCTTATGCGCAATGTGGCGTCGGCCCATATGTGGGTATTGCCTTCTGCTTCGCATAACAGCATCGGCATCCCGGACTCCTGATTTCGCGGCTCCATGGCTGGCCCGCCGGTTTCCCCTGTCAACGCTTCGCTCCACACCTCGCGATGCGTAACGCATGACTCGGGGCCTGATCGATTCGCCATTTCTTACCAGTTTCAAACTTTCATTGACTATCTCTTGCCAGCTTTGCTGGCGCACTATGCGTCCGGCAAACCCATCTTGAATCGATCCAGGTGATCAGGCATCGTGTCCACGAAGGAGATCGTGGACACGATGGAAAGAGACTCGACACAGGAGCGCCCGCGGCGACGATTTTATAGCGCTGAGCTCAAGGCACAGGTGTTGGGGCAATGCCGCCAGGCTGGCGCGTCGGTTGCCGGCGTGGCCCTGAGCCACAACATCAATCCGAACATCGTGCATCGCTGGATACGAGAAGAACACCAGCGCACCCTGGTCGCGCAAGCCGAGCTTGCCACCGGCGCATTCATGCCGCTGCAACTGCAAGCGGCACCCGTCGCCAATGACGTGGCGAAACCAGGTCTCACACAGGTCAGGGCTGATACCGATTTTGCGGACATTCGCATAGAAGTTTGCCGTGGCACAGGCACTGTCACCGTGAACTGGCCGCTCGAAGCTGCGGCATCATGCGCCGCCTGGCTGCGCGACTGGCTGAGATGATCCGCATCGAAGCGGCCTGGCTGGCCGTCTCTCCCCTGGACATGCGTGCTGGAACTGACACCGCCCTGGCCCGGGTCGTCGCCGTCTTCGGCGCTGCTCCCCCTCATCACGCCTCCCCGTTCGCCAACAAGCGCGCCAACCGTCTGAAGGTGACCGTTTGCTTACAGCACTCGGTTCAACTGGCTCCGAGTTTTTTTGCCCATGCGGGTAACGCCGGCGCGTCTCCACCGAACGCTTTGGCGGCATAGTCTGAGTTCTTGGTGTGTGGCTAGTCGGCCGGGGCGCTCGATGCGAGCGAGCCAGCATAGGTCAACGCGCGCTGCCGCGTTGAGCGGCCTGTGCTGTGTTGGGCACGAGGGGCGAGCTATTGAGCGAATAAGGCCGCCTAACCAGCGTCTCATTAAGGTTCTGGTTAACACGGCCCCCAAAGGGACGCGTAGCGAGCAGCAGAGAGAGCTAAAGTCGCTCTTTGAGGAATCTTAAGAGTGTGGGGGCAAGATAGGCTGCATGGCTGTTCGGATCGGACAGCGGGTCGGACATCCAAAAATGAGGGGCACCTGGTATTGGCAGCGTTCTTACAAAACAGCCCGCCTGCTTAAGTGCCGTCACAAATCGCCTGGATTGCGCGCAGTCCACAACATCATCTTCCTTGCCCCAGCTGATAAGGAAAGAGGTGGACCGGGCATGTTTGGTCGCATAGGTAAATGGCGAAGCTTGGTAATAGCGAATCTTGTCTACTAGTGGGCTGATGCCTAGCAATGCCTCAGTGATCTGGTCTTCCGGGCGAGCTAGCTGATCGTGCTCCCATTGCGCAAGCATGTCATAGACACCGTATACACCAATCATTACGCGAACTGGCACCACAGGACGCCCTAATGACTTTGGATGAGCTTCTGAGAGAGTAGCAAGCGCCGCGAGATGGGCACCGGCCGAATCTCCTACGAGACCTATCCGCTGCGGATCAATTCCAAGAGAAGCCGCGCTATCTACGAGAAAGTCTAGCGCGCTGAGAACGTCCTCAAGGCCCGTTGGATACAGATTCTGCGTCTTATCGACAAGTCGATAGTTTATGGCGAGTAGCGCAATGCCGTTTTCTGCCAGGTATGGCCCCCAGTGCTGGTAGAAGTCGGCAGTCCCGAGCTTCCACGCACCACCATGCACAGCGACAAGAACAGGGAGGCCGGCATCGCTCCTACTGTGCGGGGTATAGAACTCGCCGGTTAAAGGCGCTTTGTCGCGCCCGTGAAAGATGATACGGCGCCGCTCTACAGGGTTCAGACTCATAAAACGATCCAATGCATAGTCTTCTTGAGGGGCTCCTTAGCCTCGCCCTCCTTGGTTGCCGAAGCTTTGAGCGGGCTTGGAACGGAATCGGCTCTACTCCGGTTTGATGTTGCGTGCGTCAAGCACATGCTGCCAGCCCTTGCGGTCATCATTGATGTACTTTGTAAGCTGTTCAGGTGTGCCCGGCCGAGGGTAAACGCCCAGATCCTGTGACTTGGCAACTACTTCAGGAAGGTTCAGGACTTCGCCGAGATCTTTGTTGAACTTGGCAAGTATTGCTGGGGCAACGCCTTTTCTTGCTATGACTGCAAACCAGCCGTTTGCCACCGCACCGGGGATGGTGCTGCTAGCGAGCGGGACTCRCTCGAGTCCTGGATAGACACGCTCACCCGTTGAAGCGAGAACGCGCAGCTTCCCACCCAACACATTGCCTGCTACGACGTTATAGGTGTCGATCACCATCTTGGTTTGCCCGCCGAGTGTGGCCTGCATAGACTGAGCACCACCAGGATAGTGCACCTCCAAGAACTGCACGCCTGCCAGCAGGCCGAGTTGTGCGGCGACCAGATGTGGCAAAGTGCCTCGACCTGTATCGGCTACTTCGATGCTCTCGGGCTTGGCCTTGGCCGCCGAGATGAAATCTGCCAGCGTCTTGTAGGGCGAGTCGATGGGCACCGTGAGGACAAACGGTGCAACAGCAGCGAGAGTCACCGGGACGAAATCACGGTTGAAATCGTAGTTCACGCCTTTTATGGTGCTTGGTGCTACCGAGATAGCGGAACCTTGTACGAATCCGAATGTGTTGCCGTCAGCGGCGCTAGTAAGAATGGCGTTCATGCCGATCACGCCGCTCCCACCGGGCCGGTTGTCGATGATGACTGCCTGGCCCCACCTTTCGGTGAGCTTGACTCCTACTAAGCGAGCCAACACGTCAGGTGCTGATCCGGCGGGCACGGGTAAAACCATCCGGACTGGCTGTGTCGGCCATTGCGATGTAGAAGATTGTGCGTTGGCTATCGGTGCAGCAATCACTGTCATGATTGCGATAGTGAGAATCCAACGCTTTGCGAATGATGAGTTCATAGCTATCTTAGTGAGTTAGTGAGATTGGAGCGGAGTGGGTAAGGGGCGACGAGTCACTCCTCTCGCATTCCCTCAGCCTGGATGTAAAGGGTGATGTCGTTACCGACGATGGATGCAGGAAAGCGGGCGCCCAAGCCCCAATCAGGTCGATTGAGAAGAGTACGGGCCTCTATTCCGCATACCTCGCGCTTCAGTCGGAAATGAATGGTGCAACGCATTGAGGTCACGGCCAGCGTTACCGGCCTGGTCTGACCTACCATGGTTAGATGGCCATCAATGGACGCGAGCTTGTCACCGTCCCAGCGCACTGCTGTCGACTTGAAGCTGGCGGCTGGAAACTTCTCAACATTGAAGAAGTCTTCTCCGAGCATGACCTTATCAAGACGTGGTGCTCCGGACATCGACGACGCTGGATCGATGACCACTTCGACGCTGCCCGTCTTGTCGACCGGATTCAGCACTACCTTCCCACTCGATCGTGTGAATTTCCCCTGAAAGGTGGTTAATCCAAAATGGTTGACTGACCAGTGCGGATACGTGTGCTCCGGATCCAGTGTGTAAGACTGGGCCGAAGCAACGATCGAAACTAGTCCGGTGATGACTAGTAATAGCCATTTTTTTGATTGCATGATTGTCTCCTTATAAGAATAGCTGTTGGCAATAGAACTACTGGGGCGAGAAATGGGTTAGCGCGTGGCAGGGTCAAGCACAAAGAGGAATTTGATCTCCACCGCATCGGCCAGGGCTTTGGTATCTGCCCATTCACCATCCCCAATGCGGTAATCAAGTCGGCGAATGGTTGTTGCGCCTTCGAGGAGACCGCGGCGGCCATCATGCTTGAGTGCCATTGGCACTGAGACTTCTCGGCTTACACCTTTGATGGTGAGCGTCCCGAGCACTTCATACCGTCCAGAAGTTCCTACAGGTTTGACCTGTTTTGATACGAAGCTTGCTGTCGGGTAGGTTCGTGCATCGAAGAACGGCTTCCCCATCGCCTCATCATTCATCGTCTGCTCATCAAAGTCGAGACTGCGCACGTCAATATCGAATCGTGCACGGCTTGTCTGGGGGGAACTTTCATCCCAGAAGACCTGTGTGGTGAAGCGACGAAACTGACCCTCTAGAGGAACATTCATCTGCCGCGTGACAAAAGCGATTCGACTTTTCCCATAGTCAACAGTGCGCGCCACCGGTGCTGCTAAGGCTCCCAGCGGTATCGCAAGCGAGAGAATCAGTGCAAGCGTGGTTCGGGTCATATTCTGTTTACTTGGGGGAGGTTCTAAGAAACGGCATCATGCGAGTTAGTACGCCGTCACGATCAATGATCTGATGTTTCAACGCCGCTGTTAGGTGCACCAGAACTAGCGCACCCAGCGAGTAGTTCAACGTCTTATGGATAAACTTCAGCTTCGCGGCAAGACTCACGTCCTTGCCTAGAAGATCAGGTATCTGCAGAGCCGAGACGCCAAAGTAAACGGTAGGAACGCCTGCGCTCGATGAGTACAGCCAGCCAGTCAAAGGGACCGCTACCATGAGCAAGTAGAGCAGGGCGTGCATTACTTTCGCTGTACGCTGCTGCCACGCTGGGATAGCTGCAGTGGGGAACGCTGGTGCAGGACGCAGCAATCGCCAGAGGAGACGCGCCAGGCATAACAGGAAGACCGTGACACCAGTCCATTTATGCAGAGAAATGAGGGACAACTTGGTCGGACTCAGATGCATCTGCACGAAATACAGTCCCAAGCAAAGATTGGYAACGATTAGTACTGCCATGCCCCAGTGAAGGGCAATCGAAACAGCACCATAGTGAGCGCTGCGGGACGTCATGGGAGTAGAGATGGGCTGCCTAACATGAGCGAATCTTAGGATATACGCGACATATCAGAGCACCGG
>NZ_JBFUJO010000031.1:0-49449 GCF_056401355.1 Polaromonas sp. P4_F4 | reverse complement strand
GGCCAACACCGCGCCGCTGGACCCGTTCGAGTTCGTGCGTACCATCGCCGTGGCCCGCATCACCATGCCGCAGACCATGGTCCGCTTGTCGGCCGGTCGCGAACAGATGGGCGAAGCCCTGCAGGCGCTGTGCTTCGCCGCTGGCGCCAATTCGATTTTTTATGGCGACAAGCTGCTCACGACCAGCAACCCGCAAGCCGATCGCGACCGCCAGCTGTTTGAGCGCCTGGGACTAAAAACCCAGGGCGCTCGCCCCGCAGCGCAACAGGCGCAGTAGACATGAACGCAGACCTGAGGCCGCCAGCGCCGGCGTACCCCATCATAGATGCCGCGTTCCTGGCCAACCCTTACCCGACTTACGACGCCCTGCGGGAGGCCGGCGCTATCCACTGGAGCGAGGAGTTTTTTGGCGGTGCCTGGCTGGTGACACGCCATGCCGATGTCGAACTGGTGCTGCGCGACCCGCGCTTTTCTGCGCAGCGCACGGGCGCCTGGGTCAAGGACCGCGAAGAAACTTCGGGTGAACTGAGCGGCTTTCAACAGCTGTTTGCCCGCGCCTTGCTGTTTCTCGACGCACCGGACCACCCGCGCATCCGCAAGGTGCTGCATGCGGGCTTTCGGATGGATGTGCTTCAGCGGCTGGTGCCGCACATTGAGCAGGCTGTCACTGAACTGCTCGACCAGGGGGAGGGCGCTGACTGCTTCGATTTCATCGAGACGGTCGCCCGGCCGCTGCCGGTGCGGGTGATCACGCGGCTGCTGGGCATCGAGAACCTCCAGTACGATGACTTCATGGCCTGGTCGGAGGATCTTGCCAGCTTCATCGGCGCACCGCAGCCCACGCGGGGGCAGGCGCGCCGGGCCCAGGTGAGCCTGTTGGCCATGAGCCGCTACTTCGAGACCCTGCTGGAACAAAAACGCCAGACGCCAGGCGACGATCTGACCAGCCGCCTGGCGCAGGCCGAGGCCAGGGGCGAGATCCAGGGTGGCGTCGAGCTGCTCGCACAGTGCGCCATGCTGCTGTTTGCCGGCTTTGAGACCACGCGCCATTTGCTGGGAAGCGGCTTGCAGGCATTGCTGGCGCATCCCGACCAATGGCAGCGTCTGCAGCAAGCCCCCGAACTGCTGCCTGGCGCGGTGCGCGAGCTGCTGCGTTTTGACAGCCCGGTGCAGTACACGGGACGGCGCGTGAGCACCGATCTGGTTTTGCACGGCCAGCGACTGCGTCGCGGTGACCTGGTCGTGCCCCTGATTGGCGCCGCCAACCGGGACCCAAGGCGCTATGCGCAGCCAGACGTTCTCGACATCACTCGGCGCGACGGCAGTTCGCTCTCATTCGGTTCGGGCCCGCACGTTTGCATTGGCGCGGCGCTCACGCTGATGGAGGCCGAGATCGTCTTCCAGCAACTGCTGCGACGGTGGCCGGAACTCAGTCTGGTCGATGCCACGCCGCGCAGGATCACCAACCCGCTTTACCGCGGGTTGGTGACGCTGCCGCTGCGGTGCAGGGCGCCCGCTTAACCAGCGGCACTCAAACCAGCATGGCGTCGTTTGCAATTTCTATGCTGTCAACCACTACTCAAGCAGCCGGGCCGCGCCGCTCGATAGGGAATACGACGGAAAGGCTGGGAAGTGGGCTCGGTCGATTTTGACTGGATCATGGGCAGATTGCGAGCGAAATTCCTTTAAAGCTACCGATCGACAAAGACCGGACAGTCAGACGCGTGGTGCTGAGTACCCGCTGAAGACTGACTGCCGACACAGGGCTATCCGAAATGCTCGCTCCATACCCGACATTGACATCGGCAGGTTGGGTGTCGGCAATGTGGCGCCGATTTCGATGATCGCTGCACCCGCACCCGGCCAGAAGCGGCCTGTCACCTGTTCTACGAAGCTGTCGTTCGAGAGGCCGCTTCAGTCTGAAAGCCGATTGCCCATCCGTCCGCCATATGCAATCATCCCCTTTTCATTTAACGAGGGGATCTCGACTGAATGAGTTGCGCCTGGCGTTGCTTAAGCAACTACTAGGACGCGCTCATGGAAAGAGCGCCGCTTAAAGCCTACGGAAACCCGGCAACCGACTCAAATTCTCGACCATCAAAGTCTCCACGTCCATCGTGCTTCGCTGCCACAAACAACCAAGCACAGAGCAGACGTCCCAAGCTTGCCAAGGCTTCAACGTAGTTCCATCTACCTGAGTGAACGGCCCATCGGTTTCCGGGAGAACTCGGTCGGGCGGCATTGCCGCAGCCAGTTGTCGACCCTTCGCACTTCTCAACATCACGGGACCGACGCTAAACCAGCATCCGATGGCCTTGGCTGCTTCCAAGTTCTGCAGGCTCCCAGAGAACCAGTGAAGCACAGGTGTTCCAGCACCAGGAGCTTGCGTTAGGCAATCTATTACTAGGCGCTCCGCACCGCGCGAATGGATGCTCATCACACGTCCCCCAGTTTCCTGGCACCTAGCCAAAGCTGCCCGGAAAATCTTCTCCTGTAGTTGCACTGACGTCCTAAACCTAGATGAGCCGTCGATGCCAATCTCTCCGACGAGCCTGGTGGTAGGGTTCCCGTATAGGGTCTGCGATACAAATTAATTAAGAAAATCTGACGCACCCGAGAAATCGTGGAGTGCGCGATGATGATTCGGCTTGCCGATGCGTTATCACACAGCCTCGCTGCAAAGCGGGTGCTCGTCGCGCTCCAAAGCTGCCCTTGAAGCTGCCAGGCCGATCATTTGTCGCATTGGCCAGAGGTCATTTGAACTATTTTTTTGTAATTTTGACCATCACGATTCGTGAACATCAGGTCATCGAATTAGTTGATCACACTCACTGATGCGCAAAATCTGTAGGGGTGATCATGCGTATCAGTTGCGGCACGTATTTCTCGCGGGGGCTGCGGACGCACTCAGCCGCAGATACGAGCAGCCAGTACAAAATCCCGTACTGATGGCTACATGGTGGCTACATGATCCGAAAAAAGGAAAGCCAGCTATCAAAACGATAGCGGGCTTTCCTTATGGGGATTGGTGCCGGAGAGATGAATCGAACACCCGACCTTCTCATTACGAATGAGCTGCTCTACCGACTGAGCTACACCGGCGTTTTATGAATTACAGCCTCTAATTATAGCCCGGAGTGATAGCCGGTCACCCGCTCTACCTCATTTTTGGACCCGAGGATGACGCTGACGCGCTCGTGCAGCTTGCCGGGCTGGATGTCCAGGATGCGCTGTTTGCCGTTGGTGGCGGCGCCGCCGGCCTGCTCGACGATCCAGCCCATGGGGTTGGCTTCGTACATCAGGCGCAGTTTGCCGGCCTTTTCGGGTTCGCGTTTGTCCCAGGGGTACATGAAGATGCCGCCGCGGCTCAGGATGCGGTGCACGTCGGCCACCATGGAGGCGACCCAGCGCATGTTGAAGTCCTTGCCGCGCGGGCCTTCGGTGCCCTGCAGGCATTCGTCGATGTAGCGCTTCACCGGCGCATCCCAGTGACGCATGTTGCTCATGTTGATGGCAAATTCCTTGGTGTCTTCGGGGATGCGCACGTTTTCCTCGATCAGCACAAAGGAGCCCTGCTCGCGGTCTAGCGTGAACATGGCCACACCGTCGCCCACGGTCAGCACCAGCGTGGTTTGGGGGCCATAGACGCAGTAGCCGGCGGCGACCTGTTTGTTGCCCGGCTGCAGGAAGTCTTTTTCTTCGACAACGGCATGATCACCGGGCTTTTTCAGCACGCTGAAGATGGTGCCGATGCTGACATTCACGTCGATGTTGCTGGAGCCGTCGAGCGGGTCGAACAGCAGCAGGTATTCGCCTTGCGGGTAACGGTTGGGCACCGCATAGATGCTGTCCATTTCTTCCGAGGCCATGGCGGCCAGGTGGCCACCCCATTCGTTGGCTTCGATCAGTACTTCGTTGGCGATGATGTCGAGCTTTTTCTGGACTTCGCCCTGCACGTTTTCACTGCCGGCCGTGCCGAGCACGCCGCCCAGTGCGCCTTTGTTGACGGCCTGGCTGATGCCTTTGCAGGCGCGGGCCACCACTTCAAGCAGCAGCCGCAACTGGGAAGGAATGTGACCTTCCCTGCGTTGCTGCTCAACCAGGTAGCGGGTGAGGGAAATTCTTTGGGACATTGGAAACTCCAGTCTTCGAAATTAGAAAATCAGATCAATTGTCGCCGGGCCGCAGGCGCAGCGGGCCCCTCGGGGTGCAGCGCAATACACGAAGTGAAAAGCGCAGGGGCAACATCAACGAAAGGTGATGTCTTAACCCAGCAGGGGCCGCGGAACCGGCTTAGCCGGGCCGCAGGCGCAGCGGCCCCCTCGGGGGGCAGCGCAGTACACGAAGTGACAAGCGTGGGGGCCATATATTCAATCGGCCAGTGCGCGCGTGACGACTTCGAGCGTGTCCTTGCTCAGGTCGGTCTTGGCCGCGACCCGGGCAATCGCTTCGCGCGCTGCGCTGCGGTAAGGCTCGGCCAGTTTGCTCCAGCGGTCAAGTGCACGGGCCAAGCGGGCCGCCACCTGGGGGTTGATGGCGTCGAGTTCCATCACGCGGTCGCTCCAGAACACGTAGCCGGCGGCGTCCGTGCGATGGAAGGCCGCCGGGTTGGCCTGGCAGTAGGTGCTGATGACACTGCGGGCGCGGTTGGGGTTGCGCAGGCTGAAATCAGGGTGCTTCATGAGCTGCCTGACGGCCGGCAGGATGTTGCCGTTGCGGTCTGGCGCGCCAGCCTGCAGGCCGAACCATTTGTCGATGACGAGTGCCTCGTCCTTGAACATGGCGTGGAACTTCGCCAGCGCCTGGGCCGCCAGCGGGTGGCCGCTGGAGACCAGGGCGGACAGTGCGTTGAAGCGGTCAGTCATGTTGCCCGCATCCTTGAAGCGCTGCAGCGTCTTGCCGGGCCACACGGTATCTCCGGTGGTCATCGCGGCCAGGCAGAGCTGGGACAGGGCCATGCCCGCCAGCGCGCGGCGGCCTGACGAGGTGGGGTCGGGTGTATAGGCGCCTGTGCCCTGGTTGGCTTCGTAGACTTGCTGCCAGTCGCCGGTCAGTGCCACGGCGAGCTGCTGGCGCATGGCCTCGCGCACCGCGTGGATGCGCTGCGGGTCGACCACGTCGAGCTGCTCGGCCAGGTAGCTTTCCGAGGGCAGGGTGAGCACCAGTTCCTTGAACGCGGCATCCAGCCCGGGGTGGTGCAGCACGCTGCGCATGGCCGCCACATAGGCGTCATCGAGCGGCGCAGCCCCCACGGGATAGGCGACGGCAGCGATTGATTTGGTAGCGCGCCTGACGGCCAGCCGCTGGCCGGCTTCCCAGCGGTTGAAGGGGTCGCTGTCGTGGGCCAGCAGGTGCAGCAGCTGGGCGTCGGTGTAGTCGAACTCCAGCACCACCGGGGCAGTGAAGCCGCGCAGGATGGACGGCACGGGCTCGGCATCGACATTCACAAAGGTCAGCGTTTCACTGGCTTGCGTGAGCACCACGGTGCGTGATGTTCCCGCGGCAGCGGTTTCGTGGGCCAGTTGCAGGGGCAGGTCGGTGCCGTCTGCGCCCAGCAGGCCCAGGCCCACGGGAATGACGAACGGCTCCTTGACCGCCTGGCCGGCGGTCGGCGCGCAGCTTTGGGACAGCGTCAGGGTGTAGGTGCGGGCGGCTGCGTCATGCACGCCCTGGGCATGCACGCGCGGTGTGCCGGCCTGGCTGTACCAGCGCTTGAACTGCGGCAACAGGCGCGCCAGGTCAGACGCCGGGTTGGCATCGGCAATGGCTTGCGCAAAGTCGTCACACGTGACGGCTTTGCCGTCGTGCCGCTCGAAGTACAGGGTCATGCCCCTGGCAAAGCCTTCGCGGCCTACCAGGGTCTGCATCATGCGCACGACCTCGGCGCCTTTTTCGTAGATGGTGACGGTGTAGAAGTTGCTGATCTCGATATAGCTGTCGGGCCGCACCGGATGGGCCATCGGGCCCGCGTCTTCCGGGAACTGGGCGGTGCGCAGCACACGCACGTCTTCAATGCGCTTGACGGCACGGGCCGACGCCTCGCCGCACAGGTCCTGGCTGAACTCCTGGTCGCGGAATACCGTCAGGCCTTCCTTGAGGCTGAGCTGGAACCAGTCGCGGCAGGTGACGCGATTGCCGGTCCAGTTGTGGAAGTACTCGTGACCCACCACGCTTTCGATGTTCGAATAATCGGTATCGGTGGCCGTCGCCTGATTCGCCAGCACGTACTTGGTGTTGAAGATGTTCAGGCCCTTGTTTTCCATGGCGCCCATGTTGAAGTCGCTGGTGGCCACGATCATGAACCGTTCCAGGTCCAGCGGCAGCCCAAAGCGGGCTTCGTCCCAGGCCACCGAGTGCATCAGCGAGTTCATCGCGTGCTCGGTCTTGTCGAGGTCGCCGGGGCGCACATAGACCTGCAGCGTGTGTTCCTTGCCGGCGCGCGAGGTGATGCGCTGCTCGCGGCTGACCAGTTGGCCGGCCACCAGTGCAAACAGGTAGCTCGGCTTTTTGTGCGGGTCCACCCATTTGGCGAAATGGCGCGGGCCGTTGGTGCCGTTTTCCAGCATGCCTTGCTCCACCAGGTTGCCGTTGGACAACAGCACGGGGTACAGGGCCTTGTCGGCGCGCAGCGTGACGCTGTAGCTCGCCATCACATCCGGGCGGTCCAGGAAGTAGGTGATGCGCCTGAAGCCTTCGGCCTCGCACTGTGTGAAGAACGAGTCGTTGCTGACGTAGAGACCCATCAGCTTGGTGTTTTTGGCGGGGCAGGTGGTGGTGAAGATCTCCAGCTCGAAGTCATCGGGCAGGTTGTCCAGCACCAGCCGGCTGCCTTCCATCCTGAACGACGTGCCTTGCCCGTTGACCAGCACGCGGGCGAGATTCAGCTCTTCGCCGTCGAGCTTCAGTGGCTGGGCCGGCACATCCGGGTTGCGGCGCAGCTTCATCTTGTTGAGCACGCGCGTTTTGGCCGGGTCGAGGTCAAAACACAGGTCGACGGTGTCAATCCAGTAAGCGGGCGCCACATAGTCGGCGCGGTTAACTACCACGGCGGGCATCTGTCCGTTTTCTCTGTCATCTGGCATTTGCAGCATGTCGGGTTCCTGAAAAAATGGTTTGTTGTTGGTGATGAACGTCGGCGGCCGTCGTCAGACGCCCTGCTTCAGGGAAGCTTCGATAAACGGGTCAAGGTCGCCGTCGAGCACCTTTTGCGTGGCCGAGGTTTCGTAATTGGTGCGCAGGTCCTTGATGCGGCTCTGGTCCAGCACATAGCTGCGGATCTGGTGGCCCCAGCCCACGTCGGTCTTGCTGTCTTCGAGCTTTTGCTGTTCGGCCTGACGCTTGCGCATCTCGTGGTCATACAGGCGCGAGCGCAGGCGCTTCCAGGCCACGTCGCGGTTGCTGTGCTGCGAGCGGCCGTCCTGGCATTGCACCACGATACCGGTCGGGATGTGCGTCAAACGCACGGCCGAGTCGGTCTTGTTGATGTGCTGGCCGCCGGCGCCGCTGGCGCGGAAGGTGTCGGTGCGCACGTCCGAGGGGTTGATGTCGATCTCGATCGAGTCGTCAATCTCGGGGTACACAAACACCGAGGCAAACGAGGTGTGGCGCCCGCCGGAGGAGTCAAACGGTGACTTGCGGACCAGCCGGTGCACGCCGGTTTCGGTTCGCAGCAGGCCAAAAGCGTATTCGCCCTCGATCTTGATGGTGGCGCCCTTGATGCCGGCCGTGTCGCCCGCGGTTTCGTCTTCAATGGTGGTCTTGAAGCCCTTGCGTTCGGCGTACTTGAGGTACTGGCGCAGCAGCATGCTGGCCCAGTCACAGGCTTCGGTGCCGCCGGCGCCGGCCTGAATGTCCAGAAAGCAGGGCAGCGGATCGGCCGGGTTGTTGAACATCCGGCGGAATTCCATCTTTTCGACTTCGGTGGCCACCTTGCCGGCTTCGCCTTCAATGGCCAGCATGCCGGCTTCGTCGCCTTCGCCCTTGGACATCTCGAACAACTCGGTGTTGTCGGCCAGTTCCTGCGTGAGCCGGTCGATGACATGCACCACGTCTTCAAGCGATTTCTTTTCCCGGCCTAGTTCCTGCGCGCGCTTGGGGTTGTCCCAGACCTTGGGGTCTTCGAGCGCGGCGTTGACTTCGTGCAGTTTTCGTTCTTTGGCAGGGTAGTCAAAGATACCCCCGAAGTTCGTTTACCCGGTTGCTCAGGTCTGCGAGCTGGTTGCCGATGATGTTGATGCGTTCTGCGTCCATGAGTGTTCAATCCTGAAGGGTGGGCCGTTTGGCCGTTTTTGGCCATTGGGCGGTCTGGCGAATGATCTGGCGATTTATGCCACTTAACTCGTGATTTTCTCACGAGGATAGCCCCCGCGCTCCAATACGGTTCAGTTAGCACACCGCGTGCAGTGCCGCTCATCTCCTTCCCCCGCTGGGGGAAGGCCGGGATGGGGGCTCACGGCGTGGGCGTCGGGCCGCCGTGTTGACCTGGTCGCCGCTGGCCCCCACCCCAACCCTCCCCCGGAAGGGGAGGGAGTTTCACGGGTTTTTGATTGAACCGCATTGAACCGTATTGGGGCCAGAGGCGATACGGTTCAGTGAGTACACCGCGTGCAGTGCCGCTCATCTCCTTCCCCCGCTGGGGGAAGGCCGGGATGGGGGCTCGCGGTGTGGGCGTCGGGCCACCGCGCTTAGCTGGTCGCTACTGGCCCCCACCCCAGCCCTTCCCCAGCGCGAAGGAGCTTCACGGGTTCTTGACTGAACCGTGTTGAACCGTATGGGGCCAGAGGCAATACGGTTCAGTGAGCACGCCGCGTGCAGTGCCAATCGTCTCCTTCCCCCGCTGGGGGAAGGCCGGGATGGGGGCTCACGGCGAGGGGGGTGGACCGCCGCGCTTAGCTGGTCGCCGCTGGYCCCCACCCCAGCCCTCCCCCAGCGGGGGAGGGAGCTTCACGGGTCCTTGACTGAACCGTGTTGCCCTTAACCCAGGAAATCCTCGATCAGCCTGGCCAGCTGTTCGGGCTGGTCATGGTGCAGCATGTGGCCCGCATCCTGAACCACGGCCACCTGCGCCTGGGGTATCTGCTTGAGCCTTTCGTGGTACTGCGCCAGGGTGTAGGCGCTCTTCCACCAGGTGGCCAAGGAGTCGTCGGACGCCTCAATGGCCAGCGTGGGCGCGCTGATCTGCCGGTATATCTCCAGCGCCTCATCCAGCCGGTACAGGTGCGCGCTGGTGATCTTGTGTGCAGCGTCGCCCAGAATCCGCCATTTGCCGCTGGCGTCGGGGCGGGCCCAATGGCTGGCCAGCCAGCCGGCCTTGTCGGGTGTCAGCCGGGGGTTGGTCCGCATGAGCCGGCGCGCCACGCCGTCCACGTCGTTGTAGGCCTTCAGGTCGAGTTCGCCCCGGTGCAGGCTTTTGAGCTCATCCATCCATTTCGCATAGCGCGCGGGGGCCTGGCTGGGTTTGCTGGCCGGCAGGCCAAACCCTTCGAGGTTGACGAGCTTGCGAATGCGTGCCGGCCGCACGCCGGCGTAGAGCATGGCCACATTGCCGCCCATGCTGTGCCCCACCAGGTCCACCGCCTGGCCGGCCGCATAGTGGTCCAGCAGAAAGTCCAGGTCGGCCAGGTAGTCGGCAAACCAGTAGTTGTCCGTTCGGCCTACCGAGGTGCTTGAGCCAGTCTGGCCGAAGCCGCGCCAGTCGGGCGCAATAATCGTGCGGCCCTGCGCAAACGCGTCTGACAAGGCATCGACCATGAACTGGTAGGAGGCCGCGACGTCCATCCAGCCATGCACCAGCACCAGCGGCGGGCGGGTGGCGGCGGAGGCGGGGCCAGCTGCGGCTGGCCAGACCTGGACGTGGTAGCTGAGCCCGCGTATAGGGACAAACTCGCTGCGGAAAGAACGTTTTTCTTTGTACATTGGGTCCTCATCATAAGGAGGACCGAGTTGAAACGCAGTCAAAACAGGGACAAGCCCGCGGGAGGGCCGCCGGGCCCGGCGGCAGACCACTACGCAGCCATGCACAGCGGCTTTCGCTGGCAGGTCCCTGAGCACTTCAACATCGCCGAAGCCTGCTGTGGCCGCTGGGCCCGGGACGGGAGCGACGGGCGGAATGCTGCAAAAAAAATAGCTATACGCGAGCATAAAACGGGGGCTCGCACCACTTTTTATACCTACCAGGCGCTGCAGCAGGCGGCTGACGCGCTCAGCCATGCGCTGGCGGGCCTGGGCGTGCAGCGCGGTGACCGCGTCGCCATCGTGATGCCGCAGCGCTTTGAAACCGCGGTGGCCTACATGGCGGTGTTCCAGATGGGGGCGGTGGCCATGCCGCTGTCCATGTTGTTTGGACCCGATGCGCTGGAGTTTCGTTTGCAGGACAGCGAGGCCGTGGTAGCCATCTGCGATGAAAGCGCCATCGCCAGCATCCAGTCGGTGAGGCCGCAGTGCCCGGCACTGCGCACCGTGGTTGCAGCCGGCGCCGCAAAAGGCCAGGGCGATATTGACTATGAGACCGCTTTGGCGGCGCAGCAGCAAGCCTTCACGGCCGTCAGGACAAAGGCGGAGGATGCGGCCATCCTGATCTACACCAGCGGCACAACCGGCCCGCCCAAGGGCGCGCTGCTGCCGCACCGCGCGCTGATCGGCAACCTGCCGGGTTTTGTTTGCAGCCAGAACTGGTTCGGATTTGATGGCAAGGCCAACGCGGGGACTGACGCCGTCTTCTGGAGCCCGGCGGACTGGGCCTGGACCGGTGGCTTGATGGATGCCTTGCTCCCCACCCTGTATTTCGGCCGCCCCATCGTCGCGTTCAACGGCCGCTTCAGTCCGGAGCTGGCGTTCACGCTGATGGCAGGGGAGGGTGTGACGCACACCTTTTTGTTTCCGACCGCACTCAAGGCCATGATGAAGGCCTACCCGCGGCCCCGCGAGCATTTCCAACTGAAACTGCAGGCCATGATGAGCGCGGGCGAAGCGGTGGGCGATGCCGTGTTTGCCTACTGCCAGGAGCAACTGGGCGTGACGGTCAACGAAATGTTTGGCCAGACCGAAATCAATTACGTGGTGGGCAACTGCAGCATGAACAGATTTGCTGGAGGACATTTTTCCGACGGGCCGCCCCTAGGAAAAATAGCCCACTCGGGGGGCAGCGAAGTACACGCAGTGACAAGCGTGGGGGCCATTGGCTGGCCAGCGCGCCCCGGCAGCATGGGTAAAGGCTACCCCGGCCACCGCGTGGCGGTGATTGATGATGAAGGGCAGGAGTGCGCTGTCGGCGTGCCGGGCGATGTTGCGGTGAACCGTTATGACATCCATGGCGACCCCGACCCGATTTTCTTCTTGGGCTACTGGAAGAAGGACGCTGCGACACAGGCCAAGTTCACCGGCGACTGGTGCCGCACCGGCGATCTGGCCCGCCGTGACGCCGAGGGCTACCTCTGGTACGAGGGCCGGGCCGACGATGTCTTCAAGGCGGCCGGCTACCGCATCGGCCCCGGCGAAATCGAGAACTGCCTGGTCAAGCATCCGGCGGTGGCCAATGCGGCGGTGGTGCCCAAGCCCGACAGGGAGCGGGGCGCCGTGGTGAAGGCCTATGTGGTGCTTGCTCCTGATTTTGTAGCTGAACGCTATCGTTTTTCAGAGGCTACAGGGCAATTCGATCTGGACATGACGGCAACGCTGCAGGCCCATGTGAAATCCATGCTGGCCCCATACGAGTACCCGAAGGAAATCGAATTCATTGACGCCCTGCCGATGACAACCACCGGCAAGGTGCAACGGCGCGTGCTGCGCCTGCAGGAAGAAGAGCGCTTTAAGGCACAGTCATCAACCTGATCCAGCCATAAAAAAAGCACTCCAAGGAGTGCTTTTTTGTTCCGGCAGGCGCCGCGGATCTGGCTACGCCAGTCCGCAGGCGCCGTCCCCTGCAAGGGGAAAGGGCGCTACACGCAGTGAGCGTCAATAGGGGTGTACCTTATTTCGCTGCGACCTGCTCGGCCACATAGATCTCGACACGGCGGTTTTTGTCGCGGCCTTGCTGCGTGTTGTTGTCGGCAACCGGCTCGCGGGAGCCGCGGCCATCGGTTGCGATGCGGGTGCGGGCCACGCCGCGGCTCACTAGGTAATCGCGGGCTGCATTGGCGCGGTCTACGGACAGCGGGTTGTTGATCGCGTCAGAACCAGTGCTGTCGGTGTGGCCGATGATGGTCACCGTGGTGACCGCGTTCTGGTTCAGGCTGGTCGCAAAATGATTGAGAACAGGCGCGAAGTTGGGCTTGATGGCGGCGCGGCCCACGTCAAACGACACGTCGCTGGGGATGTCCAGCTTCAGGCGGTTGTCTGCGGTCTGGCTGACGGCTACGCCGGTGCCGGCCGTGGCTTTTTCCATCGCAGCTTTTTGTTCCTGCATTTTCTTGGACCAGATATAGCCGCCACCTGCGCCGACGGCGCCGCCGAGCACCGCACCGGTTGCCGCGCCTTTTGAACCACCGGTTGCCGCGCCCAGCACCGCGCCAGCCAAGGCGCCAATGCCCGCGCCCTTGGCCGTGTCCTGCTGGGTTTCGCTCATGTTGGCGCAACCGGAGAGGCCGCCAATGGCGAGTGCCGCGGACGTCAGGGCTGTGATGGCTAGTTTGTTCACGTTCATGTTCATGTTCATGTAAATGCTCCTCATGGATATTGATTGGTTCGGCAGCGCACCAGAGCGCTGGCAGGACGATGGTAGACCTTTGAAAGGTGACGATTTGTAAGACAAGCGCGCGACTTCGGCACGGGCGGATAGGCCTTGAAGCCTTAAACTAGCCGTTTTTCGAGTGCTGTCATCGCAGACCAGGTGATGGCTTCGCGCTCCCGGTAACCGGGGGCCTTCCGCATTCTTCAACTGAAATTCTCATGAATAAAGTTCAACTCGGCGCCAGCGATCTGCAGGTCACCCCCATTTGCATGGGCACCATGACTTTTGGCGAACAGGTAGATGAAGCCACGGCGCACGCCATCCTGGACCGGTCTTTTGAGCGCGGGATTAACTTTCTGGACACGGCGGAGATGTACTCGGTGCCGGCACGGGCGGAGACCTTTGGCGCCACTGAAACCATCATTGGCAACTGGTTCGCCAAAAATCCCGCGGCCCGCAGCAAGCTGGTGCTGGCCACCAAGGTGGCGGGGCCGGCGCGCGGCATGTCCTGGATTCGCGAGGGCAGCCCGGACCTGACCGCGGCGGATATCACCCAGGCCTGCAATCACAGCCTCAAGCGGCTGAAGACCGATGTGATTGACCTCTACCAGATCCACTGGCCGGCCCGCCATGTGCCGGCCTTCGGCATGCTGTATTTCGAGCCGGCCAAGGACAAGGCGGTGTCGTCCATCCATCAGCAGCTGGAAGCGCTCGGCGGTCTCGTCAAGGCGGGCAAGGTGCGCGCCATCGGCCTGTCCAATGAAACCCCTTACGGCGTGCACGAGTTCGTGCGCCTGGCCGAACAGCACGGCCTGCCCCGTGTGGCGACCGTGCAGAACCCTTTCTGCCTGGTCAATCGCACCGTGGAAAACGCCTTGGATGAAACCATGCACCGCCTGGGTGTTTCGCTGCTGGCTTATTCACCGCTGGCCTTCGGCCTGCTGACGGGCAAATACGACGAGTCGGGCACGGAAGGCCCGCAGGCGCCCAAGGAAGCGCGCATCGCCAGGTTCGAGTCGGTGCGCAAGCAGCGCTGGGGCCGCCCGGAGGCGCTTGCAGCCGCGCGGCGCTACAACGCGCTGGCGCGTGCGCATGGCCTGACCCCGACGCAGCTGGCGCTGGCCTTTTGCTACACCAAATGGCAGGTCGCCAGCACCATCATCGGCGTGACCTCGGTCGCGCAACTGGACGAGGACCTGGACGCCTGGGGCATCACGCTGACGCCCGACGTGCTGGCCGAGATAGACAACATCCGTTGGGAAACGCGCGACCCGGCGCTGTGAGCTCCACACATGTTTCAGCGCCTGTGATCCGCGAATTGCAAGTTCGAGCCGTGGAACCGGCTTTGCCGGGCCACAGGCGGGCGGCTACCTCGGGGGGCAGGGAGCTACACGGAGTGAGCGACCGTGGGGGCTAAGAATCACGTCAGCGAAACGCCGGCCACGCACTTCCTGAGTACCAGCAAGGTCGACTTCACCGAGCACCCTTACGAGTACCTGGAGCACGGCGGCGCCCAGCACAGCGCCGAGGTGCTGGGTTTTGATCCCTTCACCGTCGTCAAGACTTTGGTCATGCAGGACCAGGACGGCAAGCCCCTGCTGGTGTTGATGCATGGCAACCGCAAGGTCTCGACCAAAAATCTTGCGCGCCAGATCGGCGCCAAATCGGTCGAGCCCTGCAAACCCGAAGTGGCCAATCGCCACAGCGGCTACCTAGTGGGCGGTACCTCGCCTTTCGGAACGCGAAAGCCCATGCCTGTCTACATCGAGGAAACCATTCTGGCTTTGCCGCGGATCGCCATCAACGGGGGCCGGCGCGGTTACCTGGTGGGCATCGATCCGCAGGTGTGCGTTACGCTGCTGGGTGCAAAATCGGTGCAGTGCGCACTTAACGAATAATCAGACGAATAACCAGACAAATCAAATAACAAGAGGACAAGACATTGGTTTACGCATACTCACTCGGCGCAACGTTTGCGGCCTACCTGCTCGGCTCGCTGTCTTTTGCAGTCATTGTCAGCAAGGTGATGGGCTTGCATGATCCCCGCAGCTACGGCAGCAAAAATCCGGGTGCGACCAACGTGCTGCGTTCCGGCAACAAGGTGGCGGCGGTGGCCACCTTGCTGCTTGATGGCTTGAAGGGCTGGCTGCCCGTGATGCTGGTCCGGTGGCTGGGTCGCGACTACGGCCTGGGCGACGGCACCGTAGCGGCCGTGGGCTTTGCGGCCTTTATCGGCCACCTGTACCCGGTGTTTTTCCACTTCAAGGGCGGCAAGGGCGTGGCCACGGCCGCGGGTGTGCTGCTCGGGATCAGCTGGCTGCTGGGCCTGGCAACCCTTGCGACCTGGCTGATCGTGGCGTATTTTTCGCGCTATTCCTCGCTGGCGTCCCTGGTCGCCGCAGTCTTTGCGCCCCTGTACTACCTCTTTGGTGACCGGACTGCGTGGTACGTGGACAAAGGCATCCTGGTCGCCATGTTCGCCATTAGCGCGTTGCTCGTGTATCGCCACCGCGAGAACATCAGCAAGCTGCTCAAGGGCACCGAGTCCAAGCTGGGCTCCTCGGGCAAGACGGCGCGATAGCACCGCAACTGCGCCGGTGCGTGAATGCCGGTGGGTTGTGTGTGGACAGGTCTAGTACCGCTTGTCCAGCGTCATCTGGCTGTTTTCCCGCTTCATCTGAAAGCGCGTCAGAAAGCTGTTGCCCAGCAGCAGGTAGGGCATGGGCTCGGGTGTTACCACAGCCGCCACGTCGTACACCTCCACGTCGCCGATGCGCACGGAGTTGAGCTGGATGCGAAAGCCCTGCGTGTTGCCGTTGGCGGTGGAGATGCGCACCGGCTGCCCGTTTTTGTAGTTGATGCCCGCGCGGTCGGCGTCTGCGACGCTCATCGCAATACTGGTGGCACCGGTATCGACCATGAATTGCACGGCACGGCCATTGATTTGCCCGGCGGTCATGAAGTGGCCGCCGCCGCTTTCCGTCAGGATGATGCGGGTGCCGCGGCCTGCAGAGGCGCCGCTCCCGCCCGTGCTCACCGGCGCGTCGCCGACCCGCAGGGTGTGGCGTTTGCCGGATTGCTCTATGACGGCCTGGTCGCCTGAGGTGGAAATGACCTTGACCCCCTGGTGGGTCTCACCCGCCGCCACAGACTTTGGCGTGCTGCCATCAACCACCAGCAGGGCCTTGCTGCCCATCATGCCGGCCAGCGCCACCGACTGGGCATAAGCCGCGCCGTGCAGCATCGCAAACGCCGTCAGCAGCCCAGCCACAACGGAAATACGCGGGGAGGGCAAAGTGCGCCGCGCCGGGCCGCCCCAAGCAAGCACAGCCCCCTCGGGGGGCAGCGCATTACGCGAAGCGAAAAGCGTGGGGGCCATGTTCAATCCCTGAAGTTGTCAAAGCTCAGAGGAAGATCTTTCATGTCCGTCCGGATCAAGGCCATGGCGGCTTGCAGGTCGTCGCGCTTGCTGCCCGTGACACGGACTTTCCCTTCCTGGATGGCGGCCTGCACCTTCATCTTGCTGCCTTTGATGAGTTGCTGGATTTTTTTGGCCTGCTCGGTTTCGATGCCGTCGCGTACCTTGGTCACCTGCTTGACCTTGTCACCACCAATTTTTTCGATCTTGCCGACATCCAGAAAGCGTATGTCCACGCCAGCCTTGGTGAGTTTGTTGCGCAACACGTCGTTGATCTGATCGATCTGAAAATCACTGTCGCCAATCAGCGTGATGTCCTTTTCTTTCAGCTCGATCGAGGCGGCGGTGCCTTTGAAGTCAAAGCGGGTTCCGATTTCCTTGCTGGTGTTTTCAACGGCATTCTTGACCTTGACCATATCGGTTTCTAAAACGGTATCAAAGGAGGGCATGATGCGGGTCTTTGCTAGAAGTAAGAGAGAAGGACAGGTGAAAAAGGGGGGCGTAGAGGGCGGGCAGGGATGAGACAATCCCATGATGTTAGTCGAGAAAAACGTTCCGCTCCAGCATTCCAACAGCTTTGGCATTATGGCCAAGGCGCTTTCCCTCGTCCGGGTCAGTGCCGAGTCCGATATTGCCGCCGTGCTGCAGGATGACGCGCTGCGGGCCATGCCCAAGTTTGTGCTGGGCGGCGGCAGCAACATCGTGCTGACCGGTGACGTCAAACCCCTGGTGCTCAAGGTGGAGATCATGGGCAAACGCCTGGTCGGCGAAACCGCCAAGGCCTGGATCGTGGAGGCCGGCGCCGGCGAGAACTGGGACGACCTGGTCACCTGGACCCTGCAAATGGGCTATCCGGGCCTGGAAAACCTCGCATTGATTCCGGGTACCGTCGGTGCGTCGCCTGTGCAGAACATCGGCGCCTATGGGGTGGAGTTGCAGGACCGCTTCGAGTCGCTTGATGCCGTGGACCTGACCACCGGCCAGCGCTTTACCCTCAATGCCGCGCAGTGCGCGTTCGGCTACCGCGACTCCGTGTTCAAACACACCAGCATCGCCACCAGTGCGGGCACGCCCGGTTTCGGCCTGGCGGGCAAGGCGCTGATCACCCATGTGCGGTTTTCCCTGCCCAAGGCCTGGAAGGCCGTGCTGGGGTATGCCGATATCGAGAAAAAGATGCAGCAGTCCGGGGTCACTGCGCCGGATGCGCAGCAAATCCACGACTGGATTTGCGAGGTCCGCAAGGCCAAGCTGCCCGACCCGCGGGTCATTGGCAACGCCGGCAGCTTCTTCAAGAACCCGACCGTCTCGCCCGAGCAGTGCGCCGACATCATCCAGCGCGAGCCCAAAATTGTTCACTATCCGCTGGCCGACGGAACGGTCAAGCTGGCGGCCGGCTGGCTGATCGACGCCTGCGGCTGGAAAGGGAAATCCGTGGGCAATGCCGGTGTCTACGACCGGCAGGCGCTGGTGCTGGTGAACCGTGGCGGTGCGAGCAACCCGGTGACGGGCGGTGAAGTGATGACCCTGGCCAAGGCCATCCAGACCAGCGTGTATGAACGTTTTGGCATCCTGCTGGAGCCTGAGCCCGTCGTCGTCTGACGCTTGCAAAAAATCAGGCCGCCCGGAGGCGGCCTGATTGGATGCAGCTATCTGCCAGTTTCCTGGCACGTGGCCCTGGAACGCCGGCTTACTTGTCGTCCTTGCCGCGCAGGCGCAACAGGTCGGCACCAGTGCCCGATGACAGCAGGCCTGTCTTGGCATAAATGCCCAGCTTGTCGCGCGTGTCGATGATGTCCAGGTTGCGCATGGTCAACTGGCCGATGCGGTCCAGCGGCGTGAACGCGCCTTCGACTTTTTCCATGCTCAGGCGCTCGGGCTTGTAGGTCAGGTTGCCGGAGACGGTGTTGAGGATGGAATAGTCGTTGCCGCGGCGCAGTTCCACAGTCACCTCGCCGGTGATGGCGCTGGCCACCCAGCGCTGGGCCGTCTCGCGCAGCATGATGGCCTGTGGGTCGAACCAGCGGCCCTGGTACAGCAGGCGGCCCAGCTTGCGGCCGTTGTCGCGGTACTGCTCTATCGTGTCTTCGTTGTGGATGCCGGTTACCAGGCGCTCGTAAGCGATGAACAGCAGCGCCAGGCCGGGTGCCTCATAGATGCCGCGGCTCTTGGCCTCGATGATGCGGTTTTCGATCTGGTCGCTCATGCCCAGGCCGTGGCGCCCGCCAATGCGGTTGGCTTCGAGGATCAGCTCAACAGTGCTGGAAAACGTCTTGCCATTGAGCGCGACGGGCTGGCCTTCCTCGAAGCGCACGGTGACTTCCTCGCGCTTGACCTCGACCTCGTCCTTCCAGAAGGCCACGCCCATGATCGGGTTCACGATCTTCATGCCGCTGTCCAGGTGCTCCAGGTCTTTGGCTTCGTGGGTGGCGCCCAGCATGTTGGAGTCGGTGGAGTAAGCCTTTTCGGCCGACATCTTGTAGCCGAAACCAGCCTGCGTCATGAAGGCCGACATTTCGGCGCGCCCGCCCAGCTCATCAATGAAGAGCTGGTCCAGCCAGGGCTTGTAAATCTGGAGGTTGGGGTTGGTCAGCAGGCCGTAGCGGTAAAAACGCTCGATGTCGTTGCCCTTGTAGGTACTGCCGTCGCCCCAGATGTTGACGTCGTCTTCCTTCATGGCGGACACCAGCATGGTGCCGGTCACGGCGCGGCCCAGCGGCGTGGTGTTGAAGTAGGTGACACCTGCGGTCGTGATGTGGAAGGCGCCGCTTTGCAGGGCGGCGATGCCTTCGGCGGCGAGCTGGCTGCGGCAGTCAATCAGGCGGGCCTTTTCGGCGCCGTACTGCAGCGCCTTGCGCGGAATCTCATCGTAGTCCGGCTCGTCGGGCTGGCCCAGGTTGGCGGTGTAGGCGTAGGGAAGGGCGCCCTTGAGTTTCATCCAGTGCAGCGCGGCACTGGTATCGAGGCCGCCGGAAAAGGCGATGCCGACTTTCTGGCCGGCGGGCAGGTTCTGGAGGATGGTGGCCATGAAATAGGTTCCTGAGGGGATGGGCGATTAACCGAAGTGGCAGATGTAGTGGTAAGCCTCGAAGCCTTCCGCCACGCGGATGTCGAACTTTGCATTGCCCGGCACGCTGAATTTTTCGCCCGCTGCGGATTTGATCCAGGTGTCGCTGCCGGCCAGCCTGTACTCGCAGGCACCCGCCACGCATTCCATGATTTCCGGCGCGCCGGTATTGAAGGTCAGGGTGGCGGGAAGAATCACGCCGACGGACTTTTTGGTGCCGTCAGCAAAAGTGATGCCATGGCTCACGCATTTGCCGTCAAAGTAGACATTGGCCTTGGTGGTAACGCTGATGTTGTCGATTTTTTCGGTAATCATGAATGAATGGGGGTAAACAGAAAAACGTCGCGGACAGAGGTTGCTGCGGTAATCCCTGATTTTAGGTTACCCGGGCCTTGCCCTGACCCCGTGCCCTACCTCTGCCGAATCCACCTGTCGCTGAAGCCGACAGGGGCATAAAAAAGGGGCATTGAATGCCCCTTTTTTTGATTCGCTGAAAGCTCAACTCAGCTCAGCTCAACGCCAGTGATGTCCACCATAGCCCCGGCTGTAGCCGAAGTTCAGCGAGAGGCCAATGGGTGCGTAATAGGGCGCGTAGTAAGGCCGGGCGTAGTAGGCGGGGTAAGACTGATAAACCACGGGGGCCGTCACCACGGGCTGCACATAGGTGGTGGGCTGCTGGATGTAAACAGGTTGCTGCGGCGCCGGCTGGATAAAGCCTTGGGGCTGGGCGGGCTGCCCAGGTTGGGGGGCGGGGTTCATGGCCCCGACCGGTGTTACCTGCAGCCGAACGTAGGGACCTGGGTCGTTTGCCATCTGCACGTTGTACTGGGTGCCCTGGTATTCGTACACGACGTTGTAATGGCTGGGACGGTTTTCATAGAAGGTCTGCGTGCTGCACTGCTGCACGTTCTGCACCTGGTTGTTGGGGCCCTCGATGCGGTCGCCAATCATGGCTCCGCCCACCAGCCCGATAACCGTCGCCACGGCGCGGCCGCCGCCATTGCCGATGGCGTTGCCGGCAGCGCCTCCCGCCAAAGCGCCCATCAGGGCGCCCGCGCCCGATTTGGGCGCCTGCATGATGACTGCTTCGTTGCTGCACACCTGGCGGGGCACGGCAACCTGCTGTACCACCGGCGTGCTGGAAATTACCCGCGCCAGAATATCGGTGGCAGAGGCGGGTACGGCGGCCAAGGCTGCTGCAGCCGCAACGGTGGAGATAACTAGTGTTTTTTTCATGATTCAACCCCTTTTTACAGCCGGTGGCTGAAGTTCACCTATTTCTATTTGCCGCCTGGCCCCCGGTGACGAATACCGTCCACCAGACGACCCGCCCATTCGCCCTGTTCGCCAGGAATGAATGGCCATGGCGGCTCAGGTTATTACCCTGATTTTAGTGAGTCAGAGCCGTTTTGGCCGGCGGAGTTCTGCAAATCAACTGTAAAGCTGGCGGTTTTGCCATGGCGGTTGCTTTGTTGCTGTCTTGCCGCCCGTTTTTCAGGAACGCACCCTGGCGGGCCAGGCCGCCGCATCAAATCCTACCGTGATGTCCTGACCCCACTCCACGACCGGGCGCTTGATGATGCTGGGATTGGCCAGCATCAGCGCCTGGGCGGTGGCGGCATCCTGCACGGCCGCCTGCGTCGCCGGGTCCAGTTTGCGCCAGGTCGTACCCTGCCGGTTGAGCAGCTTTTCCCAGCCCGCTGCCTGCGTCCACGAGGCGAGTTTTTCGGGGGGGACGCCCTGTTTTTTAAAATCGTGAAACTGGTGCTCCACACCGTGGCCCATGAGCCAGGCGCGGGCTTTTTTGACGGTGTCGCAATTGGGAATGCCGTAGAGAATGATCATCCGGTCATTTTGGCAGAATTTTAGATAAGAACTGGCCATAACCCGCGTTTTATGGGCGCCAATAGCTATCAAATAAGTAGCTGAATCGGTGGGCCGAGGCGAACCCGGACGCCGCTATTGAAGCCCGCGCTTCGATGCCCGGCCAACACTGGAATAATGCCAGCACGCGCCTGCCATGGCCCGTACTCTTTGCCGGCCTTTCCCCTGCGCTTCATTTTTGATGGAAGATGCCCCATGACCTCTTCGGCCACCGATTCCCCGACCCCCAACCCTGGCCGTTCCAGGCCCTTTCTTTACCCGCCTGTCGAGCCTTTTCGCACCGGTATTCTTGAAACCGGTGACGGCCATTCGATTTACTGGGAGCTGTGCGGCAACCCGGCAGGCAAGCCCGCAGTGTTCCTGCACGGCGGGCCAGGCTCCGGCTGCTCCCCCGACCACCGGCGGTTGTTCGACCCCAAGCGCTACTGTGTGCTGCTGTTCGACCAGCGCGGCTGCGGCCGCTCGCGCCCCAGTGCCTCGCTGGACAACAACACCACCTGGCACCTGGTTGCCGACATCGAGCGGCTGCGCACCCTGCTGGGCGTGGAACGCTGGCTGGTATTTGGCGGCTCCTGGGGCAGCTCGCTGGCGCTGGCCTATGCCCAGGCGCACCCCGCCCAGGTGTCGGCGCTCATCGTGCGCGGCATTTTCACGCTGCGGCGCGCCGAGCTGCTCTGGTACTACCAGGAGGGGGCTTCTTGGCTGTTTCCGGACCTGTGGGAAGAGTTTTTGGCGCCCATTCCGGTGGCCGAGCGCGGCGACCTGATCGCCGCCTACCGCAAGCGGCTGGTGGGCTCCAACCGGGCCGAGCAGATGGCCGCAGCCCGGGCCTGGAGCCTGTGGGAAGGCCAGACCATCACGCTGCTGCCCGATGCGGCCGCCACCGCCAAGCACGCTGTCGATGATTTCGCGCTGGCATTCGCCCGCATCGAAAACCATTACTTTGTGCACGCCGGCTGGCTGGAGGAGGGCCAGCTGATCCGCGACGCGGGCAAGCTCGCCGGCATTCCCGGCGTCATCGTGCAGGGGCGCTACGACATGGCCACGCCCGCCAAAACCGCCTGGGACCTGCACCGCGCCTGGCCGGAGGCGGACTTTCACCTGATCGACGATGCCGGCCATGCCTTCAACGAGCCCGGCATCCTGCAGCAGCTGATGGCCGCGACTGACCGTTTCGCCGCATGAATGAGGCTGTGCCGGAGGTTTTCAGCGGGGGCCGCGGTCCGGCTTTGCCGGCCGCAGGCGCCGCCCCCTGCAAGGGGGGAGGACCCTACACGCAGTGAGGGTCAACAGGGGTGTGCCGTGGCTTGCGCGACAATGCGGGCCTGTATGGAACAACTCAAGACACTGGAAGACTGGCTGGCCCACTGCGAGCGCCTGCACCCCAAAAGTATCGACATGGGGCTGGAGCGGGTGCAGGCCGTGGCCAGGCGCATGGGGCTGGCGTTTGCCTGTCCCGTCATCACGGTGGCGGGCACCAACGGCAAGGGCTCGACCTGCGCCATGCTCGAAGCCATTCTGCTGGAAGCGGGCTACCGCACCGGCGTCTACACCTCGCCGCACCTGGTCCATTTTGAAGAGCGCTGCAGGGTTCGCGGCGACATCGTCAATGCTGCTGAACTGGTCGCAAACTTTGCCCGTGTCGAGACGGCCAGGGTCCAGAACGGCGATGAAATCTCGCTGACCTACTTTGAATTCACCACGCTGGCCATTTTGCAGTTGCTGGCCGATGCGAAGCTGGACGTCGTCATCCTGGAAGTGGGGCTGGGCGGCCGGCTGGACGCTGTCAACATCCTCGACACCGACTGTGCCGTCATCACCAGCATTGACCTGGACCACATGGAGTTTCTGGGGAATGACCGCGAGAGCATAGGCCGGGAGAAAGCCGGCATCATGCGCGCCGGCAAGCCGGTGGTGGTGAGCGACCCGGTGCCGCCGCAAAGCATTCTTGACCACGCGGCGGCATTGGGCGCTGACTTGTGGCGTTTCGGCCAGGATTTCAATTTCTCTGGCGACAAGCAGCAATGGAGCTGGGCGGGCCGGGGCCGCAGGTACGCCGGATTGGCTTACCCGGCGCTGCGCGGCGCCAACCAGCTGGTCAATGCCTCTGGTGTGCTGGCGGCGCTGACGGCCCTGCGCGATCGCCTGCCGGTGACGGCCCAGGCGGTGCGCAATGGCCTGTCCATGGTCGAGCTGCCCGGGCGTTTCCAGATCGTTCCGGGCCAGCCCACGCTGGTGCTGGACGTGGCGCACAACCCGCACTCGGTGGCAGCCCTGGCCGAAAACCTGGATGCGATGGGCTTTTACCCCTGCACCCATGCGGTGTTTGGCGCCATGGCCGACAAGGACCTGGCACCCATGCTGGCGCGGGTCGGCCCGCTGATCGATAAATGGTATTTCACTGATTTGCCGACGGCCCGGGCCGCGAGCGGCGAAGAGCTCGCGGCGAAATGGCGGGCGGTGGAAAGCCGGCCTGACGTGACCGCCACCACGCACAAAGCCCCCGAACTGGCCCTGCAGGCGGCCGTGAGGGCTGCAGGGCCCGCTGATAGAATTGTGGTGTTCGGCTCGTTCTACACGGTGGGCGGTGTTTTGAAGGGCGGGGTGCCGCGCCTCATGGCCCCGCACCTGGCTTCTTGATGCCGGACAAACCTGTCTGACCCGGGGCCTGTGATGCCTGGAAATGCAGACCGACAGCCCACGTTAACCGTCAACGGATTCAAGCCACACCATGCCGTTTTTTAACTTCCGCCGGGGCGGCTCCAATGCTGCTCCCACTGCCGGATCAGCCGCTCAAACGGAAAGCGTGGAGGTGATGCGCAAGCGCGCCAAACACCGCCTGATCGGTTCGGCCGTGCTGGTGCTGATTGGCGTGGTGGGTTTTCCGCTGCTGTTCGATACCCAGCCGCGGCCGATTGCGGTGGATATTCCGATTGAAATTCCCGGCAAGGGCACGGTCAAGCCCCTGGCCGTTCCCGCGCCTTCCGAAAAAGTGGCCGCCACCGCCAGCCTGGCCCCCCAGGAAGAAATCCTGCCGTCCAAACAGGCCGCGGGCCCTGTGACGCCGGCGCCGGCAGCTACTAAAAATGAAGCAAAACCGGAGCCAAAACCTGAGCCCAGGCCGGAAGTCAAGGCCGAAGCAAAGACCGAGGTCAAGGCCGACGTGAAGCCGGAGCCCAAACCTGCGCCCAAGCCAGCCGCCGGGAGCGACGAGGCGGCGCGGGCCAGCGCGCTGCTCAGTGGCTCGCCCGCGCCGGCCGGCAAGGCCGCCGCCGACGAGGCCGCAGGCCGTGTCGTGGTGCAGGTCGGAGCCTTTGCCGATGTGGCCAAGGCACGCGAAGCGCGGCTCAAGCTGGAAAAAGCCGGCCTGAAAACCTACACGCAGGTCGCCGAAACCAAAGACGGCAAGCGTATTCGTGTCCGCGTCGGGCCGTTTGCCAGCAGGGCCGAGGCAGAAACAGCGGCCAGCAAGATCAAGGCCCTTGATTTGCCGGCCGCCATCCTGACCTTGTAAACAGCGGGTCGGGACATTCGTGGCGGCTGTTGACTGGATTTTGCTGGCGGTATTGGTCTTCTCGCTGGTGCTGGGCGCCTGGCGCGGGCTGGTTTATGAGGTTTTGTCGGTACTGGGGTGGGTGGTGGCGTTTTTTGCGGCGCAATGGTTTGCGCCCGAGGTGGCCGCCCGGTTGCCCATCCAGTCCGCCTCGAATCCGGTGCGCTATGCGGCTGCGTTTGTACTGGTATTCATTGCCGCGGTGTTTGCGGCCGGTTTGCTGGCTTTTTTGCTGAAGAAGCTGGTCGAAGCCGTTGGCTTGCGGCCGGTGGACCGCGTGATGGGAGCGGGATTTGGCCTGCTGCGCGGCCTGATCCTGTTGCTGGCCGCCACGGTGGTGATTGACATGACGGGGCTCAAGACCACTGAATGGTGGCGGGAGTCTAGAGGCGCGGCCATGCTGACGGTCACGCTCAAGGGTTTGCAGCCGGTTCTGCCGGAGAAGTTTGCGAAGTATTTGAAAGTATGACCCCTACGCTTTTCACTTCGTGTGAGGTGCGGCCCCCCGAAACGGGCGCATTTTCCCCGGGGCAGTCCAGCGGAAAATTTATGAATGGAAATATAAGCTTATGTGTGGAATAGTCGGCGTCGTCAGCAAAGCCCCGGTCAACCAGCTGATCTATGACGGCCTGCTGCTGCTGCAGCACCGCGGCCAGGATGCGGCAGGCATCGTCACGCAGCTGGGGCGCAAGTTCTACATGCACAAGGCCAAGGGCATGGTGCGCGACGTGTTTCGCACCCGCAACATGCGCGCCTTGCCGGGCAATGTGGGTCTGGGCCAGGTGCGTTATCCGACGGCCGGCAATGCCTACAGCGAAGACGAGGCCCAGCCCTTTTACGTCAATGCGCCGTTCGGGCTGGTGCTCTCGCACAACGGCAACCTGACGAATGCGGCCGAACTCAAGGCCGAGCTGTTCAATACCGACCACCGGCACATCAATACCGAAAGCGACTCCGAGGTGCTGCTCAACGTGCTGGCGCATGAGCTGGAAAAAACTACGCGCGGCCTGCCGCTCAACCCGGTTGATGTGTTCGAGGCGGTGCGCGGCGTGCACAAGCGCGTGAAAGGGTCTTACGCCGTGGTGGCGCTGATTGCCGGTCACGGCCTGCTGGCTTTCCGCGATCCGTTTGGCATTCGCCCGCTGTGCATAGGCCACGGCCAGAACGAAGACGGCGGCACCGTGATGGTGGCCAGCGAGTCGGTGGCGCTGGAAGGCACCTCGCACCAGTTCGAGCGCGACATTGCGCCGGGCGAAGCGGTGTTCGTGGATCTGGAAGGCACCGTGCATGCCGAGCAATGCGCGGCTTCCCCCAAGCTCAATCCCTGTATTTTCGAGTTTGTCTACCTGGCCCGGCCCGACTCGGTGCTGGACGGCATTTCGGTCTACCAGGCGCGACTGAATCTGGGTGAGACGCTGGCCAAGCGCGTGGTCTCCACCGTGCCGCCCAGCGAGATTGACGTCATCATCCCCATTCCCGAATCCAGCCGCCCCAGCGCCACCCAGCTGGCGCATCTGCTGGGCATTCCGTACCGCGAAGGTTTTGTGAAGAACCGCTATGTCGGCCGCACCTTCATCATGCCGGGGCAGGGCGTGCGCAAAAAATCAGTGCGCCAGAAGCTCAATGTCATTGCGAGTGAATTCAAGGACCGCAATGTGCTGCTGGTGGACGACTCCATCGTGCGCGGCACCACCAGCCGCGAGATCGTGCAAATGGCACGTGACGCCGGCGCACGCAAGGTGTATCTGGCCAGCGCCGCGCCGCCCGTGCGTTATCCCAACGTCTACGGCATTGACATGCCCACGGCGACGGAGCTGGTGGCGCATGACCGCACCGTTGAGGAAATCCGCCAGGTGATTGGCTGCGATGCCCTGATTTACCAGGACGTGGAGAGCATGAAGCGCGCCGTGGGCTCGCTCAACCCCAAGCTGGACGGTTTTGATGCGTCGTGCTTTGACGGCGTTTACATCACCGGCGACGTGACCAGCGAGACGATTGAAAAGATGAACGAACAACGCGTGGATACCAGCGAAGAAGGCGATGTGGATGTGTCGCGCCTGGCGCTTCCCAATCCGCAAGAGGCCTGAACGATGAGCAACAAGAAACTGCCTGAGAACCTGCACCTCGATACGCTGGCCGTGCGTGCGGCCGTCGACAAAAGCCAGTATGGCGAAAATTCCGAAGCGCTGTACCTGACCAGCAGCTTTGTGCAGCCCGATGCCGCCACCGCGGCGCGGCGCTTTGCCAATGAGGAAGAGGGCTACATCTATTCGCGCTTCACCAACCCCACGGTGACCAGCATGGAGCAGCGCCTCGCGGCGATGGAGGGAACCGAAGCCTGCATCGGCACGTCCAGCGGCATGGCGGCCATCCTGCTGATGTGCATGGGCCTGCTCAAAAGCGGCGATCACGTGATCTGCTCGCAGTCAGTGTTCGGCTCCACCATCAAGCTGATTGGCAGTGAGTTTGGCAAGTTTGGCGTGGAAAGCACCTTTGTTTCGCAAACCGACGTGGCTGAGTGGAAAGCGGCGATCAGGCCCAACACCAGGCTGCTGTTTGCCGAAACGCCGACCAACCCGCTGACCGAGATCTGCGACATCCGCGCGCTGGCCGACATTGCGCATGCCGCAGGCGCCCTGCTGGCCGTGGACAACTGCTTTTGCTCGCCGGCGCTGCAGCAACCCGTGAAACTGGGCGCCGACCTCATCATCCATTCGGGCACCAAGTACCTCGACGGCCAGGGCCGCGTGATTGCCGGCGCGATTTGCGGGACCAAGCAACTCATTGACGACAAACTGGTTCCCATCATGCGCAGCGCCGGCATGACGCTGTCAGCGTTCAATGCCTGGGTGGTGCTCAAAGGTCTGGAAACACTGTCCATTCGCATGCAGGCGCAAAGCGCCAATGCGCTGGCGCTGGCCACCTGGCTGGAGGCGCAGCCGGGCGTGGCACGCGTGTATTACCCGGGCCTCGAGTCGCACCCGCAGCATGCGCTGGCGATGCGGCAGCAAACCGTCAACGGGCGGGGCTGCGGCGGTGCGGTGCTGTCGTTTGATGTCAAGAGCAGCGATGTCGAAAGCGCCCGCAAAAATGCCTTCCACGTGATCGACAGCACGCAGGTCTGCAGCATCACGGCCAACCTGGGCGACACCAAGACCACGATCACCCATCCGGCCACCACCTCGCACGGCCGGCTCAGCGAAGCGCAGCGGCAGGCTGCTGGCATAGGCCAGGGCCTGATCCGCGTGGCCGTGGGTCTGGAACACATTGATGATTTGAAAGCCGATCTCCAGCGAGGCCTGGACGGTCTGGACCGTTTGAAATGACACAGAAAACAAGAACGCGTTTTGCGCCATCGCCCACGGGCTTTATCCATCTGGGCAACATCCGCTCGGCGCTGTACCCCTGGGCGTTTGCCCGCGCCACCGGTGGCGACTTCATCCTCCGCATTGAAGACACCGATGTGGAACGTTCCAGCCAGGAGGCTGTCGACGTGATCATTGAAGGCATGCGCTGGCTGGGCCTCGATCATGACGAAGGCCCGTTCTACCAAATGCAGCGCATGGACCGCTACAAGGCCGTGCTGGCCGAGATGCAGGCGGCCGGCCAGGTCTACCCCTGCTACATGAGCGTGGCCGAGCTCGACGCGCTGCGCGAAAAGCAGATGGCTGCCAAGGAAAAGCCGCGCTATGACGGCACCTGGCGGCCCGAGCCGGGCAAGACGCTGCCGCCTATTCCGGCAGGCGTGCAGCCCGTGCTGCGTTTTAAAAACCCGCAGGGCGGCTCGGTGGTCTGGGACGACAAGGTCAAGGGCCGCATCGAGATCAGCAATGACGAGCTCGATGACCTCGTCATTGCGCGGCCGGATGGCACGCCCACCTACAACTTCTGTGTGGTGGTGGACGACATCGACATGGCCATCACCCATGTGATCCGTGGCGACGACCATGTGAACAACACGCCGCGCCAGATCAATATCTTTCGCGCGCTCGGCAAGGACGTGCCGGTCTATGCGCATTTGCCCACGGTTCTGAATGAACAGGGCGAAAAGATGAGCAAGCGCAACGGCGCCAAGCCGGTGACGCAGTACGCGGCCGAAGGCTATCTGCCCGACGCGATGGTGAACTACCTGGCGCGCCTCGGCTGGAGCCACGGTGACGACGAGATTTTCAGCCGCGAGCAATTCCTGCAATGGTTCAACCTCGATCACCTCGGCAAGAGCGCCGCACAGTTCGATGAAGCGAAACTGCGCTGGGTCAATGCACAGCACCTCAAGGCTACGGCAGACGACAAGCTGGCCGAACTTGTGCAGCCTTTCCTGGCTGCGCGCGGCGTGAGCCTGGACACCGCACGCCTGGTTCGCGGCTGCGGCCTTTTCAAGGACCGCTGCAGCACGCTGGTGGAGCTGGCCGGCTGGCTGCAAGTGCTGGTGACGGGTGGGCAGCCGAGCGCGCAGGATATCAGCACACATGTGACCGAAGCCATTCGTCCGGCTCTCGCCAAACTGGCCGAAGCGCTGGCAGGCTGCGAATGGAACAAGGCGGCCATTGCGGCGGCTATCAAGCAGGTGCTCACCGAGACCGGCATGAAGATGCCGCAACTGGCCATGCCGGTGCGCGTGCTGGTCATGGGCACCCCGCAAACGCCCTCGCTGGATGCGATTTTGGAGCTCATGAAACGTGAAGATGTGATCTCGCGTTTGAAGATTTGAAAAACCTCGAATTTTCGGGCTATAATTCAAGGCTCGACAACTGCTGAGAAATCTGCAGAGTTTGGGGGTATAGCTCAGCTGGGAGAGCGCTTGCATGGCATGCAAGAGGTCAGCGGTTCGATCCCGCTTACCTCCACCAAAAATTGTTGAGAGAGATTTAGCAGAGTTTTTTTTGTCAGGCCTTTGTGTAAAAGCAAAAGCCTGTCCGGAAAGTTCCAAGGCTTTGACCCCATCGTCTAGAGGCCTAGGACATCACCCTTTCACGGTGAGTACCGGGGTTCGAATCCCCGTGGGGTCGCCAGCATTCATCACCCTGTGTGATGTACAAGGCGCAAGTCAGTAACAGCCAGCCCGCAAGGGCAGGCGACTTGGCTCGAAAGAGCGAACGTTACTGCTACCAGGAGTGGTAGTTCAGTTGGTTAGAATACCGGCCTGTCACGCCGGGGGTCGCGGGTTCGAGTCCCGTCCACTCCGCCAAATTTCTCATTTAAATCAATGAGTTACGATAAAAGCCCTACTGAGTCAGTAGGGCTTTTTTGTTTGTATTTCGGTAATGGGTGTCCCCATCTGTCCGGCATTGTCTCTATTTCAACTCTGCTGCTGTCCCGCAAAAGTCCCCATGGATGGCTGTGCCGTTCAACTTCCAGGGTATCGCGCGTTCACCGCTTTAAGAGCTTCTCTTAACTTTGCGCCCAGCGGCGTAATGGCCGGCATGCCGCCATCCCACCCGCCATTGTTTTGCGTCAACCCTGTTAACTGAAGGTGTACGAAGTAATCCGGATCCTTCAAAAAAACAGGTTGATCTTCCGCGGAAATGAAAGCCAGCAAATCTTCTGGAAACGCCAGGCTTATAGCGTTCGCCAGTCGCCTCAATTCTGATGAGCTAATAACTTTTAATCCGCATGCGATGGTTAATTTTCCAAGCAGTTCGCATTTATCGAAATCAGTGAACTGATCTAGCATCATCATTAGGGTGGTACCTGTCTTACGCCGTTCCTCCGCGCTGTCCCCCAACTGCTCCAAGAACTGGGCGACCTCTTCTGGAGGATGTGTTCCTAATCCCCGTAAGAACGCTTGCTGCTTGCGCTCACCGAGCGAGAGACGAACTTCTTTGTAAGCCTTCACTGCGCCGATAGAGGGGCCTAGAAATGGAACCCAATCAAGTCCCTTGTCCATAATTAGATCTAGTGCTGGTGCGATCCCTTCTGCTGAAACCACACCTGTTCCCGGTTTTTTGCTGTCGTTTGTATGCACAAGATCTCCAATTCAGTTGGTGGGTCTGAGGCTCCGAAGCAGTCTAAATCAGTGAGTCAACAAGACGTTGGCAAAATCAATCCAGAAGAAAAATCTGGATTTTCAAACGGAGCCTTCCGATGGCCCAAGGGATACCCTCGTGGATTACAAATTACCCTGGTGGCTACCTTGTCGTTGTAGGTGACCTGGTAGTCATAGGAATCACGAGTATGGCCGTGAATCCATAGAGGAGCCTGTGCAAGCAACTGATCCGGGAGCTTTTGATCCAAATGCTGCGGTAAGTTTGTCATGCATGAATCGCGCGGCCGTTGAATTCTCATGCACGTAGTGGTGCGTGGCCGCGACGACAGGCGAGTTCATCGATCGTCATTCCCGGTCGTGAAGGGTGATCGAGCTTGGGCATCGTAAGGTATTACTAACGAGCCCTTGCCGCCCGGTAGTAGCTCTCGTCGACGTAGCGTGCCGGATCGGCCAGCGTCTTCTGCGGGCGCCCGAGTTCGGACCGGATCCGCAGCACTGTCGTCATGCCATCTGGATCGAGCGCACCGCCGCGCGCGAAGCCTTCGCGATCGCCGAGCAACGCATCGACATGCCGCTGCGCTGCGGCCTCGGGCACGTTTGGCAGATACTTCCGGTAAATCGACACTGCCTCTGCGCGGTTCTTCGGATCGAACAGCCAGTCGATTGCCTCGCTCGATGCACGGATGAACCCGACGAGCGCCTCGCGGTTGCTCTTCGCCCAGCTGTGCCGCGCCATTCCGACGATCGTCTGGTAGGGGCCAAGCACATCGACCGCGTTGGCGAGCCGCCGATAGCCGCGCGACTCCGGCGCGATCTCCAGTGGCGTCGTCAGAATCGTTCCCGCGAACTTGTTATCCATCAGCGCCTGCGCACGCACGCCGGTTGCGCCGACCGACTCAAGGCGATAGTCGAGCTCCTTGAGACCGCCCAATTGCAGCAGCTTTTGCAGCACGAGCGAATAACCGGTCGCGACCGCGTCGACGCCAAGCGTCTTGCCGCGCAGGCCATCGTAGTCCTTGACGTCGGGGCTCACCACCAGGCGAACGGTCCCGCGCGAGACGCCCATGAACGCGAAGAAGTCGGGCGTGGCCGGCAGCGGGACCTCTCCCTGGCCTTCCTGGTAAGCGACGACATTGTCGAATGCGGCCAACGCGATGTCCTGCTCGCCCTTGACGAGGCCCTGGACCAGCACGACCGAGTTCGGAGTGGGGCTCACCTTTACCGAGAGCTTCTCGCGCGCGAACAGCCCCTTGTCCTCGGCGACCCAGAGCGGCAGGTTCGCTCCGCCGGGAAAGCTGATCACGCGCAGCGGTGTCTGGGCATGGGCGAGCGCAGCGATCGCGAAGGTGGCGACGCCGAGCAGAATGCGGTGGAACAACATCGATTTTTCCTTTTGGAGTAGGTAAATGGAGCCTTGGGCAAGATTTGAAGGGGGCGCAGTTGAGCGCGATGCCGTTGTGGAAGTCTTCATCATCGAATCTCCGTTTTCAAACGTTTTGCACCATCTGGCCCGAAGCAAGAATTCGTGTCTGCATCTCACGCCAGCACCGCCTTCACTCGCTCCGGCGTGAACGGAATGTCGCGCAGGCGGCGGCCGGTCGCGGCCGCAAAGGCATTCGCGATTGCTGCCGCGGTCGGGCCCTGCGCCCCTTCGCCCACCCCGAGGGAGCCCTCGGCACGGCGCTGAATCACCTCGACGTCAACTGCGGGCACTTCGCTGAAGCGCAGGATCGGGTAGTCGCTCCAGCTCCTGGTCTGCACGCCCGAGCGGTCGTACTTGAGGGCTTCCTTCAGCGTCCAGCTGGTCGACTGGATCACGCCGCCCTCGATCTGGTTCACGATGCCATCGGGGTTGACCGCGAGCCCCGCGTCCACCGCTGACCAGGCCCGGGTCACGCGCACGCTGCCGCTGGTGCGGTCGACCTCGACTTCGGCGACCACGGCGCAGTAGCAGGCGTGGTTCTTGTATCTGGCGAACCCGATCCCACGCCCGCGCAGCGTGCTGCCTTTGCCGCCGTCGCCCAGCGCGCCCGGCCGCCAGCCGCTCTTCTTGGCCACCGCTTCGATCACCGTTCGCGCGCGCTCGTCGCGCAGGTGCTTCAGGCGAAACGCCACCGGGTCAGCGCCCGCCGCCGCCGCGGCTTCGTCCATCATCGACTCGATCGCGAAGACGTTGGGGTAGGCCCCCAGCGTGCGCAACGACGAGGTGCGCAGAGGCGCGTCGGTCATGTAGTGCTTGAGGACCTTCTGGCTCGGAAATTCGTAGAGCGGGATCGAGTTGCGGTCGGAGCCACCGTTTGGCTGCGGGATGTCGGTGGGGAAAGTCGGCTGCGTCGGACTCGCTACGTACCACGACGCGAGCAGATTCACGCCCTCGCGTCCGCCCGGCCGCCGCGAATGCGGATAGCTCCACAACTCGTGCTGCCAGTCGACGATGCTGCCGTCTGCACCCAGCCCGGCGCGCATCGTCACGCTCATTGCCGAGCCGAAGGGCTCCCACATGAACTCGTCGTCGCGCATCCACTGCACCCTGACCGGCTTGCCCGGGACCGCGCGCGCGATGAGCGCCACATCGAATGCGACATCGTCTGCGCCGTTGTGGCCGTAGCAGCCTGCGCCTTCCATATGGATGCAGGTCACGCTGGCCGGCGCCACGCCGAGCGCGCGTGCAATGTCTCCGCGCAGCGGAAACACGCCCTGGCTGTGGGTCCAGACTGTCAGCTTGCCCTCCGCGGCTTGCGCCACCGCGCACGACGGGCCGATCGAGGCGTGCAGCTGAAATGCCCGGGTATAGCGCGCCTCGATCCGCTGTGCGGCCGGCGGCGCGTTCGGCGCCTTCTTTTCGTTCACGACTGAATCCTGCGTCGGCAGGCCCGGGTCGGCCTGATCGAACCGGTCGGCGAGCGTTTGAGGCAACTCAGGCCGCAACCAGACGGCTGCCTCGCGCAGCGCCTGGCGTGCCTTGATCGCCTGCTCCTCGCGCTCGCAGACGACTGCGATGAAACTGCCGTCGCGCACCACAGTGATGACGCCGGGCATCGCCTTGACGGCCGCGGTGTCGAGGTTCGTGAGTTCGGCGCGCGGCACCGGCGGCCGCACGACGCGCGCATGCACCATGCCGGGAAGCCGCAGATCCTGCAGGTAGGCCGCTCCGCCGGTGAGCTTTGCCGGGAGATCGCGCCGGGCGAGGCTTTGGCCGACCAGCTTGTACTGGCCTGGGTCCTTCGGCTTGGCCTTCGCGGTCGCCTCCCGGCGCAGCATCGCGTCCGTGGTGACCTCCCAGTAGGTTGTCTGTTTGCCACCGGGGGCGGCGATCGCCCCGTTGACGACGGTGAGCTCGCCCGAGGCCACGCCCAACTGGGCGGCCGCTGCGGCGAGCAGCAACTGGCGGGCTTCGGCGCAGGCGAAGCGGATGGCGGTGCCGCTCTGCTCGATCGACTGACTGCCCGCGGTCACACCCTCATCGGGCGTGCGCGACGTGTCGGGCGCCACCATGTCGATGCGCTGGTAGTCGACGTCAAGTTCGTCGGCGGCGATCTGGGCCAGCGCGCTCGCGATGCCCTGGCCGAGTTCCATCTTGCCGGTGAACACCGTCACGGTGCCGTTCGGGTTGATGCGCAGCCACGCCGACAGCTGGCGATTGTTGTTGAGGCTGCCGGGCAGGCGCGCCGGCACCGCTGCGCCTTGGGCCAGCGCATCAGGTGCCAGCGCGATGCCGACCACCAGGCCAGTGCCAGCTTTCAGGAAATTGCGGCGCGAAACGTTTGACAGTGCGGCGCTCATGATGCAGCGCCCCGGGACGCGCGCAGCACCGCACGCACAATGCGGTTGTGCGAGCCGCAGCGGCACAAATGGCCCTCAAGCGCTTGCTTGACATCGGCTTCGCTGGGTTTCGGGCTGCGCGCGAGCAGCGCCTGTGCGGCCATGACCATTCCGCTGCTGCAATAACCGCATTGGGCGGCCTGCTCCTCGATGAACGCCCGCTGCAGCGCGCTCGGTTTTTGCGTCGTGCCAAGACCTTCGATCGTCGTGATGCGGCCCTTGGCGACGGCGCCGACCGGGTACACGCAGGAGCGTTGTTCAACCCCGTCGATCAGCACGCTGCAGGCGCCGCACTGCGCCTGGCCGCAGCCGTATTTGGCGCCGTTCAGCGCAAGGTCGTTGCGCAGAACATAGAGTAGCGGCGTATCGGGATCGACCGTGACCGAGCGGGTCGCGCCGTTGACCCGTAGCGCTAACTTTTTTGGCATAGGACGGCTCCTTGACTTGATGTTGTTTGCCATGATTTGCGCCTGCGTTGAGTGGTGCTTGTTGCAGCTGGGAGGGAAAAGGGATCGCGGTGAACTTGACGCGCAGTCGGCTTCTCAGGGGCGCGACGCTGCCGGCCTGAGCCGGTACGCCTGCGCCAATGTGACGTAGCGCGGTGCGACGGCGCGATAGCTTGCGACTTCTGGTGGCTCGATCCGTCGCAGCAAACGGGCCGGGTTGCCGGCCCACAGCTCGCCGCTGCGGACGATCTTGCCCGGCGTGAGCACCGCGCCTGCCGCGAGCACGCCGTCGGTTTCGATCCGGCTGCCGTCGAGCACGCGCGCGCCGAAGCCGACGAAGGCGTAGTCGTCCAGCGTGCAGGAATGCAGCACCGCGGCGTGGCCGACCGTGCAAAAGCTGCCCACCTGCGTTGGCACGCCGCCGGTGCTGCCATGCACGATCGTGCCGTCCTGGATATTGCTGCCTTCGCCGATGCGAATCGCCTGCACGTCGCCGCGCACCACGACGCCGAACCAGATCGAGGCGAGAGCCGCAATGTGCACATCACAGATCACCGTGGCGCTCGGTGCGAGGAACGCGCTCGCATCGATGCGCGGTTCGGCGAAGAAATGCCTGGGGACATCGAGGTTGCTCATCGCTGGGCTCCGGCCGCTCCTGTCATTCGACGCGCATGCCGGCCGTCTTGGGCGAGCAGCGCGGCCGCATTCGAGGCCGTTGCGCAAGACATAAAGCAGGGTTTGCGCTGCGATTGAGTGATCGGCAAGGGAGTGTCGGTGGCAATGGGCATGGCGATCTTCAGCAAAATAGTGACAACGAGGGGAGGCGGAAATATCAAATTAGCACAATCGATTGCCTTTGAAGATAAGCAGTATTCCTGTTGTATTTCTTCATTGAATGGCATTTATTCGGCCGATAGATGCTGGCTTCAAGTAAAATAAAGGCAATCGATTGCCTTAGTATAAATACGCGCCCCATAACTGGCAAGGCAAACTTTCATTGGTGTTTTCCCTTGTGCTGGCGAGCTTCGATCTCCCTGGCTGGCGATGCCATGAGTAGTCGAGGCAGCATCGGATCGGCGTTACGTGTGCAAGAACCCGGCGAAGCCCCGCGTCACTATTGAGGAGAAGGTATCGCGCGAGAGGCCGGAGTGCATGCCGCGTCTGTGTCACGTGCGCTGTGCGGCATGGGGCCAAGGTGTCGCCAGAGGCGCGCCAGACGATTGGATGCATCGCGCAACAACCGGGCTACCTGCCCAATGCCTTCGCCGCTTCGCTTGGAGTACAGAGAATCAATTTGGGATAAGCGGCCCCTCCCGGCTCCTTGTGGCCGAGAGTGACGCCCCCGTGTTGGGCGCAGCTTGGCAAGCGCATATTTCCATGCGGCTCGTCAAGCGCGGGTTCGGTGCGGGCCGCTTTTCCGGCGTCGTCAACTGTGGCCGAGACAGTCGTGTGCTTCGTACTTGATCATCTTGTCGATCCAGCAACGCGGGTTGGCGCAGACCACCCAAAGACACGGGACTACTGCAAGCGAAGCTAGCTGGTCTTTCGAACGGATGCCGTGGACGATCTGACGATGAGCCTCGGTGTCAGCACGCGCATGCTCGGGTCCTGGTTAGGCGTCTTCAGATGTTCAAGCAGAAGCTGCGCGGCCTGTCGGCTCATTTGGTCCACCGCAATACGGACCGTGGTCAGCGGCGGTGCGATGAGGTCGACAAATGGCATATCGTTGTGGCCCACCACCGAGACATCACCCGGAACGGACAAGCGATGCTGATGGAGTGCGTCGAGCACGCCCATCGCAATCAAGTCATTGGCGCCAAAGATCGCAGTCGACGCCTTGGTCTGATTCAGCAACTCGAGTGTCGCCGCCAGGCCGGCCTGTCGAGTGAAGGCCCGAGCTTCAACGACGAGGGCTTGGACTCCGAGGCTCGCGCTCAACTCTTCAAACGCCTGGCGGCGGGCTCGTCCTGTCGATGAGCTGCTCGGTCCCGCGATATGTGCGATGGCCCTGTGACCCAGCTTCATCAGGTGCTCGAGCACAAGGTGAACGCTCTCGCGATCGTCATTGACCACGCTGGAAAATCGTCGTTCGCCGAAGCCGCGGTTGACCAGGACCGTGGGAAGTGAAAGTTGCTGCGCGGCCGTCAGCATCGGATCGTCGCTCTCCGCCGCCAGGACGAGCAGGCCACCCACTTGCCGGTTGGCGAGGGCGACCACGACATCCCGCCTCTCGTCGGGGTCCTCGGGTGTCTGAATAACCAGGCACATCAGCCCCTGCTTTCGCAGTTCAACCTCCAGGCCCTGGACGATGGGGCCAAAGAGGGGATTCCCCAGGTCGGGCACGACGATGCCAATGAGGTTCGTCTGCTTGGTCCGCAACGACGCCGCCATGACGTTGGGCCGGTAACCCATCTCCTTGGCTATCCGTTCGATCTTCTCCCGTGTCTGCGCAGACACCTTCTTGTCAATGCCGCGAAGGGCTCGAGACACGGAGGCAGGATGGACGCCGGCCGCTTTGGCAATGTCCTCGATGGTCGTTGGATTTCCTGATGGGGTATCTGAGTGCATTATTTTGGACAAACGATTGGCTTTCGTAATATGAAATTTAAGTGGATTTATCGCATTATCTTGATGAAAACACCCGCTTCATGGGTTCGGTGCTTGTGCTTTTTGAATTTCTACCGTATATTTAAGGCAATCGATTGCCCTAACCGAGACCTTAAATGCAAACATCGTCCCCCCCAAAAATCGCGCTGCCCGCGTCGGATCCCGCCGCATTGTTGCGAGCCGTCCTCGAGATGAACGCTACAACCGCAAATCCGCGACTGCGGCACATCCTGGATTCGCTGATCAGGCACGTGCACGCGTTCGCACTGGACGTCGATCTCTCTCCGGCGGAGCTGGAGTACGGGCTGGATTTTCTGGTGCGCATTGGGCAGGCGAGTGGTCCGAAGAAGCATGAAGGTATTCTGCTCGCAGACATTCTAGGGCTGGCGACGTTGGTGCAGCTGCGCGACGCCCGTCACGCGCTGGAAGCGGGCGGGACCGAGCCTGCGCTGATCGGCCCATTCTGGCGTGCCAATCAGCCGCTCCGGCAAAACGGCGAATGCATCACTTCTCCTGACACGCCGGGGGCGCCGCTGACCGTGACCGGCCATGTCCGGTCCCTGGATGGGACGCCAATTGCCGGTGCGCGCGTGGAAACCTGGCAGGCCTCGCCCAAGGGCTTGTACGAGAACCAGGATTCGACGCAGCAACCCATGAACCTGCGTGGGCGATTCGAAACCGACGCACAGGGGCGGTTCTCTTTCGTCAGCGTGCGGCCCGCCGGGTATCCCGTGCCCACTGACGGGCCATGCGGTGACCTGCTCGCCGCCCAGGGGCGCCATTCCATGCGCCCGGCCCATCTGCATTTCATCGTTGTAGCGCCAGGCCACAAGGTCCTGGCGACGCAGTACTTCGACGCCGAAGACCCGCACGCCTACGACGATGTTGTTTTCGGCGCCGTCGGTTCGCTCCTGCGGACTTTCGAGTCAAACGGCCAGGGCGGTTTCAAGCTCGATGTCGATCTCCGACTCGAGCCCGGCGATACGCGCGTCCCGAAATGCCCAATTCCCTGACCTGGAGATCAACATGAATACAAGAACCTTCGCACCGCGCGAGCGCCTGGACGGCGACATCGTGGTCATCACGGGTGGCACCGGCGCCATCGGACTTGCCACTGCACAAAGGGCGGCTCAGCTGGGCGCCCGGGTCGTTCTTCTCCATCGCGGGGGAGCAGGCGATGCGCAGCCGGCCTTGCGCGGGCTCGCCGGCTCGGGCCATTTCGCGGTCACGGCCTCCGTGACGGACAGTTCCTCATTGAGCGCCGCGGCCGAGTTCGTGCGCAAGGAAGCAGGCAATGCCAGCGTGCTCATCAACTGTGCCGGCTTCACCAAGCCCGTTGCCGCAGCCGACCTGGACGGCCTGAGCGACCAGTTGATCGACGACATCTTTGCGACCAACTGGCGCGGCACGTTCGCGGCCATCCGGGCTTTCGCCCCGCAGATGAAGGCCGCGGGCGACTCCGTGGTGGTCAACGTCTCGTCAATCGCCGCCTTCACCGGCATGGGCAGCAACCTGGCTTACTCCGCAGCCAAGGCGGGCACAGATGCGCTGACCAAAGCCCTGGCGAAGACGCTGGGACCGCAGATACGCTGCCTGGCCGTGTCGCCAGGGGTCGTCGATACGGGCTTTGTTCCGGGCCGCGATGCGGCGTTCAACGAGCGGGTGGGGCAATCGATTCCGCTCAAGCGCGTGGGCGTGGCTGACGACGTCGCGGCGGCGATCGTGGCGTGCTGCACCTCATTGCGCTACGCCACCGGCAGCATCATCGTCGCCGACGGTGGACGTCACCTCGGATAAGCGCCGGATAAGCGCCCAAACATAGATAGCCGGAGACCCCCGATGGAACAACCCACCATTCTGACTTGCGCCGTCACAGGCAACTTGACCACGCCGGAGCAGACGCCTCATCTGCCCATCACGCCGACCCAGATTGCCACCGCATGCCTTGAAGCAGCGGAGGCAGGTGCGGCGGTCGTGCACATCCATGTGCGCGATCCGCAGACGGGCCGGCCGTCCATGGACGTCGAGCTCTACGCCGAGGTTGTCGCAGAAATCCGGACTCGGCGTGCAGACCTCATCATCAACCTGACCACGGGGCCGGGCGGGAGGTTCGTCCCAAGTGATGACGATCCGCAGGTGGCTGCGCCCGGCAGCAACCTGATGGTTCCCGAGCGTCGGGTCGCGCATATTGCCGCGCTGAAGCCCGATATCTGCTCGCTCGACCTCAATACGATGAACTCGGGCGACCAGGTCGTCATCAACACGCCGAAGAATGTTCGCAGGATGGCCAAGGTCATCCGCGAGGCCGGTGCGGTTCCCGAGCTCGAATGCTTCGACAGCGGAGATCTCATGCTCGCCCAGGCGCTGATGGCCGATGGCAGCCTCGAGGGCCCCGGCCTTTACACCCTGGTGATGGGCGTGCGCTACGCCATGCCATTCAAGCCCGAAACCCTGTGGCACGCCCGCTCGCTGATAGCGCCGACGGCGCAGTGGTCCGCGTTTGCCATCGGCCGTCACGCATTCCCCGCCGTGGCACAGACCTACCTGCTCGGCGGCAATGTGCGCGTTGGCCTGGAGGACACCATCTATCTGGACCGCGGCGTCCTGGCCAAGAGCAACGCCGAACTCGTGAGCAGGGCCCGAAGAATCGTCGAGGACCTTGGCGGCCGGCTCGCCACGCCACGGCAGGCTCGCGAGCGTTGGGGGCTGCGCCCCTCGAATCAACCGTGAGCGGCAACGCCCGGCTCCCTGCAATTGCTTACTGAGAGGAATACACCATGAGAAACCAAGCTATCGGACGTGCCTTGCGTCTGACCCAAAAGGCCGTCACCCCGGATGCGCTGCTGCCGCAGATCGTCGAAATGCCCCTGCCCGAGCCGGCACCTGGCGAGGCGGTGATTGAAGTCCTTGCGGCCGCAGTGAACCCCAGTGACGTGAAGGCGGCGCTCGGACTGATGCCGCGTGCCATCTGGCCACGAATCCCGGGCCGCGACTTCGCCGGTCGCGTTGTCGCCGGACCGCGCGAGTGGATCGGCGTCGAGGTCTGGGGCACCGGCGGCGACCTGGGCATCACACGCGACGGTACGCACGCGCGCTACCTGGTGTTACCGGTGCAGGCGCTGACGCGCACCGCGAGCACGATGTCGCTCGCCGCGGCCGCGACGATCGGCGTGCCTTTCGTCACCGCGCATGAGGGACTGCGCCGCGCCGGCCTCAAAGGCGCCGGCCAGACGGTGGTCGTGTTCGGCGCCAATGGCAAGGTCGGCCAGGCGGCAGTTCAACTGGCAACGCGAGCGGGCGCCACCGTGGTGGGCGTGGAGGTGGGCGCCGAAGCCTATGTGGGCCATAGCACGGGTTCCGTGAACATGGTCAACGGGTCGCAGCAAGACCTGGCCGCCGCAGTTCTTGGTGCGACGGGGGGGCGAGGGGCCGACATCGCCTACAACACCGTTGGATCGCCGTACTTCGCGACAGCGATGGACAGCCTCGCAGTGGGAGGCATGCAGATTCTCATCTCGACGATTGAGCGCCACGTGCCCTTCGATATCCTGGGTTTTTATCGACGCAATCTGCAGATGCTGGGCGTGGACAGCCTGAAACTGGACGTGAGCCAGTGTGCCCAGATCCTGACGCTGCTGCTGCCCGGCTTCGAGGACGGCTCGCTGAAGGCCTTCGACGTCGACGAGACGACCCTGCTTCCTCTGGAAGAAGCGCCGAACGCCTATCGCCGTGTGCTTGAAGGCACGCGCGACCGCATTGTTCTCGCGCCCTAAGGTCGGAGCCGCACCATGAATATCGTTGAGCACAACAGCGCACCCCTTTACGACGCGCCCGGTCACCAAGGCATGGTGATGCGGCGTCTGCAGGGCAAAGAGGCCGGACCGAGCCAGAGTGTCTGGATCGGTCTATCCGTCATCGAACCCGGAGGAGGCACGACATCTGCTGCCTCCGATGTGGAGAAGTTCTATGTCGTGCTATCGGGCGAACTGACTGTCGTCGCCCGCCAGGGCGCCATCGTGCGGGAAGCCAAGTTGAGGCCCCTGGACAGCTGCCGCATCGAGCCGGCAGAGGCACGGCAGCTACTCAACCAAACCGATTCACCCGCCACCGTGCTACTGGTCATGCCCAACAAGGCTTAGCAGTAGCAGTCAATCAATTTGCATTCGAGGAACGAGGAGACATACATGAAATCAAACCCAAAAAACCGTCGTCACGCGCTCAATGTACTGATGGCCGGCGTTGTCGCCGGGCTCGTCGGTCACTCATCGCTCGTGCGGGCGCAAGACAGCTATCCGAGGCAACCCATCAAGTTCCTGGTCCCATTCACTGCGGGTTCCGGTACAGATGTCATCGCACGAACGATCAGCGAGCAGTTGGGGAAGGCGTTCAAGCAGCCCATCGTCATTGAGAACAAACCGGGAGCAGGGGGTACCTTGGGCGCCTCACAGGTCGCGAGCGCCAACGCCGATGGGTACACGGTGCTCATTCACTCCGCAAGTCACGTCGCCAACGCTGCGCTGTACCCGGCGCTGAAGTACGACACATTGAAGGACTTCACGCCGATCACGATGCTTGCGACCTTGCCAAATGTGCTGGTGACAGGGCCGGGCAAGGACTTCAAGACGGTGCAGGAACTAGTTCAGAAGGCGAAAGCCGCTCCAGGGACGTACATGTACGCCTCGGCGGGCAACGGCAGCGCTACGCACATGAACGCGGAGAAGTTCCGAGCCTCGGCGGGGATTAATGCGAACCACGTCCCGTTCAAAGGTACGCCCGAGGCGTTGAACGAGGTCATGGCGGGTCGGATCGACTGGTTCTTCGCCCCCCTGGTCTCTGCACTGCCGCTGATCAAGGGCGGCAAGCTGGTCGCACTCGCGGTCGGGACCCCCAAGCGCTCCGTTGCGCTGCCGAATGTGCCGACGACGCTCGAAGCGGGCTTCACCGGGTCGGACTACACCTTTTGGGTTGGCATGTTTGTGCCGGCCAGGACGCCGGCGGACGTGGTGGAGCGCATCCACGCAGAAACGGCCAAGGTTCTGAAGTCAGACGTCGTGCGCGAGCGCCTGGAGACGCTCGGCGCTGAGGTCGCTCCCATGCCGCAGTCGCAGTTCGCCGCGCTGGTCAAAGCCGAAGCGGGCGACGCTGCGGCGCTGATCAGGAAAGTCGGCATGAAGGTGGACTGACCCGCAACACCGAGACATGCCTTTTTTTCTTTGCATGTCGACAGGACCGTCATCTCGCCACGCTTGGTCGCGTTCCGATCGCGCCGGACCGCCCCTGACCGCTCCTTTCCCCTCGTCTTGCCAGCGCTGAGGCAATCCACTTCCACTATCCAAGAGAACCATCATGAAGAAATCACTCGCAGCTATTCTTGCTTTTGGCGCCCTGGGCACCGCATTTGCCCAATCCACCGTCACCATCTTCGGCAGCATCGACCTCAACCTCACGTACTCGAAGGCTGGCGGCAATTCGGCCACGGGAATGGACCAGGGAGGCTACCTTTTGCCGAGCCGCATTGGATTTCGCGGCGTTGAAGATCTGGGCGGAGGTCTTTCGGCAGGATTCTGGCTCGAAACCGGAATACTGCCGGACACCGGCGCCATACAGGGCGCGTTGTTTGGCCGCCGCTCGACCGTCAGCTTGATGAGCAGGGACTACGGCGAGTTGCGTCTAGGGCGCGATAACACGCCCGTGTTCTGGAATATTTCCACGTTTGCTCCCTTCGGAACGGTGGGTGTAGGCGGCAGCAGCAACATCATTGAAGGTTGGCCGATCGGCCTCGGCAGTGCAAAAACACTGACCCGGGCGAGCAATTCTGTGGGCTACTTTCTGCCCGGCAACCTTGGCGGCGTCTATGGACAGTTCATGTTCGCGGCGGCTGAGGGCGTGAACGGCGCGCGTCACACCGGTGGCCGACTTGGCTACCAGTCCGGGCCGCTCAACGTCGCCACGGCATACGGCAGAACGGCTGCAGGCGCGAATAACTACACCACGGCTACTGTCGGAGGAAGCTACGACTTCGGTATCGTCAAGGCTTACGTCAACTACCTGCAGCACAAGCTTGGCAGCGACAAGCAAACCAACGTGCTGGTTGGTGCCGCGGTTCCCGTAGGCGCTGGCCACGTCAAGGCGTCCTTTGCCCGCTCCAATCGCTCTGGCCCAGGGGTAGACGCGGACGATGCCCGGCAGGCGGCCGTCGGGTACACCTACGCCCTGAGCAAACGGACGACGCTCTATAGCGCTTACTCGCGCATCACCAATTACGGCAATGCCGCGTATGTGACGGCTGACTCGTCACCGGAGGGCATACCGGGGGCGAAGGCGTCCGGTATCCAGATGGGTATCAATCACGCCTTTTGACGCTTGGCGAGTCGGATCTGGCCGGACCTGGGCTGCTTGCAGCGCAGGTCCGCCTGATGGTCAATGCCCGTCAGCTGACTTCCTCGGCTGCGCCGAGCAAGGCGTAGCCGGCATTGCTGACCACCACATCAATGCGCGTCAAGTCTACGAACGCTTCATCGACGACGCGACGGACAGCGGCACCATCAACTACGTCGAGGACGCCCACCCAGAGGCGGCCACCGTACAGCGACGATAAGTCGGCCAACGCGTCAGGCTTGCGCACGGTGGCGGCGACGCGGTCGCCGCGCTGAAGAAGAATCTCGGTGAGCTGGCGACCAAACCCGCTGCTCGCGCCTGTAATGAACCAAGTTTTCGACATATCGAATCTCTCTTTCTGGTAATTCGTTGAATTCAGTAGACCGGCAGTCGCGTCACGCGCGGCCGCTACACGCCGTCCGTCATCAACTCCGCCAATTCGGCGCGCAGGGCGCCGACCTTTTCCTTGCCGTTGAGCCGCTCCACGCGACATTGCGCCTCGCTCCAAAGTGGTTCAGCCTGTTCAAACAGCCTGGTGCCTTCGTCGGTCAGTTCGACGATTCGAGTACGCCCGTCTGTCGGGGACGGCCCAATCCGGACCAGACCGTCACGCTCCAACGTCGTAGCCATCTTTCCCATCGCCGTCCGCTCGGTATCGAGCTTGTCGGCGAGAGCGTTGACCGATGCACGCTTCCTTTCCTTCAGCGCTGCCAGAATCAGAAACTGTGTGATGCGCAGGCCGGTGGGCTGCAGGTGCGCGTCATACAGTCTGGAGATTTGACGGGCAGCTCGCTTGAGCGCAAAGCAACTGCATTGGTCCAACGTCGGTAGCTGATGGATTGATGGCATGCTGGGAACCACGACCAAATATCAGACGAAGGCTGCGCGGTTCTGGGCAATGAACTCCGGAATCGACAGCGGTGGCGTGCCTGTGACTTTCTCGACAATGTCGTTGGTCCCGGAGAACACGCCGTTTTGGTAGTCCTGAGCGACCTCGCAAAGATGTTGCACGAGGAATGGGTTGAACTTGTATGACTGCTCCATCCTTTGCCGGAACGCTTCAATCGACAGAGGGGAGTACGAAATCTTTGCGCCGAGCACCTCGCTCATGTCCGCAGCAATCTCGTCATGGTCCATCTCGCGCGGTCCGTGCAACGGGTAGATTTTCCCACCGTGGCCCTCTGGTGCGCTCAGGATGTGCGCAATGACGCGCCCCTGGTCGTCCGTGCTGATGGGCGCATGCCGCCCCTTGCCGAAGGGAAACACAATGTTCTTGCTCGCCCAAATCTCCTTGGCGAAATGCGGATACACCAGCCAGTCCGCGAAGAAGGTGGGACGCAGGTGGGTTGTCGGGACACCAGACCAATCGAAGACGCGCTCCGACATCCAGTGGTCCCGGGCCGCGTTGCTCTTCGAGTCACGGCGTGCCGAGATTTGCGACATGTTGACGATGGCCGAGACGCCAGCCTCCTTCGCCGCCTGCGCGAAGAAGGCGCTGGCCTGGACGATGCCCGGACTTATGGGGTGCAAAAAGTAGGCCGAGCGGATGCCCTGCATGGCGGCCTTGATGGTGTCGATATCAGTGAAATCGCCGATGGCAATTTCCACACCTCTCTTTCGAAGTGCGGCAGCGTCCTCGCCGTCCTTGCGGACGTACGCCCTCACGCGCTTGTCCATCTTTAACAGCGTGTCGATGGCAACGCCGCCGGTGCGGCCGGTTGCACCGCTCACAAGAATGTCTGCTTTGTTCATGACGATTTCTCCATTAAGTTAAGCGGCATAGGCACCAAGTGCACTGCACCGACAAGGGACACAAAATCCCGCGCCTCGCGGGGTTCAACTCTCAAAGGGGGCATGGTCGAGCAAGTCGCATACGTCGGGAATCTCGAATCCATGGACATGGCGACGTCCGATATCGGCCAATCCTGTGCCGATGGTTGTATGAGGCTTGTTCCGGGCCACTTCCGCCAGAGCCTGCTGAAAGGCCGCTTTGAATCCGACACGGGGGTACAGGGCCAGCGTGTCGTCGATGAGGGATGGCGTGATTTCGTCCATGCGGAGGCCCATCACATCCACATGCGCGCCCATGTGGACCAACGCGACTTCCGGTTCTCTGCGTTCGGCGATGCCCGCGCTCGAGTGAAGCGCAATCGCATCCCAAACCAGTTGAGCCGATGATTCCGCGTAGCCGTCCGCCATGAGAATGCGGCTTGCCGCGTCTGCGCCATCGACCTCAAAGCGTTGGTCGGCCATGTACTCGCTGGTCAGGCCCAGGTCGTGAAGCAGGGATGCGAGGTACACGGCCTCGCGGTCGTATTTCATGCCGCGCTTGCGACCCAGGAATTCAGAGAACCACCACGTGCGGTGGACATGGTTCTTCATTGCTGTTGAATGAACGCGGTCCACGAGGGATGCAGCTTTGCGGGCCAGCACGGAACTTGGAGCGCCGATTCCTCCGATGAGAATTGGTTCTTCCATGATGCTTACTCCTAAAAGGTATCGATGACTGGCTTCTACTTTAGGAGCATATGCAGCGGCATAAATGACATTTTTTGGATGTTTAATGCCAAAATGGGATGTGCTTGGCGAAGGAAAAACCGATGACAAAACGAAAAAATCCTGGCAAGCCGCTCGAAGGCGCGGCGCAGAGGCGGGTTGTGATTTTGGGCTTGCCCCCGGTAGACGCGCTCGACGTCATAGGCCCAGCCGAGGTCTTTACCTTTGCAAATTACCTGCGCAGTGGAGAACGGGCTCCTTACGTGTTGGAACTCGTATGTGCTGGGCCGGAGTTGTACATGGAGAGCGAGACAGGCATCGGTTTCAGAGGGCACAAGACACTTGAGCAAGAGAGTCGTTCGAACCGACCTATCGATACCTTGATTGTTACGACGGGTGCCACACCCATTGACCGGTTGGACGACTTCGTCGCGGACTGGATTCGTGCTTGTTCGCGGAAAGTGCGGCGAGTGTGCTCGATATGCGTCGGAGCGTTCGCGCTCGCTGAGGCGGGGCTCTTAGACGGCCGCCGGGCCACGACGCATTGGTCGATGGCACGTCGTTTGGCTGAGCGCTACCCCAGGGTGCTGGTTGATCCGAATCCCATCTGGGTGAAGGATGGCAACGTCTACACCTCGGCCGGCATATCAGCCGGCATTGACCTTGCACTTGCCCTTGTTGGCGAGGACCTGGGCAACGACATCGCCCTGGACGTCGCCAAGAACCTGGTTCTCTTTTTACGGCGCCCCGGCGGTCAGGCGCAGTTCAGCGTCTCCCTGCAGGCACAGCATGGGCTCAGCCCCAATCTGGAGCAACTGCGGGTCTGGATAAGCGAGCATCTGCAACTGGACCTCTCGGTCGAGGTTCTAGCGGACCGTCTATCCACGAGCGTGCGTACGTTGATTCGAACCTTCGAGCGCGAGTTGAATACAACGCCAGCAAAGTACGTCGAAGAGGTTCGACTCGAGTCCGTCTGCAGAGCGCTGGAGCTTGGGGGCCGCTCCTTGGCGGAGATTGCCCGCCGGTGCGGCTACAACAGCGTGGATGTGCTGAGAAAAGCATTTGCTCGGCGACTTGGGGTGAGTCCCAAAGAGTATGCGCAACGTTTCGCGAAGGATTAGTAGTGGCTTGAAAAATTTCCTGATGGCAAGCCCAGAATTACAACGCGCTTGCATGCTGCGGCCGTGAGCCGGTCGCTTGGAGCTACTTCGTTTTCATCAATGCCCCTCGGCAAACCAAATTTGCGATTTTGGCAAAAGTCATCCGACAATATTCATTCCTGCCGCCTCGATGCTGCCTAGGATAGAAGGCTAATAAACGCACACCGAAGTAGCACTCAACATGGACGCATTGGCCTCCATCGGAGGCGTCAGGGCTGCCCTGCGGAAATCGGCCTTAGGCCTTTCGGCGCCAAGGAAGATGCTATTCCGACCGCTGGCCCACAGACCCTCGGCCAACTGCTCCTCACGACCGTGACGGTGTTGCGCGATGCGGTTGGCAACCGTGCGTTCTGGGTGCTTTTTGGAACCTTTTCATCTGCGGTGCGTCGACCAATGGCCTAATCCAGACCCACTTCATCAGCATGCGCGGCGATTACGGCATTGCCCCGGTATCCATGTGGCTTTGCTTTCTCTGGCTTGCTGCGTCATCTGCGTTCGTTCTCTGCACACGTTTTGTTAGCCGCTCTAAGTACTCCTGGGGCTAAACGTTCTGGGGAAGTAAACCGCGGATTCACGGGTTTTGAGGCGGTAGCCCATCGCCGGCCGGGGCGATCCTACGTCGAGGAATCCGTCCTCCTTCAGGAAATCAGCCGCCAGGGCGCGCGTGCGAAAACCACTCTTGTCGATGGCTCGTCCCAGAACGACTTCATAGACCTTCTGCAGTTGTGGAAGCGTGAACGGTTCGGGCAGAAGGAACGCGGGCAGCGAGGTGTACTCCACCTTGCTCCGCAGGCGCTCCAGTGCCGCCTGCAGGATGTCGCCATGGTCAAACGCCAGCCGCTTGCGGGGTGATGGTTCGTCCACCGGGTGCCACTTGGCCGGTGCGGCCTCGTCCTGCGCCAGTTGTACGGAGTCAGCCGGCAACAAGGCAAAGTAGGCATGCGTTGCCGACCAGCCGCGCGGATCGCGGCTCTTGCCTCCCCAACTGCCCAGTTGCTCCAGATAAGGACTCTTCACGCCTGTCTTGTCGAGCAGCTTGCGCCTGGCGCAGGCCTCCAGCGTGTCGTCCTTCCTCACGTCCACAAAGCCGCCAGGCAGGGCCCAGGCATTCGGGAAGGGCTCCGCAGGCCCATCGGGCCGCTTGACCAGCAGGACCTGCAAGTGGTCATCCAACACGGTGAAGATCACCACATCGACCGTGGTCAACGGTCGTTCAAAGCTCAGCTTGCTTTCTTTGGTCGCCATGTTTGCGCTCCTCGTTGACAAACCTGAATTAAGTTGTATTATGCAACTTATATTGGGTTGTTCAGTACAACCTATTGAATTCAACAGCCGGTTCAGCAACCAAAAGGAGAGCGCACCATGTTAGGCATCAGATTCATCAAGTCCCAACCGACGGTTCACCTGATCCAGTTCAAAAAGGGGAAAGTGGTGCGTGAGGGCGCCGGCCAGTCGTTCTACTACTACGCGCCCACTTCCACCGTGGTGGCGGTACCCGTGGCCAGCGCCCATCACCCCTTCATGCTGACCCTGGTGACGTCCGACTTCCAGAATGTCACGGTGCAGGGTCAGGTCACCTACCAGGTCAAAACGCCCCAGCTGACCGCCCGCCTGATGGATTTCTCCCTCAAGGCCAATGGTCAGGGCTATGCATCGGACGATCCGCTCAAGCTCGGTGACCGGGTGGGCATGCAGGTCCAGGTGATCATCCAGCAAAAAGTCCAGGCCCTGGCCCTCAAGGAGGCCTTGCTGTCCTCAGCCGAAATCGCCCGGCACGCCGAAGCCAGCCTTGGCGCCCAGCCCGAGATCGCCGCCTTGGGCCTGCAAGTCCTTGGCGTCTCCATCCTGGCCATCAAGCCGACCCCCGACATTGCCCGGGCCCTGGAAGCCGAATCCCGCGAGGCCAACCTGAAAGCCGCAGATGACGCCATCTACCTGCGCCGCATGGCCCTGCGCCGCATGGCCGCG